>JAUXXW010000214.1 GCA_030684775.1 Pseudomonadota bacterium
CGGTCGGGACATCACGGCCGATGCCCTGCACACCCAGCGAGGGCTGGCGGCGTTTCTCGTCAAAGAGGGGGCCCACTATCATTTCACCGCCAAGGGCAATCAGCCGACCCTCGAACGGGACATCGCGCTGCTGTTCGCGGATCGCCAGGCGGCTGATTTCTCCGAAACCGACATCGGACATGGCCGCATCGAAACCCGGCGCATCTGGTGCAGTACCCAGCTCAACGACTATCTCGATTTTCCCCACGTCGCCCAGGTCTTTCTGATCGAGCGCGAGGTCGTCCAGAAGAAAACCGGCAAGACGTCCTGTGAAATCGCGCTCGGCCTCACCAGCCGGCCGCCGGACGAAGCCTCGCCCGAACGCCTGCTGGCCCTCAATCGCGGCCATTGGCGGATCGAAGCCATGCATTACCTGCTCGACTGGAACTACGACGAGGATCGCTGCCGTATCCGTACCGGTTTCGGCCCCGAAAACATCACACGCCTGCGGCGTTTTGCCATCGGGGTACTCAAGTCGTTCCAGAAGCCCGGCCAGTCAATCGCTTCCATGATGCGCAAACTCTGTCTGCGTTCCCGCATCGTCCTCGACTATCTGCGGCTCACCAATAACGCCGCACCCCCTCGGCAGGCTTCTTGAGAACAAATTTGCCGTGGATGTTTGTCTGCCACGGCATACATTCACCGTTGTTTCTGTGGTACAAAACTGCGGTACAAAATTGATTTTGTGAAATACAGTAACTATTTGTTTTATAGACGATTATCTTGTAAAGAAGAGTATCCCGCCCTCCCGCCAAGGTCACCCGGTTACAGGCACATTAAGCCGCATGCCGTAACGCAGAACGCAGAACTTCCCGCTTTACTGTGATGACCGACAGGTAGGGTCGTGGTGCCACGACATGCCGCCAGTATTTCGCCCATTCCTGCCCATTCCTTCTTCTGCCTGCGGTTTGGCTCGACGCCTTTGCGGGTTTCAATGCGGCTCATTGCTGTTTGGATATCAACGTCACGGCGGATCGGCTTAATGGTTTGATGTGCTGTACTTGAGAGTGCCAGGGCTCTGCTAGCATCGACTCCCATTTCATGCTCGCTTTCGTCATGCCCGTTCCAGTGTTGTTTACCTCCGTGTCGATGAAATCACCGCCTTCGGGTTTCGCTTTGCCGCGGGCGCGATGAGCGAGGTTCTGGAAAAAGCGGAAGCCGCCGAAGAAGAGATTCGGCATCTCGCTCGGGTACAGGGCGAACTGTGGAGCGAACTGCCGAATGACCTCTACATCCCGCCGGATGCGCTGGAAGTCATTCTGGAAGCCTTCGAAGGCCCGCTCGACCTGTTGCTCTGGTTGATCCGTCGTAACAGCCTGAACATCCTCGACATCAACATGAGCGCGTTGACCCGCCAGTACATCGAATACGTCGAGGCCATGCAGCACAAGCGTCTGGAACTGGCGGCGGAGTACCTGGTGATGGCGGCGATGCTGATCGAGATCAAGTCGCGCATGTTGCTGCCGCGCCCGGAGAAGGTGGCGGAAGACGATGGGCTCGACCCGCGCGCGGAACTGGTGCGGCGCTTGCTGGAATATGAGCAGACAAAGCTGGCGGCGCGTGGGCTGGGTGAACTGCCGCAGGCCGGGCGTGATTTCCTGACCCTGAGCATCCACATTCCGCAACTGGCCGCCAAACGCTTGCCGCAGGTGGCGCCCGACGATCTTCTGCTTGCCTGGGGCGCGATCCTGAAGCGTGCTTCGATGACCAAACATCACCGTATCGGCCGCCAGGAACTCTCGGTGCGCGAACACATGAGCCGTATCCTGAAGTACCTGCGGGAAGCTGGCCGCTGCCAGTTTTCCGACTTGTTCGATCCGGCCCAGGGCCGTTCCTCCCTGGTGGTGTCCTTTCTCGCCCTGCTGGAACTGGTGCGTGAGCGGCTGGTCGATATCGTCCAGAACGAACCCTTCACGCCGATTTACGCCCAAATCCACACCCAAATTGCCGTTGCCGCCGAACATGCAGAACCCGCTTAATCTCGATGAAGTCAAACGTGTCCTGGAAGCGGTCCTGCTTTCCAGTGGCGGCGCCCTGACCCTGGCGGAACTCAAGCGGGTGTTCGAGGTGGAGCTGGGCAATGATTTTCTCCGTCGCGCGCTGGAAGGACTCAAATCCGACTGGCGGGGCAGGGCGGTGGAGCTGGTGCTGGTGGCGGATGGCTGGCGCTTCCAGACCCGGCCGGACGTGCAACCCTATCTCGACCGCCTCAACCCCGAGAAACCGCCACGTTACTCGCGCGCCGTGTTGGAGACGCTGGCGGTGATCGCCTACCGTCAGCCGGTGACGCGCGGCGATGTGGAGGATATTCGCGGCGTGGCGGTCAATAGCCAGATCGTGAGGGCGCTGGAAGAGCGTGGCTGGATCGAAGTGGTGGGGCACAAGGAGGTGCCCGGTCGTCCCGCCCTGTTTGCCACCACCAAACAGTTTCTTTCCGACCTGAATCTCCGTGCCCTGTCCGAATTGCCGCCTCTGCCGGAACTGGCACGCGATCTCATCCCGCAAGAGTCTCTGGAAGAAGGCGCTGTAGCCTCCAGTTCGTAGGATGTGGTGAGCGCAGCGAACCGCATCAACAGCATTCGCACTGCATGGTGCGGTTCGCTACGCTCACCACACCCTACGTCCGATTGGGGCATGCTTATGCCCTTGTGTTTCAATATGACCGACTACTAGCACTTTTATCAAATAACGCTTAGTTATCGTATTGGCCGATTTATTTTCCGGTCTACCTTAAGTTTTTCCACTGTGACCCGATATGAAAACCAGAACCAACAAACCTTCAAAAACAATGCCACGTTATTCCTACAAGGGTAGGCCCCTCAAAGCATCGCCCGACGAGCTTGAGGACCACAGCGAAAAACTGCAGAAAGCACTGGCCACGGCCGGTATGGGTTCGCGTCGCGAAATGGAACAACTCATTGCCGATGGCCACGTCACGATCAACGGCATGCCGGCCAAGGTCGGCGACCGAGTCAAGCCGAACGATCTGGTCAAAGTGAACGGGCGTCTGGTGCGCCTGTCATGGAAACGCCAGGTGCCGCGTGTGCTGATTTATCACAAGCCGGAGGGCGAAATCGTTTCGCGCGACGACCCGGAAGGGCGTCCTTCGGTGTTCGACCGCCTTCCCTCGATACGTGGCGGCCGCTGGATCACGGTGGGACGTCTGGACTTCAATACCGAAGGCCTGTTGGTCTTCACCACCAACGGCGACCTGGCCAACCGCCTGAGCCATCCGCGTTATGAAGTGGAACGCGAATATGCCGTGCGCCTGCTGGGCGCGTTGACCGGCGAACAGATGAAGCAGTTGCTCGACGGCGTGGAACTGGATGATGGTGTGGCTCAGTTGGAGAGCATCGTCCCCGCCGGCGGCGAAGGCGTGAACCAGTGGTATCGCCTGGTCATCAGGGAAGGTCGTAACCGCGAGGTGCGCCGCATCATGGAGCACCTGGGCTTGACCGTCAGTCGGTTGATCCGGGTGCGTTTCGGTCCAATCGCGATGCCGTCACGCCTGAAACGCGGCATGCAGGAAGAAATGCCGGAAAACGAAGTCCAGGAACTGCTGAAGTGGTGCGGCTTGCTGAAAGGCAATGAACGCGGTGGCGACCGTGATGTTGCGGTCGACGATGAGCCGGCAAGCGCACGGGGAAACCACGACGAGCGTCCTCCGCGCAACGAAGGCCCCAAGATTGGTCACCCCTACCGTCGGCGTTTACTCAACAAGGGCGAGCGGTAGGCTGTAGCGC
>JAUXXW010000004.1 GCA_030684775.1 Pseudomonadota bacterium
AAGTCCCCCGTTTTTCAAAGGGAGAAGGTGCTCATTGCCGGTGACGTAGGTTGGGCAAAGCGCAGCGTGCCCAACATCGTGATGGTTCGTTGGGCACGCTGCGCTTTGCCCAACCTACGATACCTACGATCCTTATTGATCGTATTTGTGGTATTTGGCAAATAAAAATAGATTTGCTCGAATTTGTTGTTTTTGCTATAAAGCAACCATCTCGGGTCGAGATCAAGGGCAAACCCGCCGAAAGGCGGAGACGCAAAGCCACGGGCCTACAGCCAACGCGAATGCCGACGCAAACGCGAAAGCAACGGTAGCCGGGCCGCATCTCGGAACGCGCGAAATCTCGGATGTCTGATCAGACACCCCGCTCGCCGCTCCATAGCATCCTTATCCGACCGAGTCGGCTAAATGGTTTGCGTAAGGAGCGGCAACATGAAACCTCTCATATCTCACCCCGTAACGCGGTTCGCTTCTTCCCAGTCAGGCTTCAGCATGTTGGAAGTGCTGGTGACGCTGGTGGTCCTGTCCACCGGGCTGCTGGGTGTGGCCAATCTTCAAGTCGAAGCCTTGCGCGGCAACCAGGGCGCTTATCTGTCCACCACGGCGGCGCAGCAGGCGCTGGACATGGCCGAGCGCATGAACGCCAACCCGGCGGGCGTGGCCGCCAATCGTTATGACAGCCTTGGGGACAGCATTCCCGTCGTGAAGGTGAACTGCCAGAGCGCCGACTGTTCCCCGACCCAGTTGGCCCTGTTCGACCACAACCGCTGGAACGCCTCCAACCAGTCGCTGTTGCCCGGTGGCAACGGCCAGGTCAGTGAAATCAGCGATGGCATATTTCTGATCGGTGTGCGCTGGCACGACCGGCAGTTGGCGAACGCCAATGGCTGGCAGACCGACACGGAGGCCGCTACCGCCTGCGGCGAACCACAGGCCGGTACCCGCTGCTTTTTCCTGAGGCATCAAGCATGAAAACCGCCGCGCGCAACCGCGAAAGCGGGATTTCACTGGTGGAAATGATGGTGGCGCTTTCGGTCGGCCTGCTGCTGACGGTTTCGGTGAGCACCATCCTCTCCGGCAGCCTGCAAATCTTCCGTATGCAGGGTGAAAGCGCCCGCATCCAGGAGTCCAGCCGCTTTCTCATGGATATCCTGGGTCGCCAGATCACCCAGGCCGGCTATGTCGCCATTTCCACCGACTACACCGATAGCAAACTCAGCTTTGTCGGCACGCCCATCAGTGGCGAACACGGGGTGGTCGCCACGCGTACCGGCGAACGCAAGAACGGCAGCGATTATCTGGCCGTGAGTTTCGATGCCAACGTCGATTGCCAGGGCAACGTGGCCACGAGCGGCACGGTACGCAACGAATTCTTCCTGAATGCCAATGAGGAACTGGTGTGCGCCGGCGGTGGCGTTACCCCCGAGGTGCTGGCCGATGGCGTGGAAACCTTCCAGGTGCTCTATGGCGTGGATGCGGATGGCGATTACAGCGTCGAGCGCTATGCGGCCCAGCCCGATGATTGGGAACAGGTGCGCACGGTGCGCGTTTGCGTGGTGGTGCGGGCGTTTAGCCAGGGAACCGGCTCCACCGCCCAGCAGTACCAGGATTGCTCCGGTGTCAGCCAGACCGCGCCCGATACCCGCCTGCGCCGCGTCCTTGCCACCACCTTCCAATTGCGTAACCGCGGCATCTGAGGGTTCATTCCGGGTTCTGTGTGCTTAGCTGAGGAATCGCGGACGCGGTCCGCTCCTACAACCCCGCCAGCACACGGATGTGTTCGGTGACGCTGCGGCCCAGCGATGACAGGTCATACCCCCCTTCCAGCACCGAGACGACGCGTCCCCGAGTGTGGGCTTGGGTGACGGCCATGGATTGCTCGGTGATCCAGATGTAATCGCTTTCCATCAGGCCGAACTGGCCCATGTCGTCTTCACGGTGGCCATCGAAACCGGCGGAGAAGAACAGCATTTCCGGTTCGAAGGCAGCCAGCCTCGGCAGCACTTTTTCCTCGAACACTTCGCGGTAACGCTTGCCGGTGGTGCCGGCCGGCAGGGGCACGTTGATGATGTGGTCACTCACCGTGTCGGCGCCGCTGTAGGGATAGAACGGGTGCTGGAAGGTGGAGCAGAGCATCACCCTGGGGTCGTCCTGGAAGATGTCTTCAGTGCCGTTGCCGTGGTGCACGTCGAAATCGACGATGGCGACGCGCTTGAGACCATGCGCTTCCAGGGCATGTGCCGCCGCGACGGCGACGTTGTTGAAGATGCAGAAACCCATCGAGCGGTTGTGAGTGGCATGGTGGCCGGGCGGGCGGGCGGCGACGAAGGCGTTTGCAACCGCGCCGCGCATCACCCGATCCACCGCCATCACCGCGCCGCCGGCGGCGCGATAGGCCGCTTCCAGTGTGTGCGAATTCATCGCGGTATCGCCGTCGAGATCGACAATGCCGTCATAAGGCGAGGCGGCTTCCACGGCGTCGATATAGGCGGGGTCATGCACCCGCGCGAGCTGGCTGCGATGCGCCAGTGGCGCTTCGTAATGCAGCAGGTAGTCGAACAGATGCGCCGCGTGCAGGCGATCGCTGACGGCATTGAGGCGGGACGGGCTTTCCGGGTGCTGGTGGCCCATGTCGTGCCGGAGGCATTCGGGGTGGGTGATGTAGGCGGTGTGCATGATGGTCGATCAGGAAAAGCAATACTGACTATACGCCCGGCGCATGTAACGGTAATACGCATGGGTCTATCATTCATGCCGACAAATAGCCCCGCTCAAGAAATGGGGACAACCGCCGTAAACGGCACCAGCACATCCTGAAACCACACGCATAAATCATGTCCCACCACTACCTCCATCCCCTCTTCATGCCCCGTTCCGTTGTCGTTTTTGGCGCCAGCGAGAAAGAGGATTCGGTTGCCGGCATTCTGTTCCGCAACCTGCGCAAGTCCGGCTTCACCGGCAATGTCTACCCGATCAATCCCAAGCACGACCAGCTTTACGGTGAGCGTTGCTACGCCTCGGCCGACGAATTGCCGGAAACGCCGGAACTGGCCCTGATCGCGACCCCCGCGCCGACCATTCCCGGCATCCTGGCCGCATGTGGCGCGCGCGGCATTCGCCACGCGGTGGTGTTGTCCGCCGGCTTCCGCGAGGTCGGCCCGGCCGGTGTGGCCCTGGAACAAGCGGTCATGGCCGCCGCGAAGAAACACAACATCCGTTTCATCGGCCCCAACTGCCTGGGCGTGCAGCGTCCCGCCATCGGCTTCAACGCCACTTTCAGCCAGGGCGCCACGCTCTCCGGCGATCTCGCCCTGGTCTCGCAATCCGGCGCGCTATGCACGGCGATGCTGGATTGGGCGGAGGCCAACGGCATCGGTTTTTCCAGCGTCATTTCCACCGGCGCCTCGGCGGACCTGGATTTCGGCGAAATCCTCGATTACCTGGCCTACGACCCGGCCACCAAGGGCATCCTCATGTACATCGAGGGCATCCGCGACGCTCGCCGCTTCATGAGCGCCTTGCGTGCGACGGCACGGATCAAGCCGGTAGTGCTGGTCAAGGTGGGCCGCCATGAGGCCGGCTCCAAGGCGGTCGCCTCGCATACCGGCGCCCTGGTCGGTTCCGACGCGGTGTTCGACGCCCTGGTGCGGCGCGCCGGTGTGGTGCGGGTCACCAGCATCACGCAACTGTTCGCCTCCGCGCGCGCCCTCTCCTCCCACATCACCCCGACCGGCGGCAATCTGGTCATCGTCACCAACGGCGGTGGCCCCGGCGTGATGGCGACCGACCGCGCCGTGGACCTCGGCGTGTCGCTGGCGGAACTCGGCCCGGAGACCATGGAAAAACTCAACGCCGCCTTGCCCGCCAACTGGTCGCACAGCAACCCGGTCGACGTCATCGGCGACGCCACTGCCACCCGTTATCGCGCCACCATGGAAGCCTGCCTGGCGGATAAGAACGTGGACGGCGTGCTGGTGATGCTGACGCCGCAGGCCATGACCCGCCCGACCGAAGCCGCCGACGCGGTCGTGGAAGTGGCGAAGAACTCCAGCAAGCCGGTGATCGCCTGCTGGATGGGCGAAGCCCAGGTGGCGGAAGGCCGGCAGCGTTTCAAGGACGCTGGCATTCCCAATTTCTCCACCCCGGAACCCGCAGTGGAA
>JAUXXW010000016.1 GCA_030684775.1 Pseudomonadota bacterium
GGCAGCGAACGAATGTGAGCGTGGGGGCTGTTCACCTCGCCTCCCGCAGGGCCGCGCCGAGCAGATGGAACACACGGTTCTGCATACGTTCTTCGAGCAGAGGTTCCTGTCCGTGCAGCTCGAACAGACGCCCGAGGTCGAGCACTTCCGCGCCGACCGGCAGGTACTCGGCGAGTTTTCGTACCAGCAGGGCCGCGTCCGGCATCGGCGCCAGGTACAGCTTGGCGAGCGGCAGCCAGGAGAACTGGCGTTCGAAATAGTCCACGGAACGCTGCGCTTCCATCGCCACCCGATCGAACAGGAAATCGCCGCCGGTGCCGCGCCCCTCTATGCGGCGCGAGAGCACGAGTTCTTCGCCGAAGGTGAAGGTGAGCAGGCCGCTCTCGCCGTCGAAATGCAGCACGGCGACGGCATAGTCCTCCGGCGCCAGACGTACGCCCAGGTTGCGTTGCGCGGATTCGCGGATGTCGATGGTGGCCAGCGGCAGGCCGGCCTGGTGGTAGGGCCGCGCCAGTTCGCGTATCGCCGGCGCCTGGGCGGCGACCACGTAGAGCGACGGCGGCTGGCCGTTGCGCCCCGACACCGGCAGGTGGTCCAGCACGGCGTCGTCGATATGAAAATTGATCAGGTCTTTCACCTTCCAGCGTAGCGCGCTGGCCAGTTCGTCATCGGGCACGTTGGGCGCCTCGATCAGCACGGTCTGGTAGGCCTCCTGGTCGAGCAAGGCGGTGAGCGGGGTGGTGTGGATGCCCGCTTCGTTCGCCAGGCGCTCCAACAGATCCGGCGTCAGCGCGGGATTGTCGGCGACCGCGAATGCCGCGACCAGGGGATGGCCGGGATCGCCCTCCAGGCGGAGCGCCGCCGCGCCACCCTGGCAGGGGGACAGCACGGCGTTGCGGGTTGGGTGGGCGCGGCGTTTGAAGGAAAACATGGGCTAGTTCCAGGCGGCTTCGTTTAGCGTGAAACAAGCCCGCCCTTGTGGCGCAGGCGTCCCGCCTGCATCAGCGCCAAGAGCAGGCGAGAACGCCTGCGCTACAGGGGCGTCCGGTTTCATCATTTGGGGCGGCGGGGACGCCATGCCCGTTAGCGGCTCATTTCGCGGCAAGGAATGTCTCCGTTTCGATGCCGGCTTGCTTGAGGATGACTCGCAAGGTGCCTTCAGGCATGTCGCCGGGGTGGTTGGGAATGGTCGTATAGAGATTGCTTGCCGGATTGAGCCAGATTTCATGGGAGCCAGCCGCCTGACGATGGAATTCAAAACCGAAAAATTTCAGTCGCTTGACGATCTCGCGGTAGCGGTAGCCGGCCAACCTGCCCATCAGGTAGCCACGATCAGTGGGTAATCGAAGACCTCGCGTGCCGGCGGCAGGGCGGCAATGTCGGCGCCAGACTGCGCTTCGATCAGTTTCTTTGCGACATCGCGGGCAATCTCGATGGTCTCCTGAATCGTGCGGCCTTGCGCCACCAGACCTTGAACTTCGTCACTGGTGGCGAGGTAGACGTTCTCGGGCAATTTCTCGATATGCAGTTGAATCATGTGTTCCATTGCTTCGCTCCTTGGCTAGCCATATCAATACATCTCCCGCCGAATGATGACCTTGTCGCTGCCGCGACGCTTGCCGAAGGTGGCACGAGCGCGCGGGTCGTCGTCCAACAGATCGCCGTCGCCGCCTTGATCCACGCCATCCCGGTTGAATTTGAGCCAGGCCGGCGCGGTGATGCTCACATCCATGAAACCGTAGTGGCCCGCCCCGGGGGCGGAAAACCACAGATTGCCGCTGCCGGCGACCAGTGTGGCATTGAAACTGCCTGTGGTTTCCCCGCCGGCAAGCTGGTTATCGGCAGTCTGTGAAAAAAACGTAAGGGTAGGTGAAGAAATTGCCGTGCAGTTGTCCGCGCTGTTGCCCACATAGCCCTGGCCGTTCCAGAACTGCGCGGTGAGCGGCACGGGCAGGGGCAGCAGTTCGGAACCGACGGCGTTGCCGAGGCGCAGGCGGCCGAAACGATGCGGAGCGGCGCTATTGCTCACCGCGCCGGCCGCCATGGTGACGCCATCGCTGTCGACAGGTTGGGCGGTGACCGCCAGATCCGCGGGCGCGGCTGGCGCGCCGCTCAGGGTACGGCTGGCGTTGTGGCTGGCGCTGATGCTCGCCACGCCGCCGTTCCAGGAACCGCTCGGCGCCGTGCCGCCCGTTGCCAGGGGGGTGCCCGAGGCGGTGAAGGCGAAATTGCTCCAGTTGGCCAACCCCAGCCTGGCGTAGCCGCCCGCGTAGTTTTGCGTGGTGGCATTGGCGCTGTTCAGCGCGAACAACGTGAAGTCGGTGGCGAAATCCTGCCCGAAATAAGTGAATCCGCCGCAACCCTGCGTCAGCGTCCCGGGCGAGATGGAGAAGTGGTCGGGGATGAAACGTCCGAAATGGTTGCTCGCGGCGTTGTTGCCGAAATAACAGCCGAATTTCCCACCCACCGGGGTATTGGAATAGTCGGCGGTGCAGTCGCCGTTGGCCGCGTCCACCGCGCTGAAGGTGGTGTCGATCACGCCATTCGCGGCGAAGCGGAAGTAACCCACCTCGTCATAGGTGAAGCTGCCCGTGGCGATGCCGGTTGCCGCGTTTGCCGCGCCGAAACCGCCGGCCAGGGCGCCGGCGCGAACGGCGCCCGAATGCGCCTGGACCTTGCTCACATCCAGCGCGGGCGTGCCGTTGTAGCCGGCCACGGCGGTCGCGGTCAGGGTGAAGCCGGTTCCGGCTTTCACCGTGGGGATCGCGGCGATGTTCACACCCGCCGCGTCGGCGTTCGCGCTCGCGGTGACCGTCAAGCCGCTGGGCCGAACCGCGAAATTGTCGCTGGAGCAGCCGCTGACAGCGCCATCGGAGACGCGGCAACGGAGGTTGGGATAGGCGCTGGCAAGGCTGGCCGCGCCGGCGGTAATGCGTCCCGCGTTGCCGACGCCGAAGGTCTGGGACGGCCAGGTGGCCAGGGTGGCGCGGCTGGCGCAGGTGGTGCCGCCGGCGCCGTCCACCAGTTGCACGGTAACGGTTTTGTTGGCGTCTCTCGCATAGGTGGTCTCCACTGTGCCATCCGCCTTCAGGGCGACGATGTCGAAATTGAAGTTGCCGCCGACCAGTTTGCTGTAGAGGTGGCCGCCGCTCGCGTTGGCCCCGACTTCCACGCAATTGAAATTCGCCGGCGGGATGGGCGGCGCGGTGACGCCGCCGCCACAGACGCCCGTGCCCTCCAGCGCGGCGGCCACCGCGCTGGTGTAGGAAATCCTCGCGTCCTTGTCGATGCTGACGGCGCCGGGGGTGATGAAGGCGCCGGTCATCTCCAGTTCCTTGTCCACCGTGATGTTGGAACCCGCGCCATTGGCCACGACGATGCCGTCGAAGCGCAACTCCTTGTCCGCCGTCCAGTCCGCCGGGTCGTACAGGAAGAACTGCGCCCAGGGGTTGTGGGCGCCGGAGCTGTCCAGCATGTCCACCTCCTTGTCGGCGGAGAAACGGGTGCCGACGCGAAACCGGGTCGCCGCGGTGAAGTACAGGTTGCGGTCTTTATCCACCGTCATGGTCTTGACGTAGAAGGTGCCCCCCGTGAAGGTCACGCTGCCGTCCACGTTCAATGTGCTGATGTGGTAGGTGCCGCTGGGCGCGGTGCCGGATGTCAGGGTGACCGAGTCGTAGGTGGTGCCGGGCACCAGGCCGCCGGCTGAGCCTCTGTAGTCGGCGCCGCCGCTGTAGCCGGGAAAGGTGGCGGGGGTGTGGGCGCTCGTCGCCAGGGGCGCGGTGACCAGGTTGCCGGTGGCCGGGTCGATGGCATTGCCGGAGCCGGAGATGGTGTGGCCGTTGATCTTCGAATCCCGGCCCACCGACAGTGAGCCGCCCGAGTGCAGGGGATAGGCGCAGGCGGTGCCGCCGCAGGGCCGCGCCTCGCGGTAAAGCGTGCCCACATCGGCCTGGGTGAGTTCGCCTTGATGGATGCTCAGGCTGTCGAGCAAACCGCCGTATTTGTAGCCGTTCGACCAGTTGCCGCCGGCGCCGATGAAGGCGCCGGTGCTGATGAGGCGCGCGGCATGGCTGCCGTCGGACTGCAGGACGCGCAACTGGCCATCCAGATAGAGCTTGTTGCTCCCCACGCCGCCGCTGGTGAACACCGCCACCACATGGTGCCAGCCGTTGGCCAGGCTGGCGCTGGAAAAACCATAGACATCGCCCTGCCCGGTATTGAAGCCGAACCAGCCGTTGCTCTTGAAGGCCAGGTCGTAATACTCGCCCGCCCAGCGGAATGGCATGGCCCAGCCATCCGAGGGATAGCGGCCGTCCCAGTACATCCAGAAGGACACCGTCGCCTTGGCCCCGGCGCGGGTATCCAGAGGCAGGCCGTTGGCCGCGAAGTAGCCGTTGCGGTCGAAGCTGCCCGCCTTGCAGGTTTCCGGCTTGAGGCCGTCGGCCGGCGCGTTCACCTGCGCCACGCCGCCGCCGGCGAGGATTGCGTCGAGCCCGTTGCCGGAACTGTCCGCCAGGGGGGTGGAAGCGCTCCAGCCGTCATCGAAGCGGTATTCCGCCACCAGGGTGGCGGCGGGCGGGGGAGGGTGCGCCGGGCAGGCATGGGTTGCCGCGAAGATGGCATCGACCTCGCTCTGGCTGAGCGCGCCGTTGTAGACCTTCACCTCGTCGATGCGCCCGGAAAAGCGGTAACTGCTGTTCGCGCCCCAGCCGCTGACCTGGAGGGTGCTTCTGACGTAGGCGTTGGAATTGTTGGGGCTGGACGCCCGTTGGGTCAGGGGCTGTTTGACGCCGTCGATATACAACTCGTTGGAGGCGACCGCGCCATTGGTGAACACCGCCGCGACGTGGTGCCAGCCGTTGGCGAGGCCGGAAGAGGAAATGCCGAATACGTCACTGTTGCCGGTGTTGAAGCCGAACACCCCGCTGACCAGCCAGAGGTCGTGCAGATTCCAGCCGATGGGCATGACGTTGTTGCCGCCGTCCCAGTACATCCAGAACGCCACGCTGGTCTTCGCTCCAGCGCTGGTGTTGACGGGCAGACCGGGCAGTGAGAGGGCCGGGCCGCCGCTGGAACCGCCGCCGAACATGCCGTAGTCGCAGGTTCCGGGGCTGCCGCCGCGCGCCGGCACACTGTTATCCATGCCCGGCAGTGGCGCGCCGATGGCCGTGCCGTGGCGGTTGTTGCCGGAACTGTCCTTCACCTCGCCGCTCACGCCGGCCCAGGCATCCTCTTCCAGGCGCCACTCGCCCAGCAGGGTGGCCGCGCCGGCCTGCACCGACTGGAACAGGGCGGCCAGCAGAAGGAGTAGCGGCAGGTAGGGGCGGAGCATCCTCAGAATCATTGTTCCACCGTGGCTGCCATGTGCCGCTCCGCGTATTCCGGCAAGGTGGGCGCGGCGTTGGGGCAGGCGCCGCCCGTCGGCTGGTTGCAGGCGATGCTGGTGATGCGGTACAGCGTCACGGTGCTTCCACCCTCGTCCGCGTAGCTTGTCGCGCAGGCCACGCTCGCCGTGAAGCGCGACAGCGTGCCGCCGAAGGTGACGTTCTGGCTGGCGCAGGCGCCATTCACGCGAGCCGCGTAAATCCCCGCCTCCAGGCCGGCCCGCGCCGCCTGGAGGGCGCGCGTGCCCTCCAGTTCCAGCACCTCCTGCGCCAACGTCGCCGTGGTCAACCGCATCATCCAGCCCGCCAGCCCGCCCAGCACCACCAGCAGAAAGATGGCGGCGGGGAGGGCGAAGCCGGATTGCGAGTTGGCGGTTCGCAGTTGGCCGTTGGCGGATAGCCACCCTGCTGACGTGTCGCTACGCATCATTGTTCACCGCCACTTCCCGGTACAGGGTTACCGTTTCACCGTCCTGGCTGAGCTGGATTCGCAAGGTGAGCTGGCCGAGGCGTTGCGAGGCGCCGGGATCATAGGCAAAGGCGCAGGTCACCACCTGGTTGGCCAACAGCCGGGCGGCGGCGGCGGCGAAACTGGTGGGTTGCGCGGCTTGCGGGGCGTAGCCGGAGATGCGGCGTAATTCGCCCCCGCCGGGGTTGCAGGAATAGGTGACGGGGCCACCGGCCAGATAGAAGCGTTTGCCGGGAGACTCCAGCGGCAGAGGCGCGCCGGTGGCGGTGAAGGTGAGGTTGGATACCGCTCCCGTGCTGGTGACGGTGCGCCGGTTGCCGCCCTGCCAGGCATCCGTGGTGGCATCCAGGCCGAGGTTGTAGATCACCAGAAATTGCCCGGCGGCGGCGTTGACGGTGGGGCCGAGCACGTCGAAGCCGGTATCGGCGCCGGAGGTGAAATCGAGAATGTCGCCGGTGCCGGCGCCGGTTTGCTCCGCGCGGTAGCGGCCGCCATCCTGAAGCGGCAGAAATTCCAGGTAGACGATGCCGCCGCTTTGGGTAATGCGCAGGCTGTTGGGCAAGGCACCCTGGACGTCGCGCGCGATACGCAGCAGGGCGGTATCGGCCGCATCCACCAGCGCCGCCCGGCGCGACGCCATCATGTAGGCTTCCAGCGGATGCCGGATGAACATCGCGACGACGCTGGAGAGCACCCCTACCACCATCATGACGACGATGAGTTCGACCAGGGTGAAGCCGGAACTTCTCCCCCCTTTTTCAAAGGGGGGCGGGGGGCACCGAAGGGTAGGGGCTTCATCAGATTTATCAACGGTCACCGTCACGCAAGCCTTGGCGAAATCCCCCCCGGCCCCCCTTTGCAAAAGGGGGGAGTCCGTCGCGAGGTCAGAGTGTGCGGCAAGGTAGTTCACCTCAGTAATCCGCCCGATACCCTTCCAGGGCGAGTTGCCGCCCGGCGGGATCGCTGACCGTGACGGTGATGCGCCAGCCGGCGCCGGCGGGGACGCCGCCGAAAGTGGCCGCCGCGACGGCGATGCCGGCGGAGTAAGCGGATAGTCCGGCGACCGTCGCGCCGGAAAGATCGCTGATGCCGTTCAGGGTGAGGCCGTTGTAATCCATCACGTCGTCGAACAGGCCGCGAGTGGTGGCGTTGTAGGGGCCGGCATAGCCGCCGGGAGTGGGATTGGCGAAGTCCTTGACGCTGACTTCTTCCAGCAGCGCCTGGGCAATCGCCAACGCCTGCCGCCGCAATACCGGGTCGGCGCTCGCCACGGCGGCTTGATCGAAGGCCTTGACCAACACGGCCAGGGCCACGCTGACCACGACCATGAACAGGACGACTTCGATCAGGCTGACGCCGGTTCGTAGGTTGGGCAAAGCGTAGCGTGCCCAACATCGCGGCGGTTCGTTGGGCACGCTACGCTTTGCCCAACCTACGTTGGCTACGTTGGCCGCCGACCGTCGACCGCCGACTTCAGTACACATAGCCCGTCTCCGCTTCCACCGTCAGCGTGCGCACGGTGTCACCGGTGATGGTGAGGGTGATGCCGGTATTGGGGCGGCCCTGGGCGTCAAAGCTGAAACTTGCGGCGCTGCCGGCCAGGGTGACGCCATTGGGTACGTCGATGCGGTAGGGCGTGTCGCCTTGCGGGCCGGGCCAGGGGTTGCCGTCGGCGCAGGGATTGGCGGCGGTGGTACAGAGCGCCAGCCCCGCACTGTCGATTTGTACGGTCACGTCGGCATGGCGCGCGACCGCGAGTTTCTGGGCATAGCGCAGGAATCCGGATGAGGCATCGGCATAACCGCGAGACGCGAAGGTGGAGGCGTTGAAGAAACGAGGCCCGGCAACGGCCGCCAGGATGCCTGCGATCACGATGATGGACACCAGTTCCACCAGGGTGAAACCGGTGGGGCGTGTAACGTGAGGCGTGCGGCGTGAGGCGTGAGTCTCGTTTCTCTTCACGCCTCGCCCCTCACGCCTCAAGCATCTCAGCAGCCGGTGGTGGTGGCGGCCATGACGGGTGGCGTGGTGGCGTTGGTGGCCGCCTGGTAGGTCACCTGGCACTGGTTGGCGGTCGTCGCGCCGGTAATGCGGATCGTGATGGTGGCGTTGGCCGCGCCGCCGCCCACGGTGGTGACGTTGTCGTTGGTGGTGCTGATGTTGGCCGCCGAGATGATGCCGGCCGCGTTGGCGGTGGGGTAGCCGAAACGCAGTGTGACGTTGGCGCCTTCCATGGCGACCGTGCCGGTGGCGGCGGTCTGGCTGTTCACCAGCGCGGCGGAATGGGCGATGGCGGAAGCGGAACGCACAGAGCCGAGGATGGCCTGTGTCTTGGAGATGCGCGCGTCCTTCTGCAAGTCATAGAAGCGCGGCAGGGCCACGGCGGCGAGAATGCCGAGGATGACGATGACCATGACCAGTTCGATCATGGTGAAACCTTTTTGCGGATTGGGCATGACGATCTCCTTCGGGAAGCGGTTGGCTTTGTGGTTAGTAACCACCATTTCGGCGGGGTCATGAAAAACTTGAGGAAGAAAACGTGATCTGGCGCACTTATTTTTTCGTCATGGTGGAGCCGAGATCCCAGATCGGCAGGAAGACGCCGAGGGCGACCACCAGGACGATCGCGCCCAGGCCGGTGATGAGGATGGGTTCGATCTGTTCCGAGAGGGTGCGAATCTCGTATTCCACATCGCGCTGGTAGAGTTCGCCGATCTCGGTCAGCAGGCGATCCAGTTCGCCGGTTTCTTCGCCCACCGCCATCATCTGCAATACCACCGGGGTGAACACGCCCGTGGTGGTGGCGGTGCGGGTGAGCGATTCGCCGCGCTCGACCCCGTCGCGCATCTGCTCGATGCGGCTGGCGATGAAGGCGTTGCCCACCACCTGGGCGGCGTTGGTCAGGCCCTGCACGATGGGCACACCGCTTTGATAGGTCATGCCCAGCCCCTTGGCGAAGCGGGCCAGAGCGGCCTTGTGCACGATCTTGCCGACGATGGGCACGGAAAGCAGGATCTTGTCCCAGAGGTACTCCCCTCTTGCCGTCTTCAGCCACCAGCGAAAGACCAAGCCGGCCACCACCATGCCGCCCAGCAGCAGCGGCCACCAGGCCACGGTGAAGTCGGATGTGCCGATGAGAACTTTGGTCATCAACGGCAGTTCGGCGTTGGAGCTCTTGTAGACCTTGGCGAAGGCGGGAATGACCATCACGTTGATGACGCCCAGGGCGATCACCAGCGCGGCGACCACGAAGGAGGGGTAGCGCAGCGCGCTTTTCACCCGCTCGCGCATCTCGCGCTCGAATTCCAGATGGTGGAACAGGCGCATGAACACGTCGTCGAGACGGCCGGTGGTTTCCCCGACTCGAACCATGTTGACGAAGAAGGACTGGAACACCGTGGGGTGTTTGCGCAGGCAGGCGGAGAGTTCGCGCCCGGAAGAAAGCCCTTCGCGCAGTTCCAGCAGCACCACGCGGAAGGTCTTGTGCGCGCTGGATTCGGCCAGCGAGGCCAGCGCGCGCAGGATCGGCACACCGGCCTTCAGCAGGCTGGCCATCTGGCGGCAGAACAACATCAGATCGGCCTCACCGACTTTTTCCGCGAAAAAATGGCCAAGATATTGGCCAATATCCTGGCCGGCCTCACCGTCGCTTTGGGCCGCCACCCCGGTGATATCGACCGGAGTCAGACCGGATCGCAGCAACTCGTCGGCCACCGCCGCCTCAGACCCCCCCTCCAGCTTGCCGGTGAGCAGTTCGCCGCGGGTGTTGCGGGCTTTGTAGGTGAAGGAGGGCATGGGGGTTTAGCCCCCCCCTTTTGCAAAGGGGGGCCGGGGGGAATTTGACGGGCTGTCCGCTCGGCAGGCGTTGATAAATCTCCCCCCCTTCGGCAAAGGGGGGGAGACGCGAGCGCGCATGAACGTGTTCATTCGTCCACCTGATGGGTCACCCGCATGGCTTCCGCCACGCTGGTCGTGCCTTCGCGAACCAGTCGCACGGCTTCGTCGCGCAGAGTCTGTCCGGCAAGCCGGACATTGGCGGCGGAGCGGAAACCGGTGGTGTCGCCGCGATTGAGCAGGCCGGCAAGCTCGCCGTCGATCTCCAGCAGTTCATAGATGCCCTGGCGCCCCTGATAACCGGTGTGGTTGCAATGTCCACAGCCCTTGGCGCGCTTCAACCGGCTTTCGTCGAGGCCGGCGGCGATTTCTCCCTTCAGCCAGGTGCGTTCGTTGGCATCCAGGCTGGCGGGCTGCGCGCAAACCGGGCACAACCTGCGCACCAGACGCTGCGCTACCACCCCGGCCAGGCTGGTGGAGAGCAGGAACGGCGGGGCTTCCATATCGAGCAGGCGGGCGGCGGCGGAGGGGGCGTCGTTGGTGTGCAGCGTGGACAGCACCAGGTGGCCGGTGAGCGCGGCGCGCAGGGCGATCAGCGCGGTTTCCGTGTCGCGCATCTCGCCCACCAGGATCACGTCCGGGTCTTGCCGCAGGAAGGCGCGCAGGGCACGCGCGAAGGTCAGGTCGATCTTGTCGTTGACCTGCACCTGATTGATGCCGGGGAGGCGGTATTCCACCGGGTCTTCCACGGTCAGCAGCTTGCGTTCCGGGGTATTGAGATCGGCCAGGGCGGCATACAGCGTGGTGGTCTTGCCGGAGCCGGTGGGGCCGGTCACCAGAATCAGGCCATGCGGCCGGTGGATCAGTGCTTGCAGGCGGACGAGTTGTTGCGGCGGCATGCCCATATCGGCCAGGCTCGACACGCCACTGCCGGTGAGCAGACGCAGCACGGCGGATTCGCCGAACTGCACCGGCACCGTGGACATGCGCACATCGACCGCGCGCTTCTTGAGACGAATGACGAAACGGCCATCCTGCGGCAGACGCTTTTCCGCGATGTCCAGATCCGCCATCAGTTTCAGTCGCTGGATCAGTGCCGGGCCGATTTTGCGGTCCGCATCGGTGGCGATGGAAAGCACGCCATCGACCCGAAAACGGATTTGCAGGCTCTTCTCCTGCGGTTCGATGTGGATGTCGGAAGCGCGTACCTGCAGGGCGTCCTCGAATACCGACTGCAACAGCCGCACCACCGGCGCTTCCTCGGCGTTCTGGGTGGCGGCCAGGGCGCCGAAGTCGATGACGTCGTCGGAAAGCTCATCCGTGAGGTTGCGCGCCAGTTCGCTGATTTCTTCCGAACGGCGATAGATCAGGTCGATGAACTGTGCCAGCGAGCTCTCACTCGCCACAGCCACTTCCACTTCGCGCTTGAGGTGATGCACGATCTCGTCGTAGGCGAACAGGTCGGTGGGGTCGGCCATCGCCACCCGCACCTTGTCGTCCTTGATTTCCACCACCACCGCGCGAAAACGCCGCGCCAACTGCTCCGGCAGCAGGCGCACGGTCTCCGGGCGGACATGCGCCTGACGCAGATCAAGTAGGGGAATGCCCAACTGGCGGGCGATGGCCCCGGAAATCTCGTCTTCGGTGACAAAGGCGTTTTCCACCAGCACGCGGCCCAACTTGCGGCCACTCGCCTTCTGCTTCTCCAGGGCGACTCCGAGTTGCTCTTGCGAGAGCAACTTCTGTTGAACCAGAAGATCACCCAATCGGATCTTCTCGGGGCGCGCCATAGATGCCTCCTGATAACAGTCGCGGAGAGACTCGCGAAGCTCCCCTCGCCCGCGGGCGGGTGAGGGGTTGGGGGTGAGGGAGGAGTAATTCCCGCGTAAATTAGCGACTTACGTCCTATGTCTCAAGTTATATGTTCGAAATCGTCCTGGTTGAGCCGGAAATCCCTCCCAACACCGGCAACGTTATCCGCCTCTGCGCCAATACCGGCTGTCGCCTGCACTTGGTACGCCCTTTGGGTTTCGACCTCTCCGACAAGAACTTGCGTCGCGCCGGACTCGACTATCACGAGTACACGGAACTGCGGGTACATGATGACTGGCCGGCACTGCGTACCGCGCTTGCCGGCCGGCGCTTGTTCGCCTTCACCAGCAAAGGCTCGCGGTTGCTCGGTACGGCGGTCTTTCAGCCGGGCGATGTGCTCGTCTTCGGCCCGGAAACACGGGGTTTGTCGGCTGAAACGCTGGCGGAGTTCGATGAAGATCGACGCCTGCGCCTGCCCATGCGGCCCGGCCAGCGCAGCCTGAATCTCTCGAATGCCGTGGCGGTGGCCGTGTTCGAGGCCTGGCGCCAGAACGGTTATGCGGGCGGAGGGTAAAGGTGTGGTTTCATCCGTGCTTATCCGGTAGTCACAGACACCCACTACCGGTAGTGACGTAGGTTGGGCAAAGCGTAGCGTGCCCAACATCGCGGCGGTTCGTTGGGCACGCTACGCTTTGCCCAACCTACGG
>JAUXXW010000018.1 GCA_030684775.1 Pseudomonadota bacterium
GAGATGGTCATGCCTGGCGACAACGTCTCGATTACGGCGGCGCTGATCGCCCCGATCGCGATGGAAGAAGGCCTGCGTTTCGCCATCCGTGAAGGCGGCCGTACCGTCGGCGCCGGCGTGGTCGCGAAAGTCATCGAGTAAAAAGCAAGACCCGGTGGGGAAGGGCGGTTGCGTAAGCGCCGCCTTTTCTTGTCGGTAAGTACAGGCCAGTAGCTCAATTGGCAGAGCGTCGGTCTCCAAAACCGAAGGTTGGGGGTTCGACACCCTCCTGGCCTGCCACAACATAAAAACTGTCCGGCGCATGCGAGCCTTACGCATACGTCGGTCGGAGTTACACCCAACTCATGGCTGACAACATCAAACTACTGGCTGCGGGCCTGCTGATAGCGGCCGGCATTGCCGGTTTTTATTATTTTGCGGACAGCCCCACCGTGGTGCGTGTCCTTTCTGTGCTGGGTGGAATGGGCGCGGCAGTTGGCGTGGCCTGGTACACCACGGTCGGACAGCGTTTTTTTGCATTCAGCCAGGAGTCAGTCACCGAAGCGCGCAAGGTGGTATGGCCGACGCGTAAGGAAACCCTGCAGATGACCGGTGTGGTGGTCGCCTTCGTGATCGTCATGGCGCTGTTCTTGTGGATGGTTGACGGTCTTCTCATGTACGTAGTCAAACTTCTCATGGGCAGGGGCGAGTAATGGCGATGCACTGGTATGTGGTCCATGCCTATTCCGGGTTCGAAAAAAGTGTGATGCGCGCACTCAAGGAGCGTGTGGAACGCTCTGGTATGCAGGATAAATTCGGCGAGATTCTGGTGCCGGTGGAAGAAGTCGTCGAAATGAAGGGCGGCAAGAAGATGACCACCGAGCGCAAGTTCTTTCCCGGCTATGTGCTGGTGCAGATGGAAATGGACGATGACTCCTGGCATCTGGTGAAAAGCACCGCCAAGGTGACCGGGTTCGTTGGCGGCACCGCCAACAAGCCCGCGCCGATCAGCGAGAAGGAAGTGCAATCCATTCTGCAGCAGATGCAGGACGGTGTGGAAAAGCCCAAGCACAAAATCACCTTCGAAATCGGCGAGGTGGTGCGGGTGGTGGATGGGCCGTTCAACGACTTCAACGGCATGGTGGAAGAAGTCAATTACGAGAAGAACAAGCTGCGTGTCGCGGTCACCATCTTCGGTCGCGCGACGCCCGTGGAGCTGGATTTTGCCCAGATCGAGAAGGCTTGAGGCCGCTGGCCTGATTTGCCTTTGTGGTCTGCGCCGGGATGGCCCGGCAAGAGGAGCGTCCTGACGTTATCAGGGTGCGATAACACTCACTTTCTGGAGTTAGTAAATGGCCAAGAAAATCGTCGGCTACGTCAAGCTGCAAGTGCCGGCTGGCAAAGCCAACCCCTCGCCGCCTATTGGTCCCGCTTTGGGCCAGCGCGGTTTGAACATCATGGAATTCTGCAAGTCCTTCAACGCCCAGACCCAGGGTCTGGAGCCGGGCCTGCCGATTCCCGTGGTGATTACCGCCTACGCGGACAAGTCCTTCACCTTCATCATGAAGACGCCTCCGGCGACCATACTGATCAAGAAGGCTGTGGGTATTACCAAGGGCAGCGCCAAGCCGCACAGCGACAAGGTGGGTGTGATTACCCGTGCTCAACTCGAACAAATCGCCACGACCAAAATGCCTGACCTGACCGCCGCAGACATGGATGCCGCGGTGCGCACCATCGCCGGCAGCGCGCGCAGCATCGGTCTCAACGTGGAGGGCGTGTGACATGATTTCCAAACGACTCAAGACCTTGAAGACCAAGATCGAGCGCACCAAGAATTATCCCGTCGACGAAGCGCTGGCCCTGGTCAAAGAGGCCGCCACCGCCAAGTTCGACGAATCCATCGATGCCGCCGTCAACCTGGGTGTCGATCCGCGTAAATCCGACCAGGTGGTACGGGGCTCTGTGGTGATGCCGCGCGGCATCGGCAAGACCGTCCGAGTGGCGGTGTTCGCGCAAGGCGCCAACGTCGACCTGGCCAAAGCCGCCGGCGCCGACATCGTCGGTTTCGAGGACCTTGCTGCTGAAATCAAGGCCGGCAAGATGGACTTCGACGTGGTGATCGCCACCCCCGACGCGATGCGCGTGGTCGGCCAGTTGGGCCAGATCCTCGGCCCGCGTGGCCTGATGCCCAACCCCAAGGTCGGCACCGTGACCCCGAACGTCGCCGAGGCGGTGAAGAACGCCAAGGCCGGTCAGGTCCAGTACCGCACCGACAAGACCGGCATCATCCACGCCACGATCGGTCGCGCCTCCTTCGATGCCGCCGCTCTGCGCGAGAACCTCACCGCCTTGCTGGATGCCCTGAACAAGGCCAAGCCGGCCGCCAGCAAGGGCGTGTACATGAAGAAAGTGTCTGTCTCCAGCACCATGGGGGTGGGCGTGCGTGTCGACCAGTCGAGTCTGGCCGCTGCGTAGGAGCGGGCTTGCCCGCGATTGCCCCCCTATTGGGTGTGAAGAACTTTGGGCCGCTGCTGACTCGGAAACGAGCCGTGGCGGATCGTCAAAGACCGCAGGCGCCGGCGGATGGTGGTTGCATCCGAAGGCTTAATCGTGAGGCCAGCCTCGCAGCCTGCGCAGATGGTGTTCCCGAACAGGACAAGCAGCCGCTTAACACCGGTTTGACTCCTGCTCAGGTCGCCGTGGGTGCGGCGGACTTTCCGCCGCGTGTGGACTTGAAAGGAGAAAAGACCTTATGAGTCTTAATCTGGAAGACAAAAAGGCCGTAGTGGCTGAGGTGTCGGCGCAAGTCGCCAATGCTCAGACCATCGTCGTGGCCGAGTACCGTGGTGTTCAGGTGGTGAACCTGACCCTGCTGCGCAAGAAGGCCCGGGAATCCGGCGTTTTCCTGCGTGTACTGAAGAACACCCTGGTGCGTCGCGCCGTGGCGGATACCCCGTTCGCTGAGCTTTCCACGCACATGACCGGGCCGCTGATTTACAGCATCTCCAGCGATCCCGTCGCCGCCGCGAAAGTTCTGAACGATTTCGCCAAGACCAACGACAAGCTGATTCTCAAGGCGGGTTGTTACGCCGGCAAGTTGCTCGACGCTCCTGGCGTGCAGGCACTGGCCAGCATCCCCAGCCGCGACGAGTTGCTCGGCAAGCTGTTGGGCGTCATGCAGGCGCCGGTGTCCGGTTTTGCCGCTGTCATGGCCGCTCTTGCCAAGAAACGCGAAGAAGAAGCTGGTGTCGTCGCCTGATCGGCAACGTGCCACGACCACATTCTGTAAAGACTATCGATTTAGGAGTTTGAAACATGGCCATTAGCAAAGAAGACATCCTGGAAGCCGTTGGTGCGATGACGGTGATGGACCTGAACGACCTGGTTAAGGCGTTCGAAGAGAAGTTCGGCGTTTCCGCCGCCTCGTTCGGTGGTGGCGGTGGTGGTGGTGGCGGTGCCGCTGCCGCCGTAGTGGAAGAGCAGACCGAGTTCAACGTGATCCTGACCGCCTGCGGTGCTCAGAAGGTCAACGTGATCAAGGTCGTGCGCGCGCTCACCGGCCTCGGCCTGAAAGAAGCCAAGGACCTGGTGGACGGCGCACCCAAGGCTGTCAAGGAAGGCATCCCCAAGGCCGAAGCCGACGACATCCTGAAGCAACTGACCGAAGCGGGCGCTACCGCCGAGATCAAGTAATTCAGTGTTGTTTCGGGTTTTTCCCGAAAACAGGCTGGCGGCATTTGTCGCCAGCCTTTTTGCCGTTTCAGGAATCAGCTGCCAGAAATTGAGTCCCGCGATTTCGATTTCTGATACCTGATCCCTGTCCCCTGGAGACGGAGTCCAAATGAGCTATACATTCGCCGAGAAAAAGCGCCTTCGCAAGAGCTTCGCAAAACGCGTGAGCGTGCAGGCGGTGCCTTACCTGTTGACCACTCAAATCGAGTCCTTCCGAGCCTTCATTCAGGAAGGCGTGCCGACGGAGGCACGTCAGAACCTCGGTCTGGAAGCAGCCTTCACTTCGATCTTTCCGATCGTCGCCCATTCCGGCCATGCCCGCCTGGAATATGTCAGCTACAACCTCGGCACCCCGGTGTTCGACATCGTCGAATGCCAGCAACGCGGCCTGACCTATGCCGCCAGCGTCCGGGCTCGTGTGCGCCTGGTCATCCTGGATCGCGAAAGCACCAAGGAGAAGATCAAGGAAGTGAAGGAGCAGGAGGTCTACATGGGCGAAATGCCGCTCATGACGCCCAACGGTTCCTTCGTCATCAACGGCACCGAGCGGGTCATCGTCTCCCAGTTGCACCGTTCACCCGGCGTGTTCTTCGAACATGACCGCGGCAAGACCCATTCATCCGGCAAGTTGCTGTTCTCCGCGCGGATCATTCCCTATCGCGGCTCCTGGCTGGACTTCGAGTTCGACGCCAAGGATTTCGTGTACTTCCGGGTCGACCGCCGGCGCAAGATGCCGGTCACCATTCTGATGAAGTCGCTGGGCTACAACAGCGAGCAGATCCTGGAAATGTTCTTCGCCACGGAGTCCTTCCACGTCACCAAGAAGGGCCTGGAAATGGCCCTGGTGCCGGAGCGGCTGAAGGGCGAGACCGCCAAGTTCGACATCGTGGCGAAGGATGGCACCGTCATCATCGCCAAGGACAAGCGCATTACCGCCCGGCACATCAAGCAACTCGAAGAAGCCGGCATCAAGAAAGTGCTGGTCGACAATGAATTCATCCTCGGTCGTGTTCTGGCGAAGAACCTGATCGATGGGGAGACCGGTGAGTTGCTGGCGCGTGCCAACGACGAGATCACCGAGGAACTGATGGCCCAGTTGTCGGAAGCCAAGGTGACCCATTTCCAGACCTTGTTCACCAACGAACTCGACCACGGCGCCTTCATTTCCCAGACCCTGCGCGCCGACGAGACGGTGGACCAGTGGACCGCGCGCGTCGCCATCTATCGCATGATGCGCCCTGGCGAGCCGCCGACCGAGGACGCGGTGGAAACCCTGTTCAACCGCCTGTGCTTCAGCGACGACACTTACGACATGTCGAAGGTCGGCCGCATGAAGTTCAACCGCCGTATCGGCGCCCCCGGAAAATCAGCCTGGCAAATCAGGTTCCCGACGCACCACCGCGAGAACAAACTGGCCGCCGCCCTGCGCAGCTACTTCCTGATTTGCCCGGAAGCCAGCCTGTCCAAAGCCAATCTGGACGATATCGCGACGCGTGAGGAGGCCGAGGTCCGTCTCGCCGACCTCAACAAGCATCTGAAGTCCGCCGGACTCGACCCCAAGACGCTCAATGGTCGTGTCGAGGAGCGCTACACGATGTCGTCCAAGGACATCGTCGAAGTCATCAAGATTCTGGTGGAATTGCGTAATGGCCGCGGCGAGATCGACGACATCGACCACTTGGGCAACCGCCGCGTGCGATCAGTGGGCGAACTGGCGGAGAACCAGTTCCGCGCCGGCCTGGTGCGCGTCGAGCGCGCCGTGAAGGAGCGTCTGAACCAGGCCGAGTCCGACAATCTGATGCCGCATGACCTGATCAACGCCAAGCCCATTTCGGCGGCGATCAAGGAATTCTTCGGTTCCAGCCAGTTGTCGCAGTTCATGGACCAGACCAACCCGCTCTCCGAGATTACCCACAAGCGGCGTATTTCCGCCCTCGGCCCCGGCGGCCTGACCCGCGAGCGCGCCGGCTTCGAAGTGCGCGACGTGCATCCGACCCATTACGGCCGGGTCTGCCCGATCGAGACGCCGGAAGGCCCGAACATCGGTCTTATCAACTCATTGGCCTTGTACGCCCGCACCAACGAATACGGTTTCATCGAGACGCCGTATCGCAAGGTGCTGGACCACAAGGTCAGCGACCAGATCGAATACCTTTCCGCCATCGAGGAAAGCCAGTACGTGATCGCCCAGGCCAACGCGGAGCTCGACAACAAGGGTCATTTCAGTGGCGATCTGGTGTCCTGCCGTAGCCGCAACGAATTCACCCTGGCGACGCCGGACCGCATCCAGTACATGGACATCGCGCCGTCGCAGATCGTCTCCGTGGCCGCTTCGTTGATTCCGTTCCTGGAACACGACGACGCGAACCGCGCGTTGATGGGCTCGAACATGCAGCGCCAGGCCGTGCCTTGCCTGCGTCCCGACAAGCCTCTGGTCGGCACCGGCATCGAACGTACCGCTGCGGTCGACTCGGGCACCGTGGTGACCGCGCGGCGTGGCGGCATGGTCGATTACGTCGATGCCAGCCGGGTGGTGGTCCACGTCAACGACGAGGAAACCGCCGCCGGTGAAGTGGGTGTCGATATCTACACCCTGACCAAGTATCAGCGTTCCAACCAGAACACCAACATCAACCAGCGTCCGCTGGTACGCCCCGGCGACAAGATCGAACGTGGCGACGTGGTGGCCGACGGTGCCTCCACCGACAAGGGTGAGCTGGCGCTGGGGCAGAACATGTTGGTCGCCTTCATGCCCTGGAACGGCTACAACTTCGAGGACTCCATCCTCATCTCCGAGCGCGTGGTCGCGGAAGACCGCTACACCTCCGTCCACATCGAGGAACTCAATGTGGTGGCGCGTGATACCAAGCTCGGCGCCGAGGAAATCACCCGCGATATTTCCAGCCTGTCACAACTCCAATTGGGCCGCCTCGACGAAGCCGGCATCATTTACGTCGGTGCGGAAGTGACCGCCGGCGATGTGCTGGTCGGCAAGGTCACGCCCAAGGGCGAGACCCAACTCACCCCGGAAGAGAAGCTGCTGCGCGCGATTTTCGGCGAGAAGGCTTCCGACGTGAAAGATACCTCCTTGCGTGTGCCTACCGGCATGAGCGGGACGGTGATCGACGTGCAGGTGTTCACCCGCGAAGGCATCGAGCGCGATCCCCGCGCCAACCAGATCATCGACGAGATGCTGCGCAAGTATCAGAAGGACTTGGCCGACCAGATGCGCATCGTCGAAGAGGACGCATTCGCCCGGATGCGCCGTCTGCTGATCGGCAAGAGCGCCAAGGGTGGCCCGATGAAGCTGGCCAAAGGCGCGGAAATCGGCGCCGCCTATCTGGATGGCATGAACCCGCACGACTGGTTCGACATCCGCGCCAGCGATGAAGAAGTCTCGCGCCAGATGGAAGGCATCAAGGACGGACTCGACAAGCAGCGCGTCGCGTTCGCCCAGATGCTGGAAACCAAGAAGCGCAAGCTCACCCAGGGCGATGAACTCGCGCCCGGCGTGATCAAGATGGTCAAGGTCTACCTGGCGGTGAAGCGCCGCCTGCAACCCGGCGACAAGATGGCCGGGCGTCACGGCAACAAGGGTGTGATTTCCAAGATCGTGCCGGTGGAAGACATGCCGTTCATGGCGGATGGCACCCCGGTCGACATCGTGTTGAACCCGCTCGGCGTACCCTCGCGGATGAACGTCGGCCAGATTCTCGAAGTGCACCTGGGCTGGGCGTCGCGTGGCCTGGGTCTGCGTATCGAGGAGATGCTGGCGGCGCAGGCCAAGGCCGGCGAGGTGCGCAAGTTCCTCGACAAGGTCTACAACGTCTCAGGCAAGACCGAGGACATCAAGGGATTGAGCGACAAGGAAATCCTGGAAATGGCCGGCAACCTGGTCAAGGGCGTGCCGTTCGCCACTCCAGTGTTCGACGGCGCTTCCGAGGAAGACATCCAGTCCATGCTCGATCTGGCCTACAGCGAGGCCGATCCGCGTACCGAGAAGCTTGGCTTTACCCCGGCCAAGACCCAGGTGCAGCTCTACGACGGCCGCTCCGGTGACGCCTTCGATCGCACCGTCACGGTGGGCATCATGCATGTCCTGAAACTGCACCACCTGGTCGACGACAAGATGCACGCTCGCTCCACCGGCCCTTACTCTCTGGTGACCCAGCAACCGCTGGGTGGCAAGGCGCAGTTCGGCGGCCAGCGTTTCGGCGAGATGGAAGTGTGGGCGCTGGAGGCTTACGGCGCCGCC
Source organism: Pseudomonadota bacterium (assembly GCA_030684775.1). Lineage (GTDB taxonomy): Bacteria > Pseudomonadota > Gammaproteobacteria > Burkholderiales > Thiobacillaceae > PFJX01. The sequence continues at coordinate 7,970 of JAUXXW010000018.1, forward strand.
TACACCTTGCAGGAAATGCTCACGGTCAAGTCGGACGACGTAAACGGCCGGACCAAGGTGTACGAAAACATCGTCAAGGGCGAGCACCGGATCGACGCCGGCATGCCGGAGTCTTTCAACGTGCTGGTGAAGGAAATTCGCTCACTGGCCATCGACATCGATCTGGAACGGTATTGAGTAGGATGTAGTGCGCGCAGCGAACCGCATCGACCACGGACGAACCGCGTGATGCGGTTCGTCCCTCACGGCATCCTACCGCTCTCACGGAGACACACATGAAAGCACTACTCGATCTCTTCAAACAGGTCACCCAGGAAGAGGAATTCGACTCGATCAAGATCGGGCTCGCTTCCCCCGACAAAATCCGCTCCTGGTCGTTCGGCGAAGTGAAGAAGCCGGAGACCATCAACTACCGGACCTTCAAGCCGGAACGCGACGGTTTGTTCTGCGCCAAGATCTTCGGCCCGATCAAGGACTACGAGTGCCTGTGCGGCAAGTACAAGCGCCTCAAGCACCGCGGCGTGATCTGCGAAAAATGTGGCGTCGAAGTCACGCAGGCCAAGGTGCGCCGCGAGCGCATGGGCCACATCGAGCTGGCCAGCCCGGTCGCCCATATCTGGTTCCTCAAGTCCCTGCCCAGCCGTCTCGGCATGGTGCTGGACATGACCCTGCGCGACATCGAACGGGTTTTGTACTTCGAAGCCTACGTGGTGACCGAACCCGGCATGACCCCGTTGAACAAGGGCCAGTTGCTGACGGAAGACGACTATCTGGCGAAGCTGGAAGAGTATGGCGACGAGTTCAAGGCCGGCATGGGCGCGGAGGGTGTGCGTGACCTGTTGAAGGGTATCGATCTGGTTCCCGAAGTCGAGAAGCTGCGTGGCGATCTGGAGAAGACCAGTTCCGACACCAAAATCAAAAAGCTGGCCAAACGGCTGAAGGTGCTGGACGCCTTCCACAACTCTAAGATCCAGCCGGACTGGATGATTCTCTCCGTGCTGCCCGTGCTGCCGCCCGAACTGCGTCCGCTGGTGCCGCTGGATGGCGGCCGGTTCGCCACCTCCGACCTGAACGACCTGTATCGCCGCGTCATCAACCGCAACAACCGCCTCAAGCGCCTGCTGGAATTGAAAGCGCCGGACATCATCGTGCGCAACGAAAAACGTATGTTGCAGGAATCGGTCGACTCCCTGCTCGACAACGGTCGTCGCGGCAAGGCCATGACCGGCGCCAACAAGCGCCCGCTGAAGTCGCTGGCCGACATGATCAAGGGCAAGGGCGGCCGTTTCCGCCAGAACCTGCTGGGCAAGCGCGTCGACTATTCCGGCCGTTCCGTCATCGTCGTGGGCCCCACCCTCAAGCTGCACCAGTGCGGCCTGCCCAAGCTGATGGCGCTGGAACTGTTCAAACCGTTCATCTTCCACCGCCTCGAAGTCATGGGCCTGGCCACCACCATCAAGGCCGCCAAGCGCATGGTCGAGGATGAGGAACCGGTGGTCTGGGACATCCTGGAAGACGTCATCCGCGAACATCCGGTCATGCTCAACCGGGCGCCGACCCTGCACCGCCTGGGCATCCAGGCGTTCGAGCCGGTGCTGATCGAAGGCAAGGCCATCCAGTTGCACCCGCTGGTGTGTACCGCCTTCAACGCCGACTTCGACGGTGACCAGATGGCCGTGCATGTGCCGCTTTCGCTGGAAGCCCAGATGGAGTGCCGCACGCTGATGCTGGCCTCCAACAACGTGCTCTCGCCCGCCAACGGCGAACCGATCATCGTGCCGTCGCAGGATATCGTGCTCGGCCTGTATTACATGAGCCGCGAGCGGATCAACGCGAAGGGCGAAGGCATGATGTTCGCCGACACCGACGAGTTGCGCAGCGCCTGGCAATCCGGCCTGGTCGACATCAACGCGCGCGTCACCGTCCGTCTGCGTGAGCGCAACTACGATGCCGCCGGCCAGGTGGTGGAAACCGTCAAGCGCGTGCAGACCGTGGTCGGCCGTGCCTTCCTCTCGGAAATATTGCCTCCCGGCCTGGACTTCGCGCACGTCGACAAGTCGCTGAAGAAGAAGGAAATCTCCAAGCTGATCAACGCGTCGTTCCGCAAGTGCGGCTTGAAAGACACCGTGGTGTTCGCCGACAAGCTGATGTACACCGGCTTCTCCATGGCGGCGAAGGGCGGTATCTCCATCTGCATGCAGGACATGCTGATGCCGCCGCAGAAGCAGACCATCCTCACCGCCGCCGAAAACGAGGTGAAGGAAATCGAATCCCAGTACACCTCCGGCCTGGTGACCCAGGGCGAGCGCTACAACAAGGTGGTGGACATATGGGGTCAGGCTGGCGACAAGGTGGCCAAGGCCATGATGGAGCAGCTTTCCCACGAGACAACCACCGACCGCGACGGCAAACAGGTTCGCCAGGAATCGTTCAACTCCATCTACATGATGGCCGACTCCGGCGCCCGCGGTTCCGCCGCCCAGATCCGCCAGTTGGCTGGTATGCGCGGCCTGATGGCGAAGCCGGACGGCTCCATCATCGAGACCCCGATCACGGCGAACTTCCGTGAAGGCCTCAACGTGTTGCAGTACTTCATCTCGACCCACGGCGCCCGTAAAGGCCTGGCCGACACCGCGCTGAAGACCGCCAACTCCGGTTACCTGACGCGCCGACTGGTTGACGTGACCCAGGATCTGGTCATCACCGAGCTCGATTGCGGTACCCGCAATGGCATGGTCATGAAAGCCCTGGTGGAAGGCGGTGACGTGGTGGAACCGCTGCGCGATCGTATCCTCGGGCGCGTGGTTGCCAGCGATGTGATCCATCCGGAAACGGGTGAGACCGTGCTCGACGCGGGCGACCTGCTCGATGAGGACATGGTCGATCTGATCGACGAGTTGGGTATCGACGAAGTGAAAGTGCGCACACCGCTCACCTGCGATACCCGCTGGGGTTTGTGCGCCAAGTGCTACGGTCGCGACCTTGGCCGCGGCAACCTGATCAATTCCGGCGAAGCCGTCGGTGTGATCGCGGCCCAGTCGATCGGCGAACCGGGTACCCAGCTCACCATGCGGACCTTCCACATCGGTGGCGCCGCTTCGCGTGCCGCCGCCGCATCGCAGCTCGAAGGCAAGTCGGCCGGTAGCATCCGCTTCCTGCCCACGCTGCGCTACGTCACCAACCCCAAGGGCGAGCAGGTGGCGATCTCCCGCAACGGTGAAATCCTGATCGTCGACGACAGCCAGCGTGAGCGTGAGCGCCACAAAGTGCCCTACGGCGCAACCATGGCCGTGGCCGACGGCCAGATCGTCAAAGCCGGCACCGCGCTGGCCAACTGGGACCCGCATACCCGCCCCATCATTACCGAGTATGCCGGCCGGGTGAAATTCGAGAACGTGGAGGACGGCGTCACCGTCGCCAAGCAGATCGACGATGTGACCGGCCTGTCCACGCTTATCGTCATCGACGGCAAGCGCCGAGGCGCCGCGCAAACCAAGGGTGTGCGCCCACAGGTGCGCCTGATCGACGCCGAGGGCCAGGACGTGAAAGTGGCCGGGACCGACATCAGCGTGAATATCACCTTCCAGGTGGGATCGCTGATTACCGTCAAGGATGGCCAGGATGTGACCGTGGGTGACGTGCTGGCGCGTATCCCGCAGGAAACCTCGAAGACTCGTGACATTACCGGCGGCCTGCCGCGTGTCGCCGAGTTGTTCGAGGCGCGTTCCCCCAAGGATGCCGGCGTGCTGGCGGAAATCACCGGCACCGTCTCCTTCGGCAAGGACACCAAGGGCAAGCAACGCCTGGTGCTTACCGACATGGATGGCGTCCCCCACGAATACCTGATCTCCAAGGACAAGCACGTCACCGTGCATGACGGCCAGATTGTCCAGAAGGGCGAGACCATCGTCGACGGCCCGTCAGACCCGCACGACATCCTGCGCCTGCAGGGTGTGGAAGCGCTGGCGCGTTACATCATCGACGAGGTGCAGGATGTCTATCGCCTGCAGGGCGTGAAGATCAACGACAAGCACATCGAAGTGGTGGTGCGCCAGATGCTGCGCCGTATCAACGTCGCGGAGCCGGGTGACACCAAATTCATCCTGGGTGAGCAGGTGGAGCGTTCCGAGTTCCTGCAAGAGAATGATCGTGTCATGGCCGCGGGCAAACTGCCGGCCGTCCACGACAACATCCTGCTGGGTATCACCAAGGCCTCTTTGTCGACCGACTCCTTCATCTCGGCCGCCTCTTTCCAGGAAACCACACGCGTCCTTACCGAAGCCGCCATCATGGCCAAGAAGGACGATTTGCGCGGCCTCAAGGAGAACGTCATCGTCGGTCGTCTCATTCCGGCGGGCACAGGCCTCGCCTACCACCGCACCCGCAAGGGCCTGGCGCACACCATCGACTTCCAGCCGACACAACAGGGTGAGGAAGTCGTGGTGGTGCTGCAAGGAGATGGGGATGACGCTTGATCGTGTTAGTTCATTGCAGGCTTGACAGCGCCCGTAATCACCCCTAGTATGCGCAGTCTTTTTTCCGGCCAGTCCATCACTTCTCGGGCATGCTTTACTTGCACGCGAAATGGTGGGCTGATTTGTCCAGGTTTCATGATTTAGTTGGGAACGCGTTAGATGCCGACCATCAACCAGTTAGTGCGGAAGCCACGTAAGGCTCCGATTGAGAAAAGCAAGGTACCTGCCATGGAGGCATGCCCGCAGAAGCGCGGCGTGTGTACTCGTGTCTATACCACCACGCCGAAGAAGCCCAACTCCGCGTTGCGGAAGGTTGCCAAGGTGCGTCTGTCCAATGGCTTCGAAGTCATCGGCTACATCGGAGGCGAAGGCCACAACCTGCAGGAGCACTCGGTCGTGCTGGTGCGTGGCGGCCGGGTCAAGGACTTGCCGGGTGTGCGTTACCACATCGTGCGCGGCAGTCTGGATACCGCCGGTGTCAAGGATCGCAAGCAGAGCCGTTCCAAGTACGGCGCCAAGCGCGCCAAGACCGGCAAGTAAGAGACAAGGAGTTACAGCATGCCCCGTCGTCGTGAGGTTCCCAAACGTGTCATCCTGCCGGACCCGAAGTTCGGTAGCCAGGAAGTGGCCAAGTTCATGAACGTTGTCATGAATAGCGGCAAAAAGGCCGTGGCCGAGCGCATCGTATATGGCGCTTTCGAGCAGATCGGCAAGAAGAGCGGCAAAGACCCGGTTGAGGTCTTTGGTCAGGCTATGTCCAATGTTCGTCCCGTCGTCGAGGTCAAGTCTCGTCGCGTCGGTGGCGCCAACTACCAAGTGCCGGTCGAAGTGCGTCCATCGCGGCGCAACGCGCTGGCCATGCGCTGGCTCAAGGAAGCGGCGCGCAAGCGTGGCGAAAAATCCATGGGACAGCGTCTGGCTGGTGAATTGCTGGATGCGGCCGAGGGCCGTGGTGGTGCCATGAAGAAGCGTGAAGAGATTCACCGTATGGCCGAAGCCAACAAGGCTTTCTCGCATTTCCGCTTCTGATAAGGAAACAGCACTGTGGCACGCAAGACCCCTATCGAACGCTATCGCAATATCGGCATCTCGGCGCACATCGACGCCGGCAAGACCACCACGACCGAACGCGTCCTGTTCTACACCGGTGTCAATCACAAGATTGGCGAAGTGCACGACGGCGCGGCAACCATGGACTGGATGGAGCAGGAGCAAGAGCGCGGCATTACCATCACCTCCGCCGCCACGACCTGTTTCTGGAAAGGCATGGATCTATCGCTGCCTGAGCATCGTGTAAACATCATCGACACGCCCGGCCATGTGGA
>JAUXXW010000025.1 GCA_030684775.1 Pseudomonadota bacterium
TCCGCGAACAGGAGTGCGATGTCCCGTTCGAGGGTCGGCTGATTGCCCTTGGCGGTGAAATGATAGTGGGCCCCCTCTTTGACGAGAAACGCCGCCAGCCCTCGCTGGGTGTGCAGGGTATCGGCCGTGATGTCCCGACCGGCGATCGCGCAGGCCGTGAGCACGGGGATCGCCATGCCGATCTCATTGGTACGCTTGGCCTCCTCGCCCCCCGCTACGGGCAGGGTGCCGATGGGGTGTGGCAGGTCATCGAGTCGTGCCCGACCACGCTCAGGATGTGAGCCTGCTCGCCGGCCTCGTCGACCGCCTGTTTCATGGTTTTGCCATCCAGGGCCAAAGCCTCGTCCAGGGTGCCCCAGGCGCGATTCCAGGCATTGAGCGCGGCATCGAGCGCACCGGGTTCGATGCGTACCAGGCAATCGCGGATGACGTATTCGCTGGGAACGGCATAGCGGCCATCGATCTTGCGGCAACAAAAACGGGCGCGGGCCGCCTGGCCCAGGTTCTCGGCCCACTGATGGATGGCTTTGTAGCCGCGCATGCCGCACAGGATGGCCCCGGCGGCCAGCGCCAGCACCACGGGCAAGGGATGGCGGCGGCCTTGGGCGCGACGTGGGTCGGCGATCTCTTTGAAACAATGCGGTAGCGCATACATCTGTTCACCATTGAGCATGAGGCGTGGGATTCCAGTGAGATTGAGAAGGGCGCGGTCCGGGTGGGTCAGACGAGCCGGGGCGTGGCGCGCGAGGGGATACACAAAGACCCATTTGGGCTGAACGGCTTCCGGGCTGTACCCCTCACGGGTGCGGCGATAGCCTTGGGTCAAACCCAACTCCAGCCAGTTGGCGGCGCGATAGACGCCGCCATGAAAGCGGCTCGGGTCGACAAAGGTTTCGATGAGGAACAACGGATGCCCGAATCGTGCTTGCCAATCGCGGCCGATGCGCCGGGCAACCAACGCGAGCACCCGGGACCCCAGGTTCGGCAGGCGCCCCTCGGGCAGAATCAGGAATCGGCTGTTGTTGGCGATCAATCGCAGGCGGTCGTACTGGGTGCGAAAGTCCCAGCCGATCCAGCGATCGCGTGCCCCACATTTGAGGGCCGCCGCCGAGAAGCCGATCTGCGCCAGCCACTGATCCTGCCAGGTGGCGACATACCAGATCGTCTCGCCGATCTTCGGGAGTGCGCCCAGGTAGTGGTGCCGCGCCATCTGTTCTTGATAACGCACCTCCTCTTCACGCTCGACCGGGCGGACGATGAGTGACTTCAATGTCAGCGATGGATCGGGGAATGACGCGGTCACCATTCCCACCTTATACCGATCAGGCTGGCTCTTGTCCAGCAACCAGCCTTAATCCGTTGTGGCTCTTACAAATTTTGAATGGGGCAAGTTCGTCCTGAACAGATAGCGCCGCTGGGTTTCGTCCGGCATTCGCGGCAGGTATTTGATGTCGATATGCAAGAAGCCCGGCTCGTAGTCCTTGAAGGTCTTCTTCGGCGCCTCCTCGCCTTCGACCTCGGGTTGCAGGTCTTTGAGATTGGAGACCCCGTGGCGGCGCAAGCAGCGGTCCAGGCCGGAGCGCGAGGCGGCAGGGTTGATGAATTCTTGGGTGATGGCCACCAGATCATCCAAGGGAAGCAGGAGGGTGCGCCGCAGTTCCACCACCACGGCTTCCTGTCCTGGTGTCAGCGTCGTGCTCAGCGTGTGTGGGCGGTGCGAACGATCTTGAACGTCATCACGCCGCTTCCACTTGCGTGCGGTCGCGATGCTGATGTTGTAACGATCCGACAGCGCGGTGATCGAGTCTGGCGAGGCGTTGATCTCGGCGCGGGTGCGAGGGGTGGTTCGGGCAAGAGGATGAACTTGGCTCATGGGGTGTTGTCGTCTGTGTCATTTCACGTAAATCGGGAGGTGACCCCCAGGTCTGGCATGGCAGTAAGCGCGATACTGCCGCGCTTACTGCCATGCCAGAGGGTATCGCCCCTACGCCGCGTCAAGGGTGCGCTTCGCCAGGCGGCAAAAAGACGCCGCCTGCCCTTGACCCGGCTACGGGGCTGAAACTCGCTCCTTCTCCAAGGGGGCAAACGACTCAATCAGTTGCTGCATCAGTTCGCGGGCACGAAACAGCGGCCAGCTACGGACGGGGACATAATCACACGGGATGCAACAACTAGGGCCTGCAGGTTGTCGCAGACGATTTTGGCAGCCACATCCTGGGCCACGGCTTGCTGGGTCAAACCGGTGACATGTTCCAAATTGAGGCGGTGCTTGAGCCGTTTGAATGCTTCCTCGATGCCCCAGCGCTTGTGGTAAAGCTCGCCGAAGCAGCTCGCCGGATAGAGCGTGTCATCGAACAGGTTGGTCATCAGAACGCGCTGCTCGCCATTTGGCGAAACGTTACGGACCAGGCGCACGCGCTGCGGCTTGCGCGGACACTCATAATCGATCGCGTCTTGTTTGTCCGGCGCGCGCAGCATGACGATCTTCTCGTTGGCGCCCGAATGTATGAAATCGCGCACGCAGGCAAAGCCGGTGTCGGTATTGTCGACGCGCATGCAGAACTTGATGGCGCGCTGGTTTAACACGGCCACCAGCCAGCGGCAGGGGTAGCCGCGATCAAGCAGCAACAGATCGTCCGGGGAAAGGCGGTCGAGATGTTCAAACAGGAACTGTCGTTCACCACGCTCGTGCACGCTGTGCAGGGAGGCGGCGAGCATCAGGTCGGGACCCGGCAGAAACAGGCCGAACAAGATTTGATCGGCAAGGGCGGCGCGTTTGACATGGCTAGCGCGCAGACCAAAACGTAACGTCGAGGCGTCGGCGGCCACCAGGCGCAGGTCGCGCCAGCGCGGCACGAACCGGTCCTGCTCGGCGCGCGCGATCAGCCAGTCGTTGAGCCGAGGAATGGCGGTCAGCGAGAGCTTGGAACGTGCTTGTGCAAAGGCTTGCTCGGACACTTCGTGCACCAATTGCGCCTGTTGGCGCAGATGGGCGAAGAAGGTGTCCAGCTCGGCTTGAATACTCATGCGCATGCCCGTCAGCATGATGGTGACCAGCGTCGGCAACGGCAACTTGCGGCAGCGTGAGAACGCGGTCGGATGATCGGAATGGCGAGCGTCTTGGAGAAATTCCGGAGAGCATAGTCGAGCGGCGAAATCCTGAAACAGCTTGGAGAGTACGAGCATGGCGGTCAGTGGGCATCAAAAAACTCACCGCCGAACCGCGCTGTTATTTACTTGTCAAGTCATAATTGCCGAATATTGAAAATAAATCATCTAAATGCACACTTTTCTTAACTTGGGTGGATTGGGGCTAGGGGGGATTTCTGAGACGGCGGCTCAAGCAAACGTCGCTAAATCCCTGATAAGGCCCCTACCCTTCGGTACCTCATTCCCCCCCTTTAAAAAAGGCTCTTTTCTCGTTAACTGGTGATGCTGTGAACGGATTTCACCCGAAACCCTGACGTGCATCCAGGATGCCTTGCTGGCCGACGACCAGATCGAGGTCAAGTATCTGGCCATGGGCAAAGAACAAGCCAAAATCCTGACGCTCAACCCGCTCGGCCTGGTTCAGTGCGGCCCGGTGAGTTATCTGGTGGCCACCGCCTTCGCTTATATGGACGCACGGCTTTATGCCGTCCACCGCATTACGGGCGCCAAGCGTTTGCCCCCCGGGGTTCGACAGTTAATCCGACAACTCCTTGATTTCGTTAGACACGAATTCAAAACGCTCCACTACAACAGGGTCAACTGCTGCGTGGCGACTGGTTTTTTCACCCGGAGGGCACTGAACACCTCGCTCTGTCCTTC
>JAUXXW010000028.1 GCA_030684775.1 Pseudomonadota bacterium
CTTCGCTTTGCCCAACCTACAGGGTTCTCCGGTCTCGGCCAGTCTCACTCGCCTTCTCCAAACTTGTCTTCGATCAACGCCACCAGGGCCGCCATGGCCGCGTCTTCCTCGGGTCCGAAGGTTTCCAGCTTGATGCTGCTGCCACGCGCGGCGGCCAGCATCATCACACCCATGATGCTTTTGCCGTTGATACGGCGGCCACTGCGCGAGATCCATATCTCACAGGGAAAACCGCTGGCGGTCTGGGTGAGTTTGGCGGAGGCGCGGGCATGCAGGCCCAGCTTGTTGGTGATTTCGATTTCGCGTTCAGGCATCGCTATATTCTTCCTCGGCGTCGCGCGGCAGGATGTACATGACGCCCCCCTGCCCACCCTGCACCGCCTTGCGGATCAGCAGGGCGAGGGTTTCGTTACGGTAATTCAGCGCTTTCAGCAGCATCGGCAGGTTGACGCCGGCCACCGCTTCCACATGCTCGTACTGGATCAGTTTGCACACGGTATTGCAGGGCGTGGCGCCGTAGACATCGGTGAGAATCAGCACCCCCTTGCCTTGATCCAGGCGCGCGATCTGCGTTCGGGCTTGCTCCAGCATCTCGCCGGGTTCGTCGGAGGAGGAGAGATCGAGGCTTTCCAGTTGCTCCGGGCGTTTTCCCAGTACATGGCTGGCGCACTGAATCAGACTGTCGCCGAGGTTGCCGTGGGCGACGATCAGGAGAGGGATCATGGTGTGAGGGCGCGAAAAGTTCGCCGCATTCTACGCCGCCCCGGAAAGGTCGCGATGCTGCCATGCAGCAATCACTTATCCCCTTGATGAATAAGGTCGAATCAGGAATCAAGCGGAGTCCCCGAGTGCGCTTCCGGTAGAATTCGCGGCCTCAATATAAGCAATTGCTGACATGGCCACCGAGCGCATCCGCGAGATTCCCTACAACTACACCTCGTTTTCCGACCGCGAAATCATCATTCGCCTGCTTGGCGCCGAAGGCTGGCGTCTGGTCGAGGAACTGCGCGGTGAACGCAAGACCGGGCGTTCCGCGCGCATGTTGTTCGAGGTGCTGGGCGACATCTGGGTGGTCACCCGCAACCCCTATCTGGAAGACGACCTGCTCGCCAACCCGGCCCGCCGTGCCTTGCTGATCCAGGCCCTGCGCCACCGTCTGGGCGAGATCGAGAAGCGTCGCCAGGGCAACGAGCGGGTCGGCACGCTGCTGCAACTATCCAACCGCGCGGTGGATACCTTCGAAGCCGGTTTCGCGGAAACCAGCCACCTGCGCGAGGGCCTGCTGCGCACGCTCACCCGCCACACCCGGCGCGACAACATCGCCTTCGACGGCATGGCCCGGGTCAGCCATGTCACCGACGCGACCGACTGGCGCGTGGAATATCCCTTCGTGGTGCTCAACCCGGACAACGAGAACGAGATCCCCGCCCTGGTGGCCGGCTGCATCGAACTCGGGCTGACGGTGATCCCGCGCGGCGGCGGCACCGGCTATACCGGCGGTGCGGTGCCATTGACCCGTTTCTCGGCGGTGATCAACACGGAAAAACTCGATTACAAGAGCGATATCGAGCCGCGCGTGCTGCCCGGCCATGCCACCGCCACGCCGACCATCACCTGCGGCGCCGGGGTGGTGACGCGCCGCGTCATGGAAGTGGCGGAAGCGGCCGGCCTGGCCTTCGCGGTCGATCCCACCTCGGCCGATGCCTCCTGCATCGGCGGCAACGTGGCAATGAACGCGGGCGGCAAGAAAGCGGTGCTGTGGGGCACGGCGCTGGACAACCTGGTGTCCTGGAAAATGGTGACACCGGACGCCGACTGGCTGGAGGTCACCCGCCTCGACCACAACCTGTCCAAGATTCACGACGTGGCGCTGGCGCGCTTCGAACTCAGACGCTTCCATGCCGACGGCAAGCCCAAGGGCGAACCGGAGATTCTTGAAATTCCCGGTGCCGCCTTCCGCAAGCGTGGCCTCGGCAAGGACGTCACCGACAAATTCCTGTCCGGCCTGCCCGGCATCCAGAAAGAAGGCTGTGACGGCCTCATTACCCAGGCTACTTTCGTCCTGCACCGCATGCCGCCGCAGATCCGCACGGTGTGCCTGGAATTCTTCGGCCAGGTGTCGGAAGCGGTGCCGGCCATCGTCGAAATCACCGGCGCATTCAGCGGCAGCCCCGGCACGGTACTGCTCGCCGGCCTGGAACACATGGACGCCCGCTACATCAAGGCGGTGGGCTATGCCACCAAGGCGGAACGCAGCGGCCGCCCGAACATGGTGCTGCTGGCCGACATCGCCTCCGATGACGTCGCCGCCGTCGACGCCGCCGCCGCCCGCATCGTCGAATGCGCCCGCGCGCGTGGCGGCGAGGGTTTCATCGCCAGCAGCGCGGAAACCCGTAAGAAATTCTGGCTCGACCGCGCCCGCACCGCCGCCATCGCCAAACACACCAACGCCTTCAAGGTGAACGAGGACGTGGTGATTCCGCTCGACCGCCTGGCCGATTACTCGGATGGCGTCGAGCGCATCAATATCGAGCTGTCGATCAAGAACAAACTGGCGCTGCTGGGTGAACTGGAAGACTTTCTCAAGGGCACGCTGCCGCTGACCGAAGACGAGGAAGGCACAGCCGACCCGGAGCTGACCGAACACCGCCGCGAACGTGCGCTGGAAATGCTGCGACAGGTAAGAGCGCGCTGGGTCGGGTATCTGGACGCCCTGCTCCCTCCCCCTCCGGGGGAGGGCCGG
>JAUXXW010000042.1 GCA_030684775.1 Pseudomonadota bacterium
CACACCTTCCCTTTCCGAACAGGACCGTGAAACATGTCCGCGCCAATGATAGTCGGCTTCGCGCCGGCGAAAGTAGGTCATCGCCAGACTCCCTATCAAACAAAACCCCCGCTGTGCGGGGGTTTTGCGCTTGTGCGCAGCCAACGTTTCTTGTGTGGCGATTCCTGTTTTCTTCGTGCCGGCATGAACAGAACCATGCCGCCTGATTGCCCGCTGTTTCCAGCCTCACATACCATCTCGGCACTGAATTACCGGCGCCACTTGTGACTACCCAAACTATCCCAGCAAATACCATCGCCAGGGCTGTTCATGCCACTTCTCCTTCTTTGGAGCCCGGTGATCGGCTACCTGTGATCGAGGTTCTGGCCGAGATTGCCAGCAGCATGAGTTCGGATGCCAATACCGATCAGATGCTGTCTCGTTTTCTGGAAATCATGGTCAGGATTTCCAGCGCGCGTGCCGGGGCTGTCCGGGTGTTGACCGCCGATGGCGAACACCTGCGCATGATCGGATCAATCGGGCTTAGCCAAGCTGTTCTGGACCGAGAACGCTATGTACCTCTTGAGTGCGGTATCTGTGGTCAGGCCACACTTACCCAATCGACTCAATACGATAGCGTTCTTCAGGTGTGCCACAAGCAGGTTCGCCATATCTACACCTCTCTGCAATGCAACACGGTTTACGCCGTCCCGCTGCGCCACAAGGGCAAGGTACTCGGCGTCTACAACCTGTTCATGGAAGAACCGCAGCCGCTATCCGAAGATATTCGCTATCTGTTCAACTCCATTAGTGAACACCTCGGCATGGCGCTGGAGAACGCGCGGCTGACGCGTGAGAACATGCGTATTTCCTTGATGAACGAGCGCACCATGCTCGCGAATCAGATCCACGATTCACTGGCGCAGACGCTGGCCTATGCCAAGATGCGCCTGACCGTGCTCAACGAGGCTTTGTCCGATAACGATCAGGAACGCTCCAATCGCTATCTGGGCGATGTCGAGGAGGCGGTCGACATGGCTTACTCGGAATTGCGTAACCTGATTACGCAATTCCGCGACCGGATCGACCCGCGTGGACTGGTTCCCGCGCTGCAGGAAATGGTCGAAAGCTTTCGCAAGAAAGCCAATGCTGACGTCGATTTCCTCAATGTCGCGCAGGATGTCGTGCTGACGCCGGAAGAGGAAATTCAGGTCTTCCATATCATTCAGGAGTCGCTCTACAACATCTGCAAACATGCCCGCGCCCGCCATGTGGTGGTTACGCTGGATTTGCACGATAACGAATATGTCGTGAACGTGGCCGATGATGGCGTGGGGCTACGTGGTGGTGGCGCCTCCGACATCGGCAAGAGTTTTGGCTTGACCATCATGCGCGAACGGGCAGCCAAGCTGAATGGCAAGCTGACCATCGAAAGCCGTGCCGCCGGCGGCACCATCATCCGGCTCGCGTTTCCCGCGCATCCGGATGTCGAGGAACAGAAATGAGTCAGATGAGCATCGTCCTGGTGGACGACCACACTTTGTTTCGCAAGGGCCTCGCGGAACTCCTGGAACGAGAAGGTGCGGTCAGAGTGGCGGACATTACCGGCAACCCTGCCGACGTGGCTGGCTTGTTACGCACCCATCAACCTGATGTACTTCTGCTCGATCTGAATATCGGCGGCATCGACGGAATCACGGTTATGCAGGAGTTGCGCGCCGAAGGTTTCAATTTGCCCGTTCTGATATTGACCGTGAGCGAAGCGGAAGAAGACCTCGCACGCGCCCTTCGTAGTGGCGCCAATGGGTACCTGCTGAAAAGCATGGAGCCCGATGAAGTGATTGATGCGATCGATCGCGCCGGGCGTGGCGAAACTGTGGTGGCGCCCGGCATGACCACGAAACTGGTGCGCTTGCTCGATACCAAGAACAATGCCGTGCCCTCGTTGCTTGATACCTTGACCCAACGTGAGCATGAAATCCTTACTCACCTGGGGCGTGGCGAGAGCAACAAGGCAATCGCCCGCCAGCTCGATATCAGCTACGACACCGTGAAGCTGCATGTGCGCCATGTTCTGGCCAAGCTCAATCTGTCTTCACGGGTTGAGGCGGCGGTATTCGCGGTGGAAAACCGGATCATGAAGTCCGGCGGGGAAAAACGCTAAGGCAAATAAGTCATGGCAACTGTGCGAGTCCCGAGCGCTCCGGTATAGTCGCGGCTGCCATCGTTTCCGTGGGAGAGAGTCCGCTAGTCGGGCCGCCGAAGGCGCAACTCACCCGCAATCGCTCAGGTAAAAGGACCACGGAATATGGGCAACTCTGGAGAGCGTCACTAGCTATCACGGCTATGTGGCCACCGATGGGGCAAATCTCTCAGGTGCCAGGACAGAGGGGTGAAAGCCGGTAGTGATGCCGACGTTCGCATACATCAATTGCGGGCGCCGACAGACGACTGCCGGCTTTCTCTTTTGATGTTTTTCTGGGGCCCGCTTTGCAAACTGACCGAAACGTTTCCCGCATGCCGATCTGGATACGCCAGAACCTCGGTCGGGAGTCCGCATTTCCCCATACCGCGCGTGCCCTGCATGGACGCAATCTCCATTCTGTTTGTGAAGAAGCACGCTGTCCCAACCGAGGTGAATGCTGGAGCCGGGGCACCGCGACCTTCATGCTGCTGGGCGACATTTGTACCCGCGCCTGCGCCTTCTGCTCGGTCAAGACCGGCAAGCCGATCTGGCGGGATGCTGATGAGGCGCGTCGCGTGGCCGAGGCGATTGTGGAAATGGGCGTCACTTTCGTCGTCCTGACCTCGGTCAACCGTGACGATCTGGCCGATGGTGGCGCTGGCGCATTTGCCGAATCCTTGCGTGAATTACGTGTTCGCAGGCCGGAGATGGGTGTCGAATTCCTCACTCCCGACTTTCGCGGGGTTCAGTCCGATGCCGCCGACCTGTTCACCCGCACACTCTCCAACCTGCCCAGCAATGCGCGCCGGGACCTGATTTGGGGCCACAACATCGAAACCGTGCCGCGTCTCTATCGCGAGGCGCGCAAGGGGGCGAAGTACGAGCGTTCCTTGCGCCTGTTGCAAATTGCCGCGCATTTGCCCGCTCATTTGGCAACTGTCGAAGCCAAGTCCGCCCTGATGCTGGGCCTAGGCGAGACCCGGGATGAAGTCATCGAGGTGCTGCGTGATCTCCGTGATGTCGGCGTGCGGCGCCTGTCACTCGGGCAATACCTGCGCCCGACCCTGGATAATCTACCGGTAGCGCGTTATCTGCACCCGGACGAATTCAGCGAATACGAAACCATAGGCCGCGAACTCGGGTTTACCTGGGTCAAGGCCGGGCCACTGGTGCGCAGTTCCTATTACGCGGAAGAAATACAAGGAATCTCTCATGCTCAAACAGACGCCGCTTAACGCCAAGCATCACGAAGCCAATGCCAAGCTGGTGGATTTCTCCGGCTGGGAAATGCCTATCCATTACGGATCGCAGGTCGAAGAACACCATTTCGTGCGCAACGATGCGGGCATGTTCGACGTTTCCCACATGCTGCCGGTAGACATCAAAGGGGAGGGGGCTCGCGCCTTCCTGCGCAAGTTGGTCGCCAACAATATCGACAAGCTCCAGACCACCGGCCGCGCACTCTATACATGCATGCTGCACGAAGGCGGCGGTGTGGTGGACGACCTCATCATCTATTTCATGTCCGAATCCTGGTTCCGCCTGGTGGTCAATGCCGGCTGCGCCGACAAGGATCTGGCCTGGATGGAAGTGCAGCGCGATAAGTTGGCGCCCAAACTCAGCATCACTCCACGCCGCGATCTGGCCATGATCGCCATCCAGGGGCCGAACGCCGCCGCCAAATTGTGGGCGGCCATGCCGGGCACGCGCGAGCTGGCGGAAGCGATGAAGCCGTTCCATGCCGTCGTGGTGGGTGAGATGTTCGTGGCCCGCACCGGCTATACCGGCGAAGACGGTTTCGAGGTCATGGTGCCCAACAAGGCCGCGCCTTTCTTCTGGCAAGCCTTGCTGGAAGCCGGCGTGAAGCCCTGTGGCCTGGGTGCGCGCGACACCTTGCGCCTGGAGGCCGGCATGAATCTCTATGGCCAGGACATGGACGAAGGCGTCACGCCTTTCGACTCCGGCCTGGCCTGGACCGTGGACATGTCTGGCGAACGAGACTTCATCGGCAAGGACGCCTTGTCGCGCCTGCCGCGCAACCGACAACTGGTGGGTCTGAAACTGCTCGATCGCGGTGTGCTGCGCGGACATCAGTCGGTCTTCACCGCGCAGGGTGAAGGCGAGATCACCAGCGGCAGTTTTTCGCCCACGCTCAATGGTTCCATTGCCCTGGCGCGGGTTCCCGTCGGCATCAAGGTCGGCGACACGGTTGAAGTCGATATACGCGGCAAACGCATGAAGGCCGCCGTAGTTAAATACCCTTTCGTGCGCAACGGCAAAGCTCTGGTTTGAATTTGACTCATCAATTAGGAAGAACAACATGTCGATCCCCGCTGATCTGAAATACACCAAATCCCACGAATGGGTGCGCCTGGAAGCCGACGGCAGCGTGTCCGTCGGTATTTCCCACCACGCCCAGGAATTGCTGGGCGATATGGTTTTCGTGGAAAACCCCACCGTCGGCCGCAAGTTGGTGGCTGGCGAGGAATGCGCCGTGGTCGAGTCGGTGAAAGCCGCCTCTGACGTCTATTCGCCCATCGCCGGCGAGGTCGTCGCCGCCAATGGCGATCTGGAAGGCGCGCCGGAAACCCTCAATCAGGATTCCTACGCCGCCTGGATGTTCAAGCTCAAGCCCGCCAATGCCGCCGACCTGGATGGCCTGATGGACGCGACCGCTTACGCCGCCCACGTCGCGTCGGAAGCGCATTGATACCGTAGGGTGGATAAGCGATAGCGCATCCACCTTTACCGCAGCCATGGGTGGATTCGCTATCGCTTATCCACCCTACGGATCACTAGCCACTAGCTGATAGCCATCCCATGCCCTTCATCCCCCACACCGAAGCCGACATCGCCGCCATGCTGGACAGCATCGGCGCGCCGTCGCTGGATGCCCTGTTCGACGAAATCCCCGCTGACCTGAACTGCGCCGGCCTCAAGGGCGTTCCCGCCGGCCTCTCCGAGATGGCCGTTACCCGCCTGATGCACGCTCGCGCCGCACAAGATGGCTTCTACAGCAGCTTCATCGGCGCCGGTGCCTACGAGCACCATATCCCGGCCGCGGTCTGGCAGATCGTCACGCGCGGCGAGTTCTACTCCGCCTACACGCCCTATCAGGCCGAGGCCAGCCAGGGCACGCTGCAACTGCTGTACGAATACCAGACCATGATGGCCAGCTTGACCGGCCTCGATGTCTCCAACGCCTCGCTCTACGACGGCGCCTCCGCGCTGGCGGAAGCCGTGCTGATGGCGGTGCGCGCCAACAAGGCCGGCGTGCGCCGAGTGTTGCTGCCCGATACGGTGCACCCCCGCTACCGTGCCGTGGTCCAGGCCACGGTCAAGCACCAGGGCATCGAACTGGTCAGCGTGGCTTTCGACCAGGCAACCGGCCTTACCGATCTGGCCGTGCTTGAAGCACTCGCCGGCACCCCCGCCGCCGCGCTGGTGATTCCGCAACCCAACTTCTTTGGCGCCCTGGAGCCGGTGGATGTGCTCACCGACTGGGCACATGCCCACGGCATGCTGGCCATTGCCGTGGCCAATCCGCTGTCGCTGGCTTTGCTGAAAGCGCCGGGGCAATGGGGCTCCCTCTCCCCCAGCCCCTCCCCCGGGGGGGGAGGGGAGCTTCGTGCTCCCCTGCGGGGAGGAGTGCCGGCCGGGGTGGACATCTGCGTCGGCGACGGCCAGCCGCTAGGTGTGCCGCTGTCATCCGGCGGCCCCTATTTCGGCTTCATGACCGCGCGCCAGGCACTGGTGCGGCAGATGCCCGGCCGCATCGTCGGTCGCACCGTCGATCTCGACGGCAAACCCGGCTTCGCCCTCACCCTGCAAGCGCGTGAGCAGCACATCCGCCGTTCCAAGGCGACATCCAATATCTGCACCAACCAGGGACTGCTGGTCACCGCCGCCACCATCCACATGTCGTTGATGGGGCCGGAAGGCCTGAAGAACGTGGCCCTGGCCGCGCACGCCAACACCCGCGCCCTGCTCGATAAACTGCTGTCGCTGGCCGGTGTCGAGCGCGTGTTCAACGTGCCGTTTTTCCATGAGGCGGTGATCCGCGTGAACACCCCGGTGCCTGATGTGCTGCGTGCCTTGCGTGCCCAAGGCATCCTCGGTGGCCACGATCTCGGCCGCGACTACCCGGAACTGGCCGGTTGCATCCTGATCTGCGCGACTGAAACCAAGACCGAAGACGATCTGGAACAGTATCGGCAACAATTGGAACGTATCCTCAGTCGGCGCAATGGGCGAGAGCCCGGCGTGCCGCCTTGTGCGTACAAGTAGACCCACCCGCCCTCACCCCCGGCCCCTCTTCCACTTGTGGGAGAGGGGAGATTCGAGGGTCGCTAAGGCGACCGTTACATTAATGGAGACTTGATATGGCAACAGTAACCCTGGGCGGCGAACCCATCAGCGTCGGCGGCAACTTCCCGCGTCCCGGCGATTCCGCGCATTCCTTCATGCTGGTCGACAAGGATCTGAAAGACGTTTCCCTGTCCTCGTTCTGGGGCAAGCGCAAGATCCTCAACATCGTGCCCAGCCTGGATACCCCGGTCTGCCAGGCCTCCGCGCGCAAGTTCAATGAAGCCGTCGGCAGTGTCCCCAATACCATCGTGCTGGTCATTTCCGCCGACCTGCCGTTTGCCCAGAACCGCTTTTGCGGCGCCGAGGGCCTGAAGCACGTCATCATGCTTTCCACCATGCGTGGCCGCGATTTCCACAAGGACTACGGCGTCATGATCATGGACCCGCCCCTGTCCGGCCTCACCGCTCGCGCCGTCGTGGTGCTGGATGAAAACGACAAGGTCGTATTCTCGGAACTGGTCCCGGAAATCAAACAGGAACCCAACTACGAAGCCGCCCTCGCCGCCGCGCGCGGCGAACCGCTGGAAACGCGGTAAACCCTGTGTAGGTTGGGCAAAGCGCAGCGTGCCCAACAAACCTCGTGCGATGTTGGGCACGCTGCGCTTTGCCCAACCTACGATTAGCCACTTGTAGCCAATATGCTCATCTTCGAACACGCTCACCCTGGCCGCCGCGCTCACGCGCAGGCACCCTACGACGCGCCCGCGGCCGACGACCTGCCCGCCGAACTGCTGCGCCAGAACCCGCCGCTGCTGCCGGAAACCTCGGAACTCGACGTGGTGCGCCACTACACCCGCTTGAGCCAGAAGAACTTCAGCATCGACACCCAGTTCTATCCGCTCGGTTCCTGCACCATGAAATACAACCCGCGCGCCTGCAACAGCCTGGCCATGCTGCCGCAGTTCCTGGCACGGCACCCGCTGGCGGACGTGGAAACCGGGCAGGGTTTCCTGGTCTCCATGTACGAGTTGCAGGAAATGCTGAAAGAAGTCACCGGCATGGCGGCGGTGAGCATGGCGCCGATGGCCGGCGCCCACGGCGAGTTCGCCGGTGTGGCGATGATTCGCGCCTACCACGATGCCCGTGGCGACACCGCGCGTCGCGAAATCATCTGTCCCGATGCCGCGCACGGCACCAACCCCGCCACCGCCAGCATGTGCGGCTACACGGTCCGGGAAATCCCCACCGACCGCCAGGGCAATGTCGATCTGGAAGCCCTGCGCGCCGCCGTCGGCCCGCAAACCGCCGGCCTCATGCTCACCAACCCATCCACCCTGGGCGTGTTCGAGCAGTCCATCGTCGAAATCCAGAAAATCGTCCACGCGGCCGGCGGCCTCAGCTACTACGACGGCGCCAACCTCAATGCCATCCTCGGTCGCGTGCGGCCCGGCGACATGGGTTTCGACGTCATCCACATGAATCTGCACAAGACCTTCTCCACCCCGCATGGCGGCGGCGGCCCCGGCGCCGGCCCGGTGGGCGTCTCGGAACGTCTCAAGCCCTTCCTGCCGATTCCTTATGTGTTGGAGGATCGCGGCTTCCATCGCTGGGCGGAGGAGGGCGACTGCCCGCAATCCATCGGTCGCCTCTCGACCTTCGGCGGCAACATGGGCGTGCTGCTGCGCGCCTGGGTCTACGCCCGCATGTTGGGCGGGCAGGGCATGCACCGGGTGGCCGAATTCGCCGCCCTCAACGCCAACTACCTGGCGGCGGAATTGAAGAAGGCCGGTTTCGATCTGGCGTTTCCGGAACGCCGCGCCAGCCACGAATTCATCGTCACCCTGAAGAAGCTCAAGGACGCCACCGGTATCAGCGCCATGGACTTCGCCAAGCGCCTGCTCGATTACGGCTTCCATGCCCCCACCACCTACTTCCCCATGCTGGTGCCCGAGTGCCTGCTGATCGAACCCACCGAAACGGAAAGCCGCGAAACCCTGGACGCCTTCGTCACGGCGATGGTCAAGGTCAGGGATGAAGCGCAACTGGAACCGGAGCTGGTGAAGGGCGCGCCCCACACCCTGCCGGTGCGCCGCCTCGACGACGTCAAGGCCGCCCGAGAACTGGACCTGACCTGGAAGCCCGTTTGAACGCCCGTAGGAGCGGCCTCCGGCCGCGAAAAAGGCCCGCATGAGCGAGACAGAAAGCCCGCACAAAGGCAAGACCGGCATCAAGCGGCTCTGGAACGCGCTGTTCTACTCCCTGGTCGGCTTCAAGGCCGCCTGGAAGCACGAGGACGCTTTCCGTCAGGAAGCGCTGCTCGCCCTGGTGCTCATCCCGCTGGCGTTCTATCTCAACGACACCGCCATCGGCCGCGCCCTGATGATCGCCAGTGTCTTCCTGGTGCTCATCGTCGAACTCGTCAACTCCGCCATCGAAGCCACGGTGGATCGCATCTCCCTGGAAAACCACCCACTCGCCAAGCGCGCCAAGGACATCGGCAGCGCCGCCGTGCTGATCGCCCTGGTCAATGTGCTGGTGGTGTGGGGCGTGGTGTTGTTCGCGTGATTTTCTTTGCGCCATTTGTTGCGGTGGTACGAGCGGTACGCGTATATAGAACCATCGATATAGCCAGGCCGACCGCCGCGTAACCCAACCATGCTGCCCCGTCACCGCAATATCCTGATCGCATTGCTCGTGATGTTCCTGCTCGCCTTCGCCGGGCTGGTGGCATTGTTTCACGCGCGGGCCGATGCGTACGCGGTGGGCGAGGCGAAGCAACAGGCGCTCAATGCGCTGCTGGTGCATCGCGCCACCCATGCCTATGTCACCACAGTTCAGCGTCCCGAGATTTACCGTTTGCAAGACGAAGGCAAACTCTACAAGGGCTATTTTTCGCCGCTGGTGATGTCCTTCACCTTCATCTCGCGCAGCATGAAGGACCTGCTCAATCTGGAACGGGAAAAGCGCGGACTGGAGCCGATCTATTTCAAGCTTGCCTCGGAAAATCCGCGCAACCCGGTGAATCAGGCGGATGCCAGCGAAAAGGAACTGCTGCGGCGGATGAACGCCAATACGCTGAGCGAATACGAGAAAGTGGTCGATCTGGAGGGCCAGAAATGGCTCTACCTCGCGGTGCCCATCGAACGCTCCAATAAAGGCTGCATGAAATGCCATGGCGATCCCGCCGACGCGCCGGCAGAACTGGTCGCCATGTATGGCGACAAAGCCGGTTTTCACGAGAGCCCCAATACCATCCGCGCGCTGATTTCGATCCGGGTGTCTTTGCGTGGCATCGTCGAGGCCGGCGACCGAATGGCGCATACGCTCACGCTGGTCACCGCCGTGGTGCTCGCCAGCATCTACCTGGTGATCGCCCTCCTGATCCGGCGCATCGACGGCCAGGAGCGGAAGATCCTCAAGCAGAACAGCGAACTGGAGCGGCTCTCGATGACCGATCTGCTCACCGGCATCCTCAACCGCTTGGGCCTGCGACAGCGTGGCGAGGGGGTCATGAAAAGCGCGGATCGTTTCCACCACCCGCTGGCGGCGTTGATGCTCGACCTGGACCATTTCAAACAGATCAATGATCGCCATGGCCACGCGGTCGGTGACGCCGTGCTCAAACGTTTCAGTGAAATCGTTCAGGCCAACCTGCGCGGTTCGGACATTTTCGGGCGCTGGGGCGGCGAGGAGTTCCTGATCCTGTCGCCCTATCTGCGCCTGAAAGACGCCGTGAAAATGGCCGAAAAACTGCGCCTGGCCATCGAGGAGGCCGAGTTTGAAAGTGGCATCCACCTGAGCACCAGCATCGGGGTCAGCGAATACCGTCCCGGCGAGACCGCGACCCTATTGATCGAACGCGCCGATCAAGCCCTCTACGCAGCCAAAGAGTCCGGGCGCAACCGGGTGGTCGGCGAAACCCCCTTGATAGCGACCGACGCATCGAGGTAGCGCTGTAGGTTGGGCAAAGCGAAGCGTGCCCAACACCGTGGCGGTTCGTTGGGCACGCTTCGCTTTGCCCAACCTACGTTACTGCTCATTCGCGCCATTCCGCCGCCACTGCTCCTGGGTTAGCCATGACCCACTCCCCAAGGCCGTCATCCGCCCGTAAGCGTTTGTTCCGGTTGCAAGCCGCCGCGCATTCCGTTTGCCTCGGGTGGGTATCGCATGACCCGCACGATTCCAGAAGATTCGCCTAACTCATTGTTTTGATGTGCCCACTGGCTGGCACGGTTACTGCTCATGTAACCGGGTCGGCATCGACGTGCCAGACAACAACAATTGTTCAGTGAGCGTTTCATCGCGGGCCCCTGGCCCGAACTGGAGGACATCATGGCAAGAAGAGCGGTTCTGGTCGGCATCAACGACTATCGCGGCATCAGCGATCTTCGCGGTTGCGTCAACGACGTCACCAACATGCGCGACATCCTGCGCAGTTACCTCGGCTTCAAAAACACGGACATCCGCGTCGCCACCGACAGCAGGGCGACCAAGGCCGGCATTCTGGCCCGTCTGAAGTGGCTGGTTTCCGGCGCCAAGGCGGGCGATTTCCTGATCTTCCACTATTCCGGCCACGGCTCGCAGATACGCGACCGGGGCGAACAGGATGAACTGGAAGACGGCATGGATGAACTGATCTGCCCCTATGACTTCGACTGGAACGGTACCTACATTCTGGACGACGACCTCAACGCCATTTTCAAGACCCTGCCCAAAGGCGTGTTGCTGGAAGTTTTCCTCGACAGTTGCCATTCCGGCACCGGCCTGCGCGATGTCGATTTCGGCCGTCCCGCCGACCTTGGCCCGGCGGGCGCGCCGCCCGCGTCTATCCCGCGCTATCTGCCGCCGCCGGTGGACATCGTCTGTCGCCATGAAGGCGAAGAAGACGAGTTGAAGCAGGTGAAATTGCTCGACGGCATGCGTGGCGACCCGATTCATCACATCCTCTGGGCCGGCTGCCGTTCCGACCAGACCAGCGCCGACGCCTTCATCGGCGGGGCCTACAACGGCGCCTTCTCCTACTACTTCTGCCACCACATGCGCCGTTCCAACGGCCAGTTGAGCAGGAAAGAGCTGCTTTCCCGCATCCGCGCCTCGCTACGCCACGGCGGCTACAGCCAGGTGCCGCAACTGGAAACCGAGGCCACGGTACGCGCCGCCCGCTCGCTCACGGCGCCGGAACGCAAAGCGAAGAAATAGCCCCGCCACGAACAGTTCTCGCCGGCCGCGCCGCCGCGTCGGCCGGCAAGTGGCGCCACATCACGGGCAAGCGCCCGGAAATCAGCAAGGAGATCGAGCATGCCCAGCTATCTGCACCCCGGCGTCTACGTCGAAGAGATTCCCAGCGGCGCCAAGCCCATCGAAGGTGTGTCCACCTCGGTGGCCGCGCTGGTCGGCTACACCACGGAAGGCCCCATCGGCGAAGCGACCCTGGTGCATAGCTGGGACGAATTCAAGGCCGCTTTCGGCGAGATCCATTCCGACACCGACCACCTCGGCCTGGCCGCCTTCAACTTCTTCCTGAACGGCGGCCGCGACGCCTATATCGCGCGCCTGGCGCAGAACGCCGTGGCCTCCACCCTGCCGGCGATCAAGATGCTCGGCCGTGTCGGCGGCAGCGCGGCGGCGATCAACGTCCTCGCCGTCACCGCCCGCAGCGCGGGGGAATGGGGCGACAGCCTGCGCGTGCAGATCACCGCCAATGATGGCTATCGCTTCAAGTTGGAAGTCAGCCAGGTGGACGGCGCTGAAACGACACTGCTGGAGTCGTTCCCCAACCTGTCGATGGATAGCTCCGACGCCGGCTATGTGCTCACCGTGGTCAACGGCAATTCGAAAACCATCACGGTCGATCTTTCCAGCGACCTCAAGGCCACGCCCGCCACCTATTACAAGAACGCCACCAGCGTCAGCGGCGACCTCGCCGCCCTGGTCTGGACGACTGTGCTGGCGGGGATGACCCTCACCCTCAACATCGACAACCTCGGCGCCAAGACCATCACCCTGGGCGCGGCGCCCGGCGGCACGTTTGACAGCGGCGGCGAGGTGGCGGCGGAAATTCAGGCGCGGGTACGCGCCCTGGGCGACGCCTACGCCACCTTCACCTGCGCGTTCGCCGCCAACGCGCTCACCCTCACCTCCGGCAGCGACAGCGCCGCGTCCTCGGTGGTGGTGCGCCCGGGCACGCTGGCCACCCTGCTGAAACTGGGAAAAAGCGCGGGCGGCACGGAAATCCACGGTACTCAGGATGTGGTGCCGAAAGTCATGGTCGGCATGGAAGCACTCACCGGCGGCGACGACGGTGATCCGCCCGGCGTCGATGACTACACCGGCTTCTTCAACAAGCTGAAGAAGGTGCGCGACGTCAACATTGTCCTGCTGCCCGGCCAGTACATGCCCAAGGACGGCACCGGCAACACTGCCATCGACGCCGGCATCAGTCATTGCGAGGCGATGGGCAGCCGCATGTTGCTGGTCGATCCGCCGCCCGGCCTTGAACTCGACCAGGCCGCCACAGTGTCCGCGCTGAGCCTGCCCACCTCCACCTACACCGCGCTCTATTACCCCTGGGTGAAGATGGCCAACCCCTTCTACAATCGCGACAGCAACCCCAACGTGCCGACCACGCTGACCGTCGCGCCCTCGTCCTTCGCCGCCGGCATCTGGGCGCGCACCGACGGCACGCGCGGCGTCTGGAAAGCGCCGGCCGGGGTGGAAGCCACGGTGCGCGGCATGGCCGGCCTGGAATACAGCATCGAGGACGGCGACCAGGACCAGTTGAACCCGGAAGGCGTCAACTGCCTGCGCAAGCTGCCCAGCTACGGCGCCGTGGTCTGGGGCACCCGCACGCTGTCCACCAAGGCCAACCCGGAATGGCGTTATGTGCCGGTGCGGCGCACCGCCCTCTACATCGAGAGCAGCATCTACAACGGCATCCAGTGGGCCGTGTTCGAGCCCAACGACCATCGCCTCTGGTCGTCGCTACGCGCCAACGTCGGCGCCTTCATGGACGGCCTGTTCCGCGCCGGCGCCTTCCAGGGCCAGAAATCCTCGGACGCCTATTTCGTGCGCTGTGGCCTGGGCGACACCATGACCCAGGACGACATCGACCGCGGCCAGGTCATCGCCATCGTCGGTTTCGCGCCGTTGAAGCCCGCCGAATTCGTCATCGTGCGGATTCAGCAGAAAGTTGGCCAATCCTGACGGGCAAGGCGATCAACGCACACGCGCATGAAAAACCCCCTCACCCCCAGCCCCTCTCCCGCCCGCGGGAGAGGGGAGCATCGAGCGTCGCGGCGCGACGTTCAAGTTTCTGAGGAGAAATAGAAATGGCTGCTCCCATGTTCCCGGTCAACGCCCACCGCCACGACCCCTACCGCACCTTCAAATTCCAGATTCTGATCGACGGCAAGCCGGTCGCCGGCCTGAAGAAGATGGGCGCCCTGAAACGCAAGACCGAGGCGGTCAAATGGCGCGCCGCCGGCGATCCCAGCAAGGAGCGCATCCTGCCCGGCGGCACCAGCTACGAGCCGATCACCCTGGAACAAGGCCTGTCGCATGACCCGGTATTCGAAAGCTGGGCGGCGCTGGTCAACAACGTCGAGGGCGACTCCGCCATGTCGCTGAAGAATTTCCGCAAGGACATCGTCATCAACGTCCTCAACCTGCAAGGCCAGGTCGCCCTTTCCTACAAAGTGTTCCGCGCCTGGGTGTCGGAATACCAGGCCCTGCCGGAAATGGACGCGGGCAGCATGAACGCCGTCGGCATCCAGACCCTCACCCTGCAACACGAGGGCTGGCAGCGCGACACGGCGGTGTCCGAACCGACGGAGTCGTAAATGCAACTCCCCGGCGGCCTGGTGGAGAACGGTACACGGCGGCGCGATTGGGCGTTTCGGCCCGTGTCCGGCACGCTCGAACTCGCCCTGGCGGAAGCCGGGGAGCGCGCCGCCAACACCCCCGCCGCCGTCACCCAGGCCCTCGCCCTGGCGCTCGATCGTCTGGGTGGCGAGGCGGCCACGCCGGCGCGCGTCGCCAGCCTCTGCGTCGGCGACCGCCAGTTCCTGATGCGCGAACTGGATCGCCACCTCGGCCATGAAGGCGGCTGGTTCCAGGCTGAATGCGGGCAATGCGGCGCGCGTTTCGACTTCCGTATCGACTACGCCGACCTGCCGATCCAGGACGCGGGCGAAGGTTATCCGCAAGCACAGGTGGACATGGATGGCCGGCAACTGCGCTTTCGCCTGCCCACCGGCGCCGACCAGGAAATGCTTGTCGACCTGCCGGAAGCCGAAGCGCCGCGCTGGCTGCTGCGGCAACTGGCGGAAGCGCCGGAGGCGTTGGGCACCCCTGGGCAAGACCTGATCGCCGCCGCCGATGCCGCTCTCGACGTGATCGCGCCCGGCATCGTCCTGCGCGTGCAAACCGCCTGCCCGGAGTGTGGCGGCGGCAACCAAGTCGAACTCGATCCCTATCGCGCCCTCGCGCGCGGCGGCGACAGCCTGCTGCGGGAAGTCCACCAGATCGCCACGCACTATCACTGGAGCGAGTCGGACATCCTCGACCTGCCGCGCCCGCGTCGACAGCGTTATCTGCAAATGATCGACCGCGCGCGCGGCATGGCGGAATGAGCATGGACAAAGCCAAACAAGTCATTCGTAGGTTGGGCAAAGCGCAGCGTGCCCAACATCACCCATGCTTGTTGGGCACGCTGCGCTTTGCCCAACCTACGGTCACTTTCGCGCTGTCATGAGCCTGTTCAACGACACCATCCACGATGCCCGCCGCCCCCTGGCCGGCGGCTGGGTGCGGCGCGCCCCGGACGAGTCCGAGGCCGGCGCGCCGGAAGAGGATTACGCGCAAGACAGCACGCCCAGTGGCATGCAAACCGTTTTCAGGTTTCAGAAGGCGGGGCAGTTTCTGCCCCGAGAGGCGTCATTCCAGCCGGGGGCGGGACACTCCCGCCCTCCGGCTGGCGACCCTTTGTCAGCGGGGGCCGAGGTCGAAAGTCCAAGGCCGCTCGCCACGAATGATGGGGAAACTCTCATTTCCGTATTGGGCGATAGCCGAGAAAGCGAACTGGAAACAGGACAGGAAATACACGGAAGTCCCGGCAAGATAGCGGCAGCCAACGTGGTATCCGAGTCGAAAACGCATCAGTCTGTAGTTTTGCCTGGGCCAATCGAAACGGAGTCGAATCGCGAAACGCATAGGTCCGAGATCCCAGAAGGCAGTGAACAGCTTGTTAGCGGACAACGCGAAACGTTCCTGAGCCGGCCGACGGGTCGGGGCGCCCCTTCTGAAACCTACCCAGCAACCGCGTTAGATCAACCTGGCGCGGCGGCGCGGACTAGCCAGGCGGCCGGGCTTGCGTCCGAGTTTGTGTCTGAAGCCGCCGCGCCACAGTCCTTCGAGCGTGACGGCGGCGCGGCCATTGCCAACGTCGAATCCAGCCCGGCGCGGGAGTTCGCGGCGCGGGAATCGCTATCCGAAACCAGGGCGAGTGCCGCCACACGCCCCGCTCGCGCCAACCATGCGGCGGCACCCGGACCCGATCGCGGCCCCGAACCCGCCCCGCCCAGCCTGATCATCGGCCGCATCGACGTGGTCGTGGTCGCCGACGCCGCGCCGCCAAGGCCACAAGCCACGGCGCGCGCGGATCGCGGCTTTCTCAGCCGCAACTATTTGAAGCGGATTTGAGATGGCCCTAGCCCTTTCCCCCCTCTCGCAAGTCTGCAAAGGCATCCGCAACTACCTCGACGGCGCGATCAACGCGCCCGACCGCAGCAAGGTCAGCGTGCTGCTGGCCACCCCCGCCGATACCGCATCGGCCGGCGCCGGCGATAGCGACCATCGCCTCAACCTGTTCTTTTACCGCTTCGAGCCGTCCGGCCTGTTTCCCGACACCCTGCCCGGCGAAACCGGCTGGCTGCGCGCCTTCTGCCTGGTCACCCCATTCGCCGCCGAGGAAGACAGCGTCGGCGCGGGGGAAAACGATCTGCGCTTGATCGGCGAGGTGATGCGCGTCTTTCACGAAAAGCCGGTGTTCCAGTTGGGTGTGGAGGGCGAGGATTACCACCTGCAAGTCATCTTCCAGCCGCTCGCCCTGGACCAGTTGAACCAACTCTGGTCCACCCAGGGCGACACCATCTACCGGCCCTCGGTACTCTACGAAGTCTCGCTGGCGCCGGTGCTGCCGGCCGTGAAAGCCGTGCCAGCGCCGCTTGCCGGCGGCTTCGGCCTCCAGGTTCAGTCCACCTTGGAGCGGCGGGAAACCAGCGTCGCCGGCAGATTCCCGGAAGTGCCTGCCATGAGCCCCGTCATCACGCGGGAAGATTGGGCGCCGGCCATCGCCTTCGTGCATGGCGGCGCTTGCGCGTTCAGCTTCAGCTTTGCTTTGGGCAGTCCTGAGTTGGCCGCCTTCACCCCGCGCGTCTGGCTCGCCGGCAAGGTCGGCGAACCAGTCAGCCTGCGCTGGGAGACCTGGGACGCGACGAACGGCTGGCAAGCGGTGGAACCCGCCGGCGCCGCACTCATCGCCAGCGCCGGCATCACCCCCGACGCGGCGGCTGGCGCCCCCACCCAGGCGCTCACCCTGCCGTTCACCGACCACGTCGGCCAGATGCTGTTCTACGCCGAACGCAGCTACACCCGCGCCGGCGACGGCGCCGTGCTCACGGTGCGCTCGAATCCGCTGCTGGTCAGCCTGTATGCGGGGTGAACAGAGATGAAAGCCGACTCCCGCCATGTAGCGCCGGCGCCGCGCCGGCGAGGCGCCCGCGCGACAA
>JAUXXW010000050.1 GCA_030684775.1 Pseudomonadota bacterium
CACACCTTCCCTTTCCGAACAGGACCGTGAAACATGTCCGCGCCAATGATAGTCGGCTTCGCGCCGGCGAAAGTAGGTCATCGCCAGACTCCCTATCAAACAAAACCCCCGCTGTGCGGGGGTTTTGCGCTTGTGCGCAGCACAATATCGGACTGCGCCCATTGAGCTAAGCGTTAGCCAGAACGTATAATCGCTGGCGAATTTCAATTTAGCGGGGTGGACGCGAGTCCGCCCCGCTTGTCACATCTGGACCAGGGGTTATCGTGTCTGCGTTCGTACCTGCAATACTTGCCTTGGCTGACGGTACGGTCTTCCGTGGTGTATCCATCGGCGCCGAGGGCGTCGGATTGGGTGAGGTTGTATTCAACACTGCCCTTACTGGTTACCAAGAGATATTGACCGATCCGTCCTACCGTAATCAGCTTGTTACTCTGACCTACCCACACATAGGCAACGTCGGGACTAATCCAGACGATGCGGAATCATCAAGTGTTCATGCGGGTGGTTTGGTCATTCGTGACCTACCCTTGCGTTCGAGTAATTTTCGCCAGACACAAAGTCTTGATGAGTACCTGAAAGAACGGCGTGTAGTCGGAATCGCTGGAATCGATACGCGCCGATTGACCCGGCATCTACGCGAGCGTGGTGCACAGAACGGCTGCATCATGGCGGGCCTGGTTGATGAGTCGGCAGCGCTTGCGGAAGCACGCGCATGTCCCAGCATGGCTGGCATGGACTTGGCCAAGGTAGTGACATGTGATTCCAGGCATGTGTGGGAAGAGGGGGAGTGGGGTCTCGGTCAGGGCTTTCAAAAGCCGGCCGAGTATCCCTACCACGTTGTTGCCTATGACTTTGGCGTGAAGCGCAACATTCTGCGTATGGCAGCAATGCGCGGTTGTCGCATTACTGTCGTGCCTGCACAAACCACTGGCGCGGAGGTGTTGTTTATGAATCCGGATGGTGTGCTGCTTTCCAATGGTCCCGGTGATCCGGAGCCCTGTGATTACGCCATCAAAGCGATTCAGGAAATTACCGCTGCTCGCATTCCTACATTCGGTATCTGTTTGGGCCACCAGTTGTTGGCGCTTGCTTCAGGTGCACGAACGATCAAGATGAAGTTCGGGCACCACGGAGCCAATCATCCGGTGCAGGACCTGGACAGCAAGCGGGTCGTTATCACCAGCCAGAACCACGGTTTCGCGGTGGATGCGGCCACGTTGCCCGCCAACTTACGCGCCACCCATGTCTCACTCTTCGACGGCTCATTGCAAGGCATCAGCCGTACCGACGTCCCCGCCTTCAGTTTTCAAGGCCATCCCGAGGCGAGCCCCGGACCGCAAGACGTGGGTTATCTGTTCGACCGATTCATCAAGATGATGCGGGAAGCGCAACATGCCTAAGCGCACAGATATTCATTCCATCCTCATCATCGGCGCTGGCCCCATCGTCATTGGTCAAGCCTGCGAGTTCGACTATTCCGGCGCCCAGGCCTGCAAGGCGCTGCGCGAAGAGGGTTACCGCGTCATTCTGGTCAACTCCAATCCGGCCACGATCATGACTGATCCGGAGATGGCCGATGCTACTTACATCGAGCCGATCAACTGGCAGACAGTAGAACGCATCATCGAGAAAGAGCGTCCTGATGCCATTTTGCCGACGATGGGCGGTCAGACTGGACTCAACTGTGCGCTTGATCTTGCCAAGTTCGGTGTACTGGAGAAGTACGACGTAGAACTGATTGGTGCCAGTCGTGATGCCATCGACATGGCCGAGGATCGTGAAAAATTCAAACAGGCCATGGCCCGAATCGGCTTGGCCAACCCTCGCTCCGCGCTGGCGCACAGCCTTGAAGAGGCGATGCAGATCCAGGCTGGCATCGGCTTCCCCACCATCATTCGTCCGTCTTTCACGATGGGTGGAAGTGGTGGAGGTATTGCCTACAACATGGAGGAATTTCTCACCATTTGCGAGCGCGGACTGGATGCATCCCCTACCAAGGAGTTGCTGATCGAAGAGTCGCTTATCGGCTGGAAGGAATTCGAGATGGAAGTGGTTCGCGATCACGCGGACAACTGCATCATCGTCTGCTCCATCGAGAACCTCGATCCCATGGGAGTGCATACCGGCGACTCGATTACCGTGGCGCCCGCACAGACACTGACCGACCGTGAATACCAGTTGTTGCGCAACGCCTCAATCGCGGTTCTGCGCGAAATTGGCGTCGACACCGGTGGTTCAAACGTGCAATTCGCTATCAATCCGGCCGATGGCAAGATTGTGGTGATCGAAATGAACCCGCGTGTGTCGCGTTCTTCCGCGCTTGCGTCGAAGGCCACCGGCTTCCCCATCGCCAAGGTGGCGGCCAAGTTGGCGGTCGGTTTTACCCTGGACGAATTGAAGAACGACATTACCGGTGGCGCCACGCCCGCCTCGTTCGAGCCGTCCATCGATTACGTGGTTACCAAGGTGCCGCGCTTTGCGTTCGAAAAATTCCCACAGGCCAATGATCGTCTGACCACTCAGATGAAGTCGGTGGGTGAGGTCATGGCCATAGGCCGCACTTTCCAGGAATCGTTGCAAAAAGCACTGCGTGGCCTGGAAACCGGGGTTGACGGGCTGGATGAGAAGACCCACGACCTGGACGAGATTGAAGCCGAACTGGGTAACCCCGGCCCTGAGCGCCTCTGGTATGTGGCCGATGCGCTACGCATCGGCATGAGCTTCGACGAGGTACAAACAGCCAGCAAGATTGATCCCTGGTTCCTGGCCCAGATCGAGGACATTGTTCGCCAGGAAGGCGAGTTGAAGGGCCGCGCACTGGCTGATCTGTCGCGTGATGAGCTATTTATCCTCAAGCGCAACGGGTTTTCAGACCGCCGCCTGGCCAGGCTGCTAGGGACGGATCAACACCAGTTACGAGGCAGGCGCTGGGAATTGGGAGTCCATCCGGTCTACAAGCGGGTCGATACCTGCGCGGCGGAATTTGCCACGTCTACCGCCTACATGTATTCGACCTATGAGGATGAGTGCGAGGCGCTACCTTCCGACAGCAAGAAAATCATGGTGCTGGGTGGCGGGCCCAATCGCATCGGCCAAGGTATCGAATTCGACTATTGCTGCGTACACGCGGCACTCGCCATGCGCGAGGATGGTTACGAGACCATCATGGTCAACTGCAACCCGGAAACCGTTTCCACCGATTACGACACATCCGACCGACTCTATTTCGAGCCGCTTACGCTGGAAGATGTACTGGAAGTGGTGCGCATCGAAAAGCCGGTCGGCGTGATTGTCCAGTACGGTGGCCAAACACCGTTGAAGCTGGCGCGCGACCTGGAAAAGTATGGTGTGCCCATCATCGGTACCACGCCGGACATGATCGACGCCGCCGAAGACCGTGAGCGTTTTCAGAAGATGCTGCAGGAACTCGGCCTGCTGCAACCGCCCAACCGCACCGCACGTGCGGAAGATGAGGCGATTCGTTTGGCGGCCGAGATCGGTTATCCGCTGGTGGTGCGCCCCTCTTATGTGCTGGGTGGCCGCGCGATGGAAATCGTGCATGAAGAGGCTGATCTGCAACGCTATATGCGTGAAGCAGTGAAGGTTTCCAATGACTCCCCGGTTTTGCTCGACCGTTTCCTCAATGACGCCATCGAAGTCGACGTCGATGCGCTCTCCGACGGCGAGCAGGTCATGATCGGCGGCATCATGGAACACATCGAACAGGCGGGCGTGCATTCCGGCGACTCGGCCTGCTCCCTGCCGCCCTACAGCCTCACCCCCGCGATCCAGGACGAACTACGCCGGCAAACCGTGGCAATGGCCAAGGCGCTTAACGTGGTCGGCCTGATGAACGTGCAGTTCGCGATCAAGGGCAAGGCTGACGCGGCCGAGGTCTACGTGTTGGAGGTCAACCCACGCGCATCGCGCACTGTGCCTTTTGTCTCCAAGGCCACGGGGCGCCAGTTGGCGAAAATTGCCGCGCGCTGCATGGCCGGGAAGACGCTGAAGGAGCAGAACGCCGAACTCGAAGTCATTCCTCCCTACTACTCGGTGAAGGAAGCCGTATTCCCGTTCCGCAAGTTTCCTGGCGTGGACCCGATCCTGACGCCGGAAATGAAATCCACCGGCGAAGTGATGGGCGTGGGTGAAAGTTTCGGTGAAGCCTTCCTCAAAGCGCAGTACGGCGCCAGTGTGAAGCTGCCGCGTGTCGGCAACGTGTTTATCTCGGTGCGCAATCCGGATCACCCCCAGGTTGCCGAAATTTCCGTGTACCTGCATGAACTCGGCTTCAAGCTGTTCGCCACGCGCGGCACCGCCAACGTCATCGAAGCAGCCGGCGTGCCGGTCACTCGCGTCAACAAGGTGGCCGAAGGGCGCCCGCACATCGTCGATATGATCAAGAACCGAGAAATCCAGTTGATCGTCAACGTGGTCGAGGACAAGCGCGCGATGAAGGATTCCTTCGCGATTCGCGCCGCCGCGCTGACCCAGAACATTCCCTATTTCACGACGCTGGCCGGCGCCAAGGCGGCGTGCCTGGGTATGAAGGAACGTCGCGACATCACGGTCTATTCCCTCCAAGACCTGCACAAGCGTCTGCACTGAAAGGCTTTCACATGAACAAAGTCCCCCTCACGGTGGTTGGCGCCGACCTGATGCGCAATGAATTGCAGCGTCTGAAAAGTGTGGAACGGCCGAGCGTCATTGCCGCCATCGCCGAAGCGCGCTCGCATGGCGATCTGTCGGAAAACGCGGAATATGATGCCGCCAAGGAAAAGCAGGGGTTTGTCGAAGGTCGCATCAAAGACCTCGAAGGCAAACTCTCCAATGCCCAGATCATCGACCCGCGCCATCTCGACACCGAGGGCCGTGTGGTATTTGGCGCCACCGTGGAACTGGTGGATGCGGAAACCGGCGATGAGGTGAAGTATCAGATCGTCGGTGACGACGAAGCCGATATCAAGGGCGGCAAGATTTCCGTGGGTTCTCCCATCGCCCGCGCCCTGATCGGCAAATACGCCGGCGATGTGGCCGATGTGAACGCACCGGGTGGGATGCGACATTACGAAATCGTCGGCGTCCACTACGTTTAACGTGAAACGCCTCCCCGATCTACTGGCCGCCTGGGCCATCGTCCTCTGGGTGGGCGGCTTGTGGGCGGTAGGCTATCTGGCGGCTCCCACGCTTTTCTACCACCTGGATGACAGGATGCTGGCGGGCATGCTGGCCGGTAAGTTATTCGGCCATATCGCCTGGGTTGGGCTGCTCTGCGGTGGCTGGCTACTTTTGTTTCGTCTCAGCCGCCAGGGCGGGGCCGCGCTGAAACAAGGATTCTTCTGGATCGTGCTGGTCATGCTGTTGTTGACGGTCGCCCAGCACTTCGGCATTCAACCCATACTGCAACAACTCAAGGATCAGGCCATGCCCAAGGATGTGATGGAAAGCCTGTTCCGCGACCGATTCGCCACCTGGCATGGCGTTTCCAGTGTGGTGTACCTGATTGAAAGCCTGCTCGGCCTCGCTCTGGTCGCCAAGCAGAACTCACGGTAGCTTGATCTTCGGCTTGTCCGCCGCCTTGTAGAACAACAACAACTTGCCGATGTGCTGCACCGGCGCGGCGTCGAGCGCCTTGCCCAGTTCGAGGAACCAGGCCTCCCGCGCGGCGCGGTCATCGCCCAGCACGCGTACCTTGATCAGTTCATGCGCGGCGAGCGCAACGCCCGCTTCCTTGATGACCGCCTCGGTCAGCCCTTGTGTGCCGATCATCACGACAGGCTTCTGCGAGTGGGCAAGACCTTTCAGATATTTACGTTGTTCGACCGTTAGTTCACGCATACAGCTTCTCCGGAAAAGGCGGCGATAGTAGCCCATGAAACGACAAGCAAAAACCCGCGTTTGGCATCACAAGCATGTCAACGATTTCTATGTGCGCCAATCGGTGGTGCAGGGGTATCGCTCGCGCGCGGCCTACAAGTTGATGGAAATCGACGACCACGACCATCTCTTGCGGCCCGGCATGGTGGTGGTCGATCTCGGCTGCGCGCCGGGCGGCTGGTGCCAGGTGGCGGTGGAGCGCATGAAAGGGCAGGGGCGTCTCGTCGGTATCGACTTGCTGGAGATGACCGGGATGAACCACCTCACTTTCGTCCAGGCGGACTTCACCGAGGACGCCGGTCTGGAAAAGGTGGATGCCGCGCTGGAGGGCAAGGCCGTCGACCTTGTACTTTCCGACATGGCCCCCAATATCACCGGGGTCATCGTTACCGATCAAGCCAGGAGTTACCTGCTGGCGGAACTGGCGCTCGATTTCGCGGCCAGATACCTGCAACCTGACGGCGTTTTTTTGGTCAAGGTATTTCAGGGCGCGGGTTTCGAGGATTACATGAGAGCGATGCGCGCGGTGTTCCGTAAGGTCGCGGCGCGTAAACCGGAAGCTTCGCGTGACAGTAGTCGTGAAGTGTATTTATTGGGCCGCGAACTGAAGGCAAATCCCGCTGTGGCGTCGGCCTTGATTGAATCGGCCCCGGATTTAGACTAAGTTCTCGCCGGTCGTGGCGAGTTGGCCGCAAAGGAGTCAAATTGAACAACCTCTTCAAGAATGTCGCTATCTGGCTGGTCGTCGCGCTGGTGCTGATGACGGTATTCAATCAATTCAACACGCGCCAGACCGCGCAATCGCAGGTCGATTATTCGACCTTCATCGAGCAGGTCAAGCAGGGCCAGGTCACCAAGGTCACCATCGAGAATCACGTCCTGCGCGGCGTCAGTTCAGATGGCCAGCGCTTCACTTCCTATGCGCCCTCCGATCCCTGGCTGGTTTCCGATCTGCTGAAGGCTGGTGTTCAGGTGGAAGCCAAGCCGGAAGAGCAGCCATCCATGATGATGAGCATCTTCGTTTCCTGGTTCCCCATGTTGCTGTTGATCGGCGTCTGGGTCTTCTTCATGCGCCAGATGCAGGGCGGCGGCAAAGGTGGTGCCTTCTCGTTCGGCAAGAGCAAGGCGCGCCTGCTTGACCAGGACACCAATACCGTCACCTTCGCCGACGTCGCGGGTTGCGACGAGGCCAAGGAAGAAGTGAGTGAACTGGTGGAGTTCCTGCGCGATCCTTCGCGCTTTCAGAAATTGGGCGGCCGCATTCCCCGCGGCGTGCTGATGGTCGGCAGTCCCGGCACCGGCAAGACACTGTTGGCCAGGTCCATCGCCGGTGAAGCCAAGGTGCCGTTCTTCAGTATTTCCGGCTCTGACTTCGTGGAAATGTTCGTCGGTGTCGGCGCCGCCCGCGTGCGCGACATGTTCGAGCAGGCCAAAAAGCATTCCCCCTGCATCATCTTCATCGACGAAATCGACGCCGTGGGCCGCCAGCGCGGCGCCGGCCTGGGTGGTGGCAACGATGAACGCGAACAGACCCTGAACCAGTTGCTGGTGGAAATGGATGGCTTCGAAGCCACCGTGGGTGTCATCGTCATCGCCGCCACCAACCGTCCCGACGTGCTCGACCCGGCCCTGCTGCGTCCAGGCCGCTTCGACCGCCAGGTGGTGGTACCGCTGCCGGACATCCGTGGCCGCGAACAGATCCTGCTGGTGCACATGCGCAAGGTGCCGATGAGCCAGGACGTCAAGGCCGACATCATCGCCCGTGGCACGCCCGGTTTCTCCGGCGCCGATCTCGCCAACCTGGTCAACGAAGCGGCGCTGTTCGCCGCGCGCGGCAACAAGCGCGTGGTGGACATGGACGACTTCGAGCGCGCCAAGGACAAGATCATGATGGGTGCCGAACGCCGCTCCCTGATCATGCCCGAGGAAGAACGCAAGAACACCGCCTACCACGAGTCCGGCCACGCCGTGGTCGCCAAGCTGATGCCGAAGACCGACCCGGTGCACAAGGTCACCATCCTCCCGCGCGGCCGCGCCTTGGGCGTCACCATGCAATTGCCCACCGAGGACCGCTACAGCCAGGACCGCACCCGTCTGTTGTCCACCCTCGCGGTGCTGTTCGGTGGCCGTATCGCCGAAGAACTGTTCATGAACCAGATGACCACCGGCGCCTCCAACGACTTCCAGCGCGCCACCGACCTAGCCCGCCGCATGGTCACGCAGTGGGGCATGTCCGACGCGATGGGGCCGATGGTCTACGGCGAGGAAGAAGGCGAAGTATTCCTGGGCCGTTCGGTGACCACCCACAAGAGTGTTTCCGAGGAGACCCTGCGCAAGGTGGATGCCGAGGTGCGCCGCATCATCGACGAGCAATATGGTCTGGCGCGCAAGCTTCTGGAAGAAAACCGCGACAAGGTGGAGCGGATGACCCGCGCCCTGCTGGAATGGGAAACCATCGACAGCGAGCAGATCGACGACATCATGGCCGGGAATGAGCCGCGCCCGCCCAAGCCGGTCGCGCCGCCCGCCACCAGCAGTGGCCCCAGCGCACCCAGCGCACCGGCGCCTACCACAACGCCGGCAGCCGATGGCGGCGTGGACTGAGCAGCACAAACACACCCCTCTCGATTCCGCCAGGTTCTCAACCTGGCGGAATCGTTTTCGGCCTTACTTTTGCTGGATAATCGCGGCCCATGTCTGCCCCCAACCGCGACGCTTCCTCGCAAAACCCCCGCCTCCTGGCCGCGAATCTGGTCAATGACGTTCTCCTGGATGGTGCCAGCCTGACCCTGGCGCTGGGCAATTTACGCAGGCTGGCGCCCGATGGTCTCTCCACCGCACAGAATCTTGCTTACGGCGCCCTGCGCAATGCCGGGCGTTTGAGCTTCTATCTCACCACGCTGTGCGAGCGGCCGCTCAAGCCGGTGACGCTGTCCGGGCATCTACTGGTCGGTCTGTACGAACTGGAAGCGGGCGAAACGCCTGCCTATGCCGTGGTGAACGAGACTGTGGCGGTGGTGGCCGAGCGCTACCCGGGCGCGCGCGGCTTCGCCAACGCGGTGCTGCGCAATTTCCAGCGTCGCCGCGCGGAACTGGAGGCCGCCGCCGAGGCTGACCCGGAGGCACGCTGGAATCTCCCCCTATGGTGGCTCAAGCGTCTGCAAACGCAGTACCCGTCGGACTGGCAGGCCATCGTCGAAGCGCAGAACGCGCATCCGCCCATGACCCTGCGGGTGAACCGA
Source organism: Pseudomonadota bacterium (assembly GCA_030684775.1). Classification (GTDB taxonomy): domain Bacteria; phylum Pseudomonadota; class Gammaproteobacteria; order Burkholderiales; family Thiobacillaceae; genus PFJX01. The sequence continues at coordinate 9,120 of JAUXXW010000050.1, forward strand.
CGGCGCGGCAGCGTCGCCGATTATCTTGAACTGCTCGCCGGCGCGGGTATCGCCGCGCGGCAAAGCGGCGAGTGGGCCTTGACCTTGCAACGCCCCGTACCGGTGGGAGAACTGCCGGGCTTCTTCGACGGCCTGGTTTCCGTTCAGGATCTGGGCGCACAGCTCGCCGCTCCCTGTCTGGGTGCCGCCGATGGCGAGCGGGTGCTGGACGCCTGCGCCGCGCCCGGTGGCAAGACCGGCCACCTTCTCGAATTGCATGATCTCGACCTGGTTGCGCTGGACAGCGATGGCGCCCGTCTCGGCCGGGTGCGGGAAAATCTGGATCGCCTCGGCTTCGCTACGAAACTGAGCGCCACCCTGGTCGCGGGCGATGCCGCCAACACGGCGGCCTGGTGGGATGGCCGGCCGTTCGACCGCATCCTGCTCGATGCCCCCTGCACCGCCTCCGGTGTGGTGCGCCGGCATCCTGATGGCAAATGGCTGAAACGGCCCGAGGATGTGCAACAACTGGCGCGCCAGCAACGCCGTCTCATGGATGCGTTGTGGCCGCTGCTGAAGCCGGCGGGCACCATGCTCTACGCCACATGCAGCCTTTTTCGCGAGGAGAACGCCGATCAGGTGGCGGCCTTCCTGGCCCGTCATGGCGACGCTCGCAGTGAGGTGGTGCCGGCAACCCGCGCGGGGCAGTTGCTCCCCGGCCCGGAGATGGATGGATTCTTCTATGCACGTTTGCTCAAGGCGTAACTTTCTGCGCGCGACCGCGGCCGTGCTTGCGCTGGCCGTCATTTCCGTCGCGCGCGCCGAGGGCATCCAGGCGCAGCAAATCGATGTGGTGCAAAGGGGAGAGCTGTTCCACCTGAATGGCGGTTTTTCCATACAGCTTTCTCCCACCCTGGATGACGCCCTGCGCCGTGGCGTGCAACTCACCTTCGTGCAGGCGGTGGAAGCGGAACGCGAACGCAACTGGTGGCTGGCCGAGGGGCTATCCGACCTGGAGCGTAGCGTGCGTCTCTCCTACAACGCCTTGTTGCGCCAGTATTACGTCAGCCTCAGCGGCGTTTCCAGCGCCCATGAAAGTCTCTCCGATGCACTGCAAGCAGTCGGGGATTTGCGCGATTGGGCGGTGGTCAACGTCAAGCAGATGAAGAAAAAGGCCGAGTACAAGATCTACGTGCGCATGTACCTGGACATCTCTCAATTGCCGAAACCCTTGCAGGTCAATGCGCTGGCCTCATCGGGCCGCTGGCAGCTCGATTCCGGCTGGCAGGAACGCAGCTTCAAATACTGATGCTCTACCTCGTTGCCGGCAGTCTGCTTATCGGTTCGGCCCTGATCGGGTTGTTGGCCGCGGCGGCGGGCAATACCGAATTCTTCGCCAGCAATCTGCCGCTGCTGCTCTGGATCACCGTCGCCGCCGCGGGCGGGTTGGTGGTGCTGATCGCCTATCAGGCCTACCTGCTGGTGCGGCGCATCCGCACCGGCGTGTTCGGCGCCAAGCTCACCACGCGCCTGTTCCTCATCATCGGCCTCATGTCACTGGCGCCCGGCCTGGTGGTCTATGGGGTGTCGGTGCAGTTTCTGGTGCGCTCCATCGAGTCCTGGTTCGATGTGCGCATGGAGAATGCGCTGGAAGGTGGCCTGGCTCTGGGTCGATCAGCCCTGGAGCATGTGCAGCGGGAAACCGTGAAGAAGACCGAGCGCCTGGCTCAGCAAGTGGGCGACCTGCCGCCGATCCTGCAAGTCGCGCGTCTGGACGAACTTCGAGAAGCGACGGGGGTGCAGGAGCTGGGGCTGTTCGACGACAACGGCAACATGCTGGGATTTTCCTCCTCCGACCGTGGCAGCCTGTTGCCCAAATCGCCGGAGCGCGGCGCCCTCTGGCAGGTACGCATGCAACAGACCTGGTCGCGCCTGCAGGCGACGGGTAGCGGCGGCATCATGGTGCGGGTGGTGGCCTCGGTGAATATGCCGTCGTTGTCCGAGCGCCCGCGCGTGGTGCAAGTGCTGCAACCGGTTCCCAAGCAACTGGCTCAGGATACGCAACAGGTGGAAGAGGCGCGCCAGGGTTATCAGGAGCTGCTGCTCTCGCGCCTGGGGCTGAAACGGCTGTATGGCATTTCCCTGACCCTGGCGCTGGCGTTGGCGTTGTTCTCGGCCTTCTCGCTGGCATTCGTCCTCTCCGAGCGCCTCGCCGCACCGCTGCGCGCCCTGGCCCGTGGTACCCGGGCCGTGGCGCGCGGCGACTTTACCCAGGTGCAAACCGTATCCAGCCGCGACGAACTGGGCATGCTCACCCATTCCTTCAACCGCATGACCCGGCAACTCTCGGACGCGCGCGCCGTCGCCGAGGAAAGCCGCGACAAGCTGCTGGAAGCCAACTCCTATCTGGAGGGCGTGTTGTCCAGCGTCACCACCGGCGTCGTCACCCTGGAACACGATCTTGGTGTGCGCGTGGCCAATCCCGCCGCCGCGAAGATCCTGGGGGTGGCGCGCGCGGACCTGGAAGGACGCCGGCTCCCCGATTGGAGCAGCGAAAACGCCGGGCTCGCCGGTTTCGTGCGAGACATGGTGCGACATTTTCATGACAGCCCGACACAGCCCTGGCGCGAGCAGATCGAGCTGGCCACGACCAACGGCAAACGCATCCTGCTGGCGCGCGGCACGCCGCTCACGGCCGGCGAGGCGCCCGACTACGTGCTGGTGATCGACGACGTGACCCAGTTGCTGCAAGCCCAGCGCGACGCCGCCTGGGGCGAAGTGGCGCGGCGCATGGCGCACGAGATCAAAAACCCGCTGACCCCGATCCAGCTTTCCGCCGAGCGCCTGGAGGCGAAGCTGGCGGACAAGCTGGAAGGCGTGGCGCGGGAAACCCTGATCCGCGCCACCGCCACCATCGTCGGCCAGGTCGCCGCCATGAAAGGGTTGGTGGACGCCTTCGCGCAATATGCCCGGTTGCCCTCGCCGCGCATCGAGCGCCTGGACATCAATGCCACCGTCGTGGAGGTGTTGCACATGTACGAAGGCGGCATCCCCATCGAGCGCCACTTGGCCGAAGGCCTGCCGCCGGTGGCGGGCGACCCCGCCCTGATCGGGCAGGTGCTGGTCAACCTGATGAAGAACGCGCAGGAGGCGCTGGAAATGAGCACGGCGCCGCTGATTACCGTGACTACGGCCCTGAGCGGGAGTCAGGTAAGCTTGTCCGTGCGGGACAACGGCCCCGGCTTCCCCGAGGAACTGCGCGGCCGCCTGTTCGAACCCTATGTCACCAGCAAGCCCAAGGGCACCGGCCTGGGCTTGCCGGTGGTGAAGAAGATTGTGGAAGAGCATCACGGCAGCATTGCGGTGGACAATCCGGACACGGGCGGGGCGCGCATCTGCGTCAGCCTGCCGGCACTGATAAGCGAGGACGAGCAACATGCCTGAAATACTGGTGGTGGACGACGAACCCGGCATCCGCGAGCTGATGCGCGAGATTCTGGAAGAAGAAGGCTATGAGGTGCGCATGGCGGAGAACGGCGCTCGCGCCCGCGCCGCGCTAGACGACAAGAACCCGGACCTGATCCTGCTCGATATCTGGATGCCCGATGTGGACGGCGTGACCCTGCTCAAGGAATGGCGCAGCCAGGGGAGGCTGACCATGCCGGTGGTGATGATGTCCGGCCACGGCACGGTGCATACCGCGGTCGAGGCCACCCGCCTGGGCGCCTTCGACTATCTGGAAAAACCCATCTCCTACAAGCAGTTGCTGGAAACCGTGAAGAAGGCCCTGGCCTCGCGCCAGGCCAAGCCAACCACCAGCGGCACCCTGGAAGAACTGGGCAGTGGCGAGGCCGTGAAACGTCTGGCGCAGCGCCTGGGGCTGGCCGCCGGCGCCGGACTGCCGATGTTGCTGGTGGCGGAGGCGGGCACCGGCGAGGAAGTGGTGGCGCGTTTTCTCACCCCGCCCGATGCGCCGTTTGTCCGGATCGACGAAGCGGCCGAACTGGCCAATCGTCCCACCGACATCCTGGCGCGCGCCAAAGGGGGGCTGGTGTTCGTGCCGGACCTGGGCGGCCTGACGGTGATGCAGCAACGTGGCCTGACCCTGCTGGTCGCGCGTCGTGGCGAATTCGCCGCGCGCGTCGTGACGGTGAGCCGGGAAGACCCCGCGCGCGCGCTTGCGGAAGGCCGCCTGACGCAGGAGTTGCACGAACTGCTGGCGCATGCCGTGGTGGATTTGCCGCCCCTGCGTGATCGCCGCGAAGACATTCCCGGCCTTGCCGCGCGCGCCCTGGAAGCCGCCTGCGTGCGCCTGCGCCAGCCGCCGCTCAAATTCACCGATGCCGCCATGAGCCGTCTGGCGGAACACGACTGGCCCGGCAATCTGTCCGAACTGGATGCGTTGGCCGCGCGCCTGGCTCTGGAAGACGGCAGTGGCCCGATCGATCTGGCGGCCACCGACGCGGTGCTTCCCGCCAAGGTCGGCAAGGAAAAGACCGGTGTCGACCTGATGCTGCATCTGCCCCTGAAAGATGCCCGCGACGCTTTCGAGAAAGCCTATCTGGAAGCCCTGCTCGGGGAATGCGACTGGGGCATGAGCCGCGCCGCCGACCGCGCCGGCCTGGATCGCACCAACCTGTATCGGAAGGTGAAGCAATTGGGCATCGAGGCTCCGGGGAAGGACAAAGCGTGAGTGATGTAGGTTGGGCAAAGCGAAGCGTGCCCAACAAACCGCCACGATGTTGGGCACGCTTCGCTTTGCCCAACCTACGCACCAACCCATGACGCAACCATGAAAATCATCATCCTCGGCGCCGGCCAGGTCGGCTCCAATCTGGCGGAACATCTGGTGCGGGAAGGCAACGACCTGACCGTGGTGGATGTGGACGTGGAAAAGCTCGCCGCCCTGCAGGAACGCTTCGACTTGCGCACCGTACACGGCCAGGCTTCCCACCCCGCCATCCTGCGCGCCGCCGGCGCGGAAGATGCCGACATGCTGGTGGCGGTGACGCTCAACGACGAGACCAACATGGTGGCCTGCAAGCTGGCCGGCACGCTGTTCAACATTCCCACCAAGATCGCCCGTATCCGCGCCATCGACTACATGAAGCACCCGCAATTGTTCGACGCGGACCACTTCGGCGTCGACCACGTCATCGCGCCGGAACAGGAAATCACCGACTACCTGCGCAAGCTGATCGACTATCCGGAAGCCTTGCAGGTGGTGGATTTCGGTGGTGGCCGCGCGCGTCTGGTGGCGCTGCGGGCGCGCGCCGGCGGCCCCCTGGTGGGCCATGAGTTGCGCGACCTGCAAAAACATCTGCCCGGTCTCGATGCGCGCGTCGCCGCCATTTTTCGGCGCGACCGCACCATCATCCCGGAAGGCCGCACGGTGATTCAGGACAGCGACGAAATCTTCTTCATCGCCGCCACCGAGAACATCCGCGCGGTGATGAAGGAGATGCGCCGGGGCGACAAGAGCGTGCGCCGGGTGATGATCGCCGGCGGCGGCAACATTGGTCAGCGTCTGGCCAAAAGCCTGGAGTCGGACTACGAGGTCAAGATCATCGACCGCAACAAGAAGAACACCGAATTCCTCGCCCAGACCCTGAAACGCACCCTGGTGCTCACCGGTGACGCCACCGACGAAGATCTGCTGCTGGAAGAAAACATCGAAGACATCGATGTGTTCTGCGCGCTGACCAATGACGACGAGGACAACATCATGGCCTCGCTGCTGGCCAAACGGCTGGGCGCCAAGAAAGTGATCGCGCTGATCAATCGTTCGACCTACGTCGATCTGTTGCAGGGCGGCGAGATCGACATCGCCCTATCGCCCGCGCAAGCCACCATCGGCCCGCTGTTGACGCATATCCGGCGTGGCCACATGGCGGTGGTGCATTCCCTGCGCCGGGGCGCGGCGGAAGCCCTGGAGGCCGTGGTGCACGGCGATGCGCGTGCTTCCAAGCTGGTCGGCCGCCGCATCGAACAGGTTGAGTTGCCTGAAGGGGTTTCCATTGCCGCCATCCTGCGTGGCGAGCAGGTCATCATTGCCCACCATGACAATGTGATCGAGGCGGATGACCATCTGATTCTGTTCGTACCCAACAAGCGCCTGATTCCGAAAGTGGAAAAACTGTTCCAGGTGGGCATGGGCTTTTTCTGATGCTGCGTCGTCTGTTTCCCATCCTGCATGTGCTGGGCATGATCGTCCTGGTGTTCGGCCTGTCCATGCTGGTGCCCCTGCTGCTGTCGGAACTGACCCGCGATGGCGCCGAGCGCGCCTATGACGAAGCCGCGTTGATCACCATCGGCAGTGGCTTGCTCCTCTTCTTGGTCGGCCGCTACTGGCGGCGTGAGTTGAAAACCCGTGACGGCATCCTCCTGGTGGTGCTGACCTGGACCCTGCTGCCGGCATTCGCCGCGCTGCCGCTGTTGATCTACATGCCCGAACTGTCCCTGGCCGACGCCTATTTCGAGGCCATGTCCGGCCTCACCGCCACCGGCGCCACGGTGTTGTCCGGCCTCGATGAACTACCCGATTCGATCAACCTCTGGCGCGCGCAATTGCACTGGATCGGCGGGCTCGGGGTCATCGTCCTGGTGACGGCGGTGCTGCCGCTGCTGGGGGTGGGCGGCCGCCAGATGTTCAAGGCAGAGACCCCCACGCCCATGAAAGACCAGAAACTGACCCCGCGCATGGCGGAAACCGCCAAGGGGTTGTGGGCGGTATATGTGATCCTCACGGCGGCCTGCATTCTGGTGCTCTGGGTGCTGGGCATGTCCTTCTTCGACGCGGTGGTGCACGCCTTTTCCATCCTCGGCCTGGGCGGGTTTTCCTCGCATGACGCCAGCCTGGGCTATTTCGATTCGCTTCCGCTGGAAATCGCCGTGGGCATCTTCGCCCTCATCGCCGGCATCAACTTCGCCACCCATTTCGCCGTGCTGCGCGGGCGCCGCCTCAACTTCTACCGCCACGATCCGGAGATCCGCTGGTTTCTCGGTTTCGTGCTGGCCAGCGGTGTGATCCTGGCTCTGCTGCTGTGGCAGCGCGACATCTTCCTGGACTTCCCCAGCGCACTACGCTACGCCCTGTTCAACACCATATCCGTGGCCACCACCCTGGGTTTTTCCACCACCGATTACGGCCACTGGCCGTTCTTCGCCGGCCTTTGGCTGATGTTCCTGTGCAGTTTCTCCACCAGCGCCGGCTCCACCGGCGGCGGCATCAAGATGATGCGCGCCATCCTCTTGTACAAGCAGGTATACCGGGAACTGCAAAAACTGATTCACCCCCATGCCCAGATTCCCCTGCGTCTGGGCGATAGCGTGGTGCCCAACAAGATCGTCTACGCGGTGCTGGCCTTCCTGTTCATTTATGTGGCCTCCATCGTTTCGTTGTCGTTCGTGCTGTCGTTCACCGGCCTCGACGTGCTCACCTCGTTTTCCGCCATCGTCGCCTGCATCAACAACACCGGCCCCGGCCTGGGCGAGGTGGGGCCGGCACACACCTATGCCGTACTCAACGACTTCCAGACCACGGTGTGTACTTTCGCGATGCTCCTGGGGCGGCTGGAACTGTTCACCCTCCTGGTCGTGCTGACCCCTGCGTTCTGGCGTAGATAACCTTATGGCGCACCGTTTGCGTCTCTATAACGTCTTCCCCATCCTGCATGTGCTGGGCATGATCGTCGGGGTGTTCGGGCTCTCCATGCTGTTGCCGCTCACGGTCTCGGAGTGGTCCGACGATGCCGCCCAGCGCGCTTACGACGAGGCGGTGCTGATTACTCTCGCCTGTGGCGTGGCGCTCTGGTTGGTCGGGCGCTACTGGAAGCGCGAACTGAAGGCGCGCGATGGCATCCTGCTGGTGGTGCTGACCTGGACGCTGACGCCGCTGTTCGCGGCGCTGCCTCTGTTGCTCTATTTCCCGCAACTGACCTTCACCGACGCTTATTTCGAGACCATGTCCGGCCTCACCACCACCGGCGCCACGGTGCTTTCCGGACTTGATCGGATGCCCACCTCGATCAATCTCTGGCGCGCGCAGTTGCACTGGTTGGGTGGTCTGGGCGTCATCGTCCTGGTGGTCGCCGTGCTGCCCTTGCTGGGGGTGGGCGGCCGCCAGTTATACAAGGCGGAAACACCGGGGCCGATGAAGGACGACAAACTCACCCCGCGCATGGCGGAAACCGCCAAGGGCCTCTGGCGGGTCTACATCCTGCTCACCCTGCTCTGCATCGGCCTCTACTGGGCATTCGGCATGACGCCGGCCGATGCCGTCATCCACGCCTTTTCGGTGATGGGCCTGGGCGGCTTTTCCTCGCATGACGCCAGCTTCGGCTATTTCAAGTCGTTGCCGCTGGAACTGATCACCGAGGTGTTCGCGCTGCTCGCCGGCCTGAATTTCGCGATGCACTTCATGGCGCTGCGCGCGCGCTCGCTGACACCCTACCGGGTCGACCCGGAAATCCGCTGGTACTTCGGTTATGTACTCGGCAGTTGTCTGCTTCTCGGCCTGCTGCTGTGGCGGGCGGGGGTGTATCAGGACTTCCCCGGTGCCCTTCGCGATGCCAGTTTCAGCGTGATCTCCATGTCCACCACGCTGGGTCTGGCCACCGCCGATTTCGGCGCCTGGCCCTGGTTCGCCGGGCTGTGGCTGCTGTTCCTGTGCAGCTTTTCCACCAGCGCCGGTTCCACCGGCGGCGGCATCAAGATGCTGCGCGCGGTGCTCCTCTACAAACAGGTGTACCGGGAACTGCTGCGTGTGCTCCACCCGCGCGCCGAGCTCACCATCCGCCTGGGCGAACAGGTGGTGCCCGACAAGGTCATGTACGCCGTGCTGGTGTTCTTCTTCGTCTATGTGGCGTCCATCGTCTCGCTGAGTTTCCTGCTTTCGCTCAGTGGGCTGGATGTCCTCACCGCCTTCTCCGCCATCGTCGCCTGCATCAACAACACCGGCCCCGGCCTCGGCCAGGTCGGCCCCTCCACCACCTACGCCGTGCTCAGCGATTTCCAGACCTGGGTATGCACCTTCGCCATGCTGCTGGGCCGCCTGGAGTTGTTCACCCTGCTGGTGGTGCTGACCCCGGCGTTCTGGCGGCGCTACATCCACCACACCAGCCCATCGGCAAACACCAGCGCCGCGCGCACTGTTTGACCTGGATAAAGCTGGCGGGCTGCCTCACGGTAGCCCTCGATCTGTTCCAGATAGGGCAGGGCGCGGCGGCTGAGATCGGCTTCGTCGAGGCCGCCGGTCTTGTAGTCCAACACCCAGATTTCTTCGCTGAACTCCACCAGGCGGTCGATGCGGAAGGTGGCGCCGTTGCCGTCCAGAAACTCCAGTTCGTTGTGGGCGCGGCGGTAGCGGGCCGGGTCGAAGGCGGGGGCGAGTTCCGCGATGGCCAGGATGCGGCGGGCGACGGCGGACACCTGCTCGCCGGCCTCCGGCGCCAGACCGTAGGATGCGGTGAGCTTGCGAACCGCATCACCCACGTCCACGCCTTCGGTGATCCATTCCAGGCAGGCATGAACGGCGCTGCCGAAATCGGCTTCCGGGCCGGAGGGAGGGCGGAATTGGCCGATGGGAGTGGTGTCGCTCCCCCCTTTTTCAAAGGGGGGCTGGGGGGGATTTTCGACGTTTCCATCGTTGGCCGACGCGGGCAAATCCCCCCTGCCCCCCTTTGGAAAAGGGGGGGATGCTTTCCGCCAACGCATCTCCGGCAAGCCGTCCAGTTCGGCCTTCTCCAGCGCCGTCTTCAGCAAGCCCAGCCAATGCGCAGGCGCTTTGCCGGCTTCCTGCAAGCCACTGACGAACAAAGCCTGCCGCGCGCGGGTCATGGCCACATAGAGCAGGTTCAGGTGTTCCCGCGCCGCCTGCTCGGCTTCCCGCGCGAACAGATCATCACGGCCGCCGCCACGCCAGGCTTTGGGGCCGTAAATGGAGAAATGCGCGGGGCGATCCTGGCCCGGTGGCCAGTCCATGATCACGCCGCTGTGTTCGTCGCGGCTCTCGCCATCGTCGGCCTTAATCAGGAAGACGATCGGCGCTTCCAGGCCCTTGGCGGCGTGGATGGTGAGCATGCGCACGGCATCGCCGTCGCTGGCGGGGGGCTCGTCCGGGGCGTCCTGCCCGGCTTTGTCGCGCAGTTGTTTCAACTCGTCGAGGAAACGCGGCAGGCTGGGGAAGCGGCCGCCGGAAAGGCCCAGGGAAAGGCCGAGCAGGCCTTCCAGATTGGCCGCTACCCCGGCGCGCAGGTGTGGCGCCACGGCGGCGCCATAGCGTTCGATCACTTCACCTTCATGAAAGATGCGGTCGAGCAGGTCATGCACCGGCAGGTGCCCCGCGACAGCACACCAGGCGTCGAGAAGACGCGCGGCGCGGGCAACGTGGGCCGGGGCATCCGTTTGTGCCGCCCAGGCATGCAGGCGCTGCCACCACGGGTTTCCTCCACTACTCCCATTCCCGCGTGCGAGCACTTTGAGGTCGTCATCCGCAAACCCGAATACCGGGCACTTCAAGGTCTGCGCCAGGGCGAGATCGTCGAACGGTGAGCTGAGGACGCCGAGCAGGGCCAGCAGATCCATCGCTTCCAGGCTGGCAAGCAGGCCGCCACGGCGGTCGCCGATGAAGGGGATACCCGCCGCCTTGAACGCGGCCTCGAACACGTCGAGATCGCGCCGCTTGGTGTAGAGCAGGGTGATGTCGCCATACGTCGCGGGGTTGCCATCGGCCAACATGAGATGACCAACGATTTCGCCTATGCGTTGCGCCACCCAGGCGGCTTCCTGTTCCCGTTTGTGTGGCGTGCGTGCGGGCGCCTGGGTGAGTGGATCGCGAAAGGCGATGGGCGCCTCGGCGGCAGCGTTGTCAGCCTCGGCGAGGTGCAGTTCGCAATGGCCGGGCAGGGCGGTCTGGTGCGCGCCGTGGGCGGCGAACAGCGGGTAATCGGCGCGCCCGGTGAATACCGCGTTGACCCAGGCCACCACGCGCGGCGCGCAGCGGCGGGTTGCGTTGAGAGGAAAGTGGCGCGCCTGGAAGTTCGCTTCCAGCCAGTCGGCGGCCACCGCGAACAGGCGCGGTTCGGCGCGGCGGAAACGATAGATGGACTGCTTCGGGTCACCCACCAGAAACACGGTGGGGCGCTCGCCATCGGCGCCATAAGCGGCCAGCCAGGCTTGCAGAATGCGCCATTGCAGGGGGTTGCTGTCCTGGAACTCGTCCAGCAGCAAGTGCTTCCAGCGCGCGTCCAGCCGGGACAGGATGGCGCCGGCCGCTTCATCGTCGTCGAGCAGGCGCGCGGCTTCCAGCTCGCCGTCGCTGAAATCGAGGCCGCCGCGTTCATTTTTCAGGCGCTGGTAGCTGTCCAGATAGGCTTGGCCGACAGTCAGCACCAGACGATTGAGGCGCAGGGCGCGTTGTTCGGCCTGGCGGGCCAGGGTTTGCAGCAACTGCTCAGCCAGGTGGTGATGCAGTTCCACATAAATCGGGGCGTCGCCGCCAAGGCGTTTGCCGAGGGCGTCGCTCAGCTTGCAGGCGCGTGGGGTGCCGGCCTGGGTGAGGAAGATCGGCGCGAGCACGGCCAGTGATTCCGCCAGGGCCAGTTGCTCCGCCCGCTCGACATCCGTCTTCAAACCCATGGCGCCGTTGCGGGCCACCAATCCCCGGTATTCGGCCATGTCAGCAATGAATCGCGCATCCGCCAGCAAGGTTCCGGCCACGTCTTCCGCCTCACTCACACCCAGCCGTGCTTCCAGCGCCGCGCAGGCGGTCGCCACCGGGTCGTCGTGGCCCTGTCCCGCCGCCCACCATTCGGCGCGGCGGGCCAGCAGGGCATTGAGCAGGCCGCGCAGGCTGGAGAGGGAGAACTCTGATGCCAGTTCACGGAAGGCGCTTTCCTCCGGGCCACCGCGCTTGCGGCCCAGCGTTTCGGCCAGGGCGAACCAGGCCTCCTCGCGCAGCAGGGCGGCGTCTTCCAGTACCTCGCCGGGCAGTCGCAGCGGCAGCGGCGCGCGCGCGATGAGGTGGAAAAACCAGCCGTGGAAGGTGGTGATCATCGGCGGCGTGGCCAGCACTTTTTCCAGCAGGCCGCGCGCGGCGGGCAGGGCGGCCAGGGCCGCGGCGCCGGAGAGGCCACGCTGTTCCAGGAAATCCAGCGCTTCGGTGTCGGGCAGCAGGGCCAGATCGGCCAACCAGGTATCCAGGCGCGCCTGCATCTCCGCCGCCGCCTTGCGGGTGAAGGTGATCGCCAGCAGTTCCGCCGGGGCGGCCCCCGCCAGCAACAGGCGCAGCATCCGCGACACCAGCAGCCAGGTCTTGCCGCTGCCCGCGCAGGCCTCGACGACGGCGCAATGGTTGGGTTCGAGGGCGGGGAGGAGGGGATTGGCGAGCATGGCGGGATTGTAGAGGGTGAAGCGTAGGAGCCCCGTAGGTTGGGCAGCGGAGTCGTTGTCCGCTTTAGCGGCTTACGAATCCGGCGTGCCCCTTGCGGGTGCAAAGCGTAGCGTGCCCAACAGGCTACCGTTGCAATGTTGGGCACGCTACGCTTTGCCCAACCTACGCCTTCTCTCAAGCGAATGGCACAATGGCGCTTTGCTTGCGCGAGGATAGCCATGAAAGGCCCAAAAACTTACGACGAATACGTGGATCTGGTGCACCAGGGGGTTTATGAGGTCGACGAGATGCGCGCCGGCATCGACTATGACCCGGAAAACGCGGAGCGCTGGTCGACCATGCTGGACCATCTCGATGGCGTGTTACGCAAGCTGTATGACGACATGATTTCCGACAAGTACGAATTCCCCACCGACAAGGACCTGCCCTACATGCAGTTCGTCAACCGCTGGGGGCGCGAGATTCCCTTCAAGCAGTTGCTGCTGGTAATCAACGAAGCCCACAAACACGGGTTGTCGCGTGACTAAAATTCTGCTGATCGTCGCCTTCACCATCGGCATCGTGCTCTGGTTCAAGTTCATGGCCGGCAAACGTAATGAATTGCCGCGCAAGGACAAGGAAAAGTCTCCGGAGAACATGGTGCGCTGCGAGGTGTGCCAAGTGAATCTGCCGCGTTCCGAGGCGCTGCTGAGCCAGGGCAGGTTCTATTGTTGCGATGAGCATCGCCGGCGCGGTGGCTGACTTCGGTCGGCAGTTCGTCGGCGCCACGAAGGTCGAGCGTCCGCTCGCCATGCCCACCCGGCTTGCTTCCGGTTTTTCCTCCCCCACGTTTTCAACTGAAGAAACCGGGGGGGGCGGCCCGTCTCGCCAGAACCCATCCGAAGTGCCGGAAGCTTTCTGGCGTTCGCTCGGCCACCTCAACAGCTTCCGTATTTTCCTGGCCATCGCGCTGGGCGCGGCCGGCATATTGGCCGAGCAGACCTTTCACCGCTTCGCCTATCCGCATCTGTTCCAGGCGACTTGCGTGGTCTATCTCCTGGTCGCCTTGCTGTTCCGTAGTCCCTTGTTGGCGCGGCGCGAGGGATTCGAGCGCCAGGTGGGGCGCCAGGCGCTGGTCGACATCGTCTGCATCACGCTGCTGATGCAGCTTTCCGGCGGAAATTCCAGCGGTATCGGCCTCTTGTTGATCGTTACCCTGGCCGCCGCCGGCATGTTGTCGGAAACCCGCATGGTGCTGTTCTGGTCGGCGACCGCCACCCTGGCCGTGCTGGGTGAACAGATCGTTCAGGCCATGGCATTCGACGGCAGTGCCGGGGGGTTTGCCCGGGCCGGTTTTCTCTCTCTCGGCCTGTTCGCGTCGGCGCTGCTTTCCCATGCGCTGGCCAAGGGCGCTTTGCTGGCTTCGTGGGAAGCGCGGGACAAGAGCCGGCAGGCGGAGAGCATGGCGCGCATCAACGAGCGGGTGATCCAGGAGTTGCCCTATGCGGTGATGGTGGTGAACGGTGATGGCGAGGTGCTGCAACACAATGCCCAGGCCGCCGAAGTACTCGATGTGCGCTTCTTCGCCCATTGCGGACTCGGGCATTGTTCGCCGCATCTGGCGGAATTGTGGCCACGCTGGCGTGCCGGCGAGGCGCTGCCGACACATCCGTTTCAGGTCGGCCGCGAGGGGCGGCGCCTGCGCGCGCGTTTCATCGAACTGGAACCGACCCGGCGCGAAGGCGCTGTGGTGGTGCTGGAAGACATGACCGAACTGGAGGCGCGGGCGCAACGCATGAAGCTGGCCTCCCTGGGTTTGCTCACCGCCAACCTGGCACACGAGATACGCAATCCGCTTTCGGCCATTCGCCATGCCGCGGGCTTGCTCAAGGAAGACGCCCAGAATGCGCACAGTGCCGTGGCCGAAAAGCTCTCCGGCATCATCGACAACAACGCCGAGCGCCTGAACTGGTTGGTGGAGGATGTGCTGGCCCTCAACCGTCGTGATCGACTGACCCGTGAAGCGCTGTCTCTGGTGGCCTGGCTGAATGTCTTTGTCGAGCAGTTGGCGCAGCGGGAGGGGGTGCCGCGAAATTTAGTGGCGGTTCATGTGGTGGGCGACCCCGTCATCTGTTTCGACGTCGCCCATCTGGAACAGATTTTCTGGAACCTGCTGCGCAACGCCTTGCGCTATTGCCTGAAGCAGCCCGGCAGCATTCGCATCCGGGCGGTGGTGGGGCAGACGAAAGTGGATGTGGATGTAGGCAACGATGGGCCAGGCATTGCGACCGCGTTGCAATCGCGCCTGTTCGAGCCGTTCTACACCACCGACAAGATCGGTAGTGGACTCGGGTTGTACATCGCGCGCGAATTGGCGGAGGCCAACGGCGCCAGCCTGCACTACGTGGATATTCCGGATGGCGCCCTATTCCGGCTCTCTTGCCAGGTGGCGCCGTGTTGATCGGGAGTGGCTTGCACCATGCCTCATAAATTGAAACGGCCACGGGTTTTGCTGGTGGACGATGAATCCGACCTGCTCGACCTGCTCGAACTCGATCTGGCGCGCATGGGCCTGGATACGACACGGGCCGACACGGTGGGCGAGGCGCGCCGGCACCTGGACGCCGCCACCTTCGATCTTTGCCTGACCGATATGCGTCTGCCCGATGGCGAGGGCATCGAGGTGGTGCGCCATATCGCCGCGCACGCGCCACGCACGCCGGTCGCGGTCATCACGGCTTTCGGCTCGTCGGAAAATGCCGTCGCGGCGCTCAAGGCGGGTGCCTATGACTATGTCGAGAAACCGGTTACGTCGGACAAGGTGCGTAGCCTGGTGCGCTCCGCGCTCAAGCTCGCCGATCCCGCCAAGCCGACCGATGGGCGCGTCGGAGGGCTCGAACTGGTCGGCGAATCCGTGCCCATGCTGCAGGTGCGCGATCTGATCGACAAGGTGGCGCGCAGCCAGGCGCCGGTATTCATCAGCGGTGAAACCGGCACCGGCAAGGAAGTGGCCGCGCGCATGATCCACGCGCACGGCAGCCGCGCCGAGGCGCCCTTCCTGGCGGTGAACTGCGGTGCCATTCCCGAGACGCTGATGGAGAGCGAATTCTTCGGTTATCGCAAGGGCGCCTTCACCGGCGCCGACACGGAGCGCGACGGCTTTTTCCAGGCGGCCGCGGGCGGCACCCTGTTCCTCGACGAGATCGTCGAATTGCCGCTCTCCATGCAGGTCAAGCTGCTGCGCGCCATCCAGGAAAAGCGGGTGCGCAGGGTCGGCGGGGTGATGGAAGAACCGGTGGATGTGCGTTTTATCAGCGCCTCGCACCAGGATTTGCAGGCCGCGGTGAGCCAGGGGCGTTTCCGCCAGGATCTGTTCTATCGCCTGGATGTCATCGAAATCCACATGCCCGCCCTGCGCGAGCGGCGCGAGGACGTGGCCGACCTGGCGGGCACGTTGCTGGCGCGTTTGTGCGCGGGCGGGGCGGCCCCCGCGCTGATGCCGTCCGCCCTGGCGGCGCTGGCCGATTACGACTATCCCGGCAACGTGCGCGAGCTGGAAAACATCCTGGAGCGGGCGATGGCCCTGTGCGACGGCCGCCAGATCGGCCCGGACGACCTCAATCTGGTCCCCCAGGCTGGCGCCGCGGATAGCCCGGCACGAGGAATGGCACTACAGGATCATCTCGACGAGGTGGAACGCCTGGCCCTCATCGATGCCCTGCAACGCACCGGCAACAACAAGACCGCCGCCGCCCGCCTCCTCGGCATCACCTTCCGCTCGTTGCGTTATCGGATGGAGCGGCTGGGGATGGAGTGAGGCGTAGGTTGGGCGTCGCTGCGCGTGCCCAACAAACCGGCGTGCAATGTTGGGCTTCGCTTTGCCCAAGCTACCCTCCGTGTTTCTCCACCACCATTCGGTCGATCAAGTCCATCACTTCACGGCTGGCATTTTCAGCTTCCTCCATGGCCGTGAACATGATCTGCTGGATTCCGGCGTCCTTCTCCCAACCTTTGCCCAGCCGTTCCAGCATCTTGTGGGCATTGGCATGCACGCGGGCATGCGGGCCGGCCAACATGGCGTAGGCGTGGGTAGCGCCGAATTCTGAACGTCCCTGCTCGTCGTACCATTTGCCGAGTCGACAGTGGTGGTGGTCCACCGCGACCGCTTCGCGATAACTCGGGTCGCCATCCGTGTTCAGGGCCATGTAGGCGCGTTGCTTGTAGATGACGTGGTCGACCTTCACCAGCGAGGCGAAGCTCTTGTCCTGAGCATGGGCCGCGCGCCCCTGGGTCTCCCGCGCTGAACTGGCGAAACGCGAGAAGCGCCCCTCCATCTCGCCGATCATCTCGCGCGAGGCGGCGGCCATGTCGCGCATGGCATGGGAGTCGTTCAACATGCCTTGCGCTTCGACGGTCAGCGTTTCCATGACCCGGCCGATGGATTCGGACGCCTTGCGGGTGTTTTCCGCGAGCTTGCGCACTTCATCCGCCACCACCGCGAAGCCGCGTCCCGCCTCGCCGGCGCGCGCCGCTTCGATGGCCGCGTTGAGCGCGAGCAGGTTGGTCTGGTTGGCGATGGTGGTGATGAGCTGGACCGCGTCGGTGATTTCGTGGCTGTGCTGGTTGAGCGCGACGATGGAATCGGCGGCCTGGTCGATGCGTCCGCTGATGTCGCCGAGTTGCGCCACAACCTGGTTCACCACGCCCCGGCCTTCCTCGGCATCCGCCGTGGTGCGGGTGGCCAGTTCCACCACCTGGCGCATGCTGCCGGTGATGTTGCTCAAGTCGTTCTGGGTGGAAGCAAGGTTGCTCAGCAAGTTGCTGGTATTGAGGTGGTGCACCCGGGAAATCAACTGGTTGCGTAATTGCCCGCGCTGTTGATCGGCCATGCCGTCAAGCAGCGTGTTGTGGCTTTCCAGCCCGCGTTTGAAGCCGCCGTGGAGTCCGGCGGGGAAGGCTTTGCGATGGAACTTGCCGTCGACATGCAGTGCGAACGCCGTGGTTTCTTCGCGGAAGTAGGTCTCAAGTTGATCCAGCATGTCGTTCATTTGCCAGCACAGTTGGCCGATCTCATCGTGGTCCCCGACTCCGGTGATACGTCCGTCGAACCTCCCTTGTCTGATCTCGCTGGTGAGCCGGTCGAGTTTGCCGATGGGCGCCAGCCATTGCCGCGCCTTGATCTGGCCCCAGGCGGAAATGGCGATGCCGAGCAGCAAGAAGGCGAGCATCATCCAGTCGAAACCGTGCAAGGCCCAGGCGCCGACGAGGGTTGCCAGCACCAAGCCGGAAAAGCCCCATAGCAGGGCCGTGAGCCTAGATTGCAAGGACCAGTTCGTCATAGCTCATGCCCTTTTCGGCCAGCAGGTTGGTAAGTATCTTCGTCGAGGTGGCGATGGCATCGCGCGCACCGGCTCGGTTTTCCGCATCCAGCATGGCGCGGTACAGGTCGGTCGCAGTTCTGATTCCGGATGCCCCGGGTTTGCGGCGGACCGAAAAATAGCCGGTAATGTTGCCGTCCCGGTCGAGATTGGGCGTGACGTTGGTGAACACCCAATAGAAGCCGCCGTCCTTCGCCATGTTCTTCACATAGGCATTGCACTCGCGTCCGGCCTGGATGGTGTCCCAGAGCAGCTTGAACACCGCGCGCGGCATGTCGGGATGGCGAATGATGTTGTGTTGGGTGCCCAGCAGTTCACGCTCGCTGTAGCCGGAAAACTCGATGAATGTTCTGTTGCCGTAGGTGATGCGGCCTTTCAGGTCGGTCTTGGAGACGATGAAATCGTCTTCGCGCATCACTTTTTCCACCGTGGTGGGTGTGATTGCCTGTTTCATATCTGCTCCGTCAGTACGGGATCAACAAGCGGGTCTCGTTCCCGCACTTAACGGATGGTTACCGGATATCTTGAGCCGGGCCCCGAATCAGGAGATGGGCAACGGCGCCGGCGCGAGGTTATTGCAACCAGAGTCGTCCTCCGCGTGTGCGCTGGATCTTCAGGCCATCGGGCGTGTTGACCACGGTATCGGTGACGCGCGCGGTTTCCTCGTGCTTCAGTCCGAGCTGGTTGATATGGCCCGTGATGGTGGCGCTGTAGCTGGCCTCGAACCGGTCCGGGCCGGAGGGCTGAATGCTCAGACCCTGGACCTTGAACTGGACGCGGTCGAACACGCGGAAGCTGTTGGAGAGGGTGTCTTCCAGGTCGATGAGGTCCGCGTCGTCGGCGCGCCAGTCCGAAGTCATCATGCGCGTGAGGCGGCTCAGGTTCATGCTGGAATAGGCTTGGGCGAATTCCTCGTAGAACCGTTGTACGGCTCCGGTCTGCTTCATGGCTTTTTCGGCGCGCGCCTTGGCGAGCCAGTCGACCAGAGGCTGTTCCTGGCCGCGCAGGTGAGATAGCGCGGCACCGACGTTGCCATGCCGGCCGGCATAGGCCGCGGCCAGGCCACTGGATGCGATTTCCGGCCTGAGTTCGACGGACAGGGCTTCACCGGTTTCGATGTCGCCGCCGCCGCTCAGGAATCGGGCGATGCGATCGGAGAGTTCACCCAGTCTGGCCGAAAGCCTTTGCGCCGCGTTGTATTCGCTGTTTGCGGCGGCGAGCCGCCCGACGGCCTGATTGAACGCGCGCAGGGCGTTGTCCAGGGGGCTGCCGTAGCCGGCCCGGCCCTGCTTTTGCAGGGGGTCGTATATCTCCATGACTTCCTTGCGCACTTTATCGACCTGCGCCGAAAAGCTGCTTTGCGATAGTTGTGCCCAGCCGGTGTTGCCCGCGACCCGCTTGGCGATGGCTTCGATCTGTTTTGCTTCGCGCACGGCATTCTTGATGTTCTCGACCATCGGGTTGACCAGGGCCAGATACTGCTCCGCGACCACGGTGTATTGCTCCATGAGGGGGATCAGGCCGAACGTGGGTTCGCCGAAATCGGCCGGATCGGCCATCGAGAAATTCTGGAAGCTATGGCCGTACAGGTCATAAAACGCATACCAGTTGCTCGATCCCATGAAGGCCCAGCGGATGCGGTCGAGCACGTCCTGGTACACCTTGTCGTCTTCGAGCATGACGGCCTGTTCCGGGAGCACGTTTTGCAGGGCACTACGCATGGAGGCGAGCTTGCCGCTGAACGCCCGCTGCGCGTCCTCGGCGCGCTGCCGCGCGTTCTGGTAGGCCTCGCGCGCGTTCTGGATGGCGGCGGCCTGTTGTCCCATGCTCTTGCGCAGTTGCTCCACCCCCTGCCGGTCGAACACATGCAGCGCTTTCGGGTCGTAGGTGGGTTCACCCCAGACCAGGGTGCGGGCGTAGGCTTCCAGTTTCTTCTCATCGGCGAACTCCTGGATCATCTGCCTCAGATCTCTCAGGCCTTCGTGGCTGATCTTGAAATAACCCAGGTGGTCGCGCACACGGGTGCCCGCGACATCCATCTGCGAGGGGTTGTAGGCGGCCACGGCGGCCCGGCGCGTTTCGATGGCGGCGGTCGCCGTTCTGATGACCTCTTCCTCGCCGGCCATCACGTCGGCCCCGACGCGCGCCCTGGTCAGGGCGTCGTCGATCATCTCCAGGTAGTCCTTGGCCTGCTGTTTGCCGGCTTCGACCGTGCTCTGGAACATCTCGTCGAAACCGTTGAGCCAGCGCAGGTCGCTCTCCGGTGAGCTGGTGTTGTCGCCGTAGTCCAGATCGGAGTGGTAACACCCCCACAGGGCGCGTTTCCTCATGAGTTCCTCTGCCATGCGTGGGGCTTGCGCGGACATGCCACTGGCCGTGCCGCTTTCGTCGCGGGCGAGACTGTCGATGTCGCCGAGCTGCTTCTTCGCCTCTTCCAGTCTTTGCAACCAGTCGGTGTACCGCTTCTTGGCGCCGTGGATGCCGCCCGACGGCGTCCAGATGGGGAGTGACCAGCTCTGTTTCCAGAACACGTTGCCCCAGATGTTGTGAGCCAGTCCTTCACCGCTCCCGGCCACGTCGCGGAATTTATGTTCCTTGCCGCGAATGAACAGGGTGCCGTTGCGCAGCGCTATCAGGTCTTTGCTGAAGCCGCGCACGGGGCCTTCGCGCTCGCTCTTGATCAATTCGTTGTTGGTCTTCTGCGCGGCCTCCAGGGCATCGCGCAAGGCCTTGCCCTCTGCGCTGGCGTAGTTGTAGAAGGCGGCCCAAGCGGATTTACACGCTTCCGACGAGCTGCCGCCGCAACTCCTGGCCACATTGCCGTAGGCCTTGTTGATCCGTTCGTTGTTGGTGCGGTAGGCGCCGTTGCGGGCTGCGGACATGAGATTCCAATGTTCCTGGCAGCCGATCTGGTTGGAGACCAGTTTTTGCATGGACTGGACGATCTCCTGGCCGGCGGCGGCATATTCGCGGGCGGCCTTCATGTCCACCGTGGCGGGTTCGGGCAGGGGTGGGATGGCCGATTGCTTGAGCTGTTCCTGCAACTGGATATGGCGCTCGATGTCGTGCAGTTCCGCCGGCAGGCGCTTGGTTTCCAGACGCAGGCCGGGGGTCTGCGCCATCAGGGTTTGCAGGATGCCGTCCATCTCGCTCAGGATGCCTTCCAGCTCGGTGATGGCCGGGCCCATCGCTTCCAGGATGAAGGTGCCCTTGCCGGTCACCACGGACTTGGATTCGGCGATTTTTTCCGGTGTGTCCGTCCAGCGCTGCAGCCAGGTGTTCTCGATCATGCGCCGCGCGACCAGTTGGTCCGCCACTTCCTGCGGCGTCATGCTGTAGGCCTTCTGCAACATGCGCAGCTTCGGCGACATCGACTTCACCTTGTCGTCCAGGCGGTTCAGGCGGGCCTGCATGTCGCCCTTGGTCTTCATCGCGTCGTAGACCCGGTCGGTGACGAAGGTGGCACCGGCGAGGAAGGCCTGGGTGCCGGGGTTGACCTTCTGCAAGGCATCGAAACTGGCGCCCATGCTGCCGACGAAGGCGTTCCACAACTGGAAGCCGCGCACTCGAATCTGTTCTTTTTTGAGTTTTTCCAGTTGCGTGGCCACCTCGGCGCGCTGGTTCAGCAAATCGCGGGCCTTGCCCTCGATGGCCGACAAGGCTTCCCTGGCCTTGGCTTGATCTTCTCGGATCTTCTCGGCGCGCGCGCGCAGGTCGGCGATGGCGTCCCATTCGGCGGCGACTGGCTGGATGGCCAGCAGGGTGAGGATGAGGAGGGCGGTGATCGCGCGTTTCATGGCTGCTTCTCCTTGCGGTCTTGCTCCGCTTTCGCGATGGCTTCGCGAATCTTGGCGGTTTCCTTGTCTTCGCTGGGGGGCGTGATCTTCGGCGCGGTCGAGACGTTCAGCGACTGGCGCAGGTTGTCGGCCTGACCGCGCCAAGCCAGGCTCGCCCGGTCGAGCGCCGCGCGCTGGTTGCGCGCCTGGCCGAGCAGAGGCATCAACGGTGTCAACAACGCATCCCCCGCGCCTTGCAGGGCCATTACCCGCTTGAATGGGAGTGCGTCGGATGCGGCTCCGGAGTCGGGTTTGAGCGCTTTCTCCAACCTGGCGAGCGGGGCGGCGAGCCGGGCGAGTTCCTTGCCCAGGCCGCTCGGGACCGTCAACCCGGCGCTACGCCAGAAGGGATGCCGCGCGGCTTCGCCCAGTTCGTCCATTCCCGCGCGCAGGCCGGCTACGTCGAACTTGGCGACGATCTGGTTCAGCGCGGCATGGTCGCGGGCGAGAAAGGATTCACCCCGGAGATCCTGTAACGACTGCGTAGCGGCGGCGATCTTGTCCGCGCTCCGGTCCAGGCTTGCGGCCAGTTGGCCGCCCTCCGCCAGGCGCGCTTCCAGCGCGGCCCGCAAGGCCTTGGGGTCGGCCGCCTCGGCGGCTTCGACTCGCGCGGGAGCAACCGGTCTGCGCTCCGCCGCCAGCGCGGGGGTGGATAGAACGAGGGCAAGCAGTAGGGGGGCAAGGATGGAGGAAGTCATTTGAGCCTCGCTAAGACAGTCAGCAGAACACCGACGTAATAAATGGCTGGAACGGCCCGTTCCCCGCATTCTCGGGGGCCGGCGGGCTTGAGGTGGATGCAACGCCCTGGCTGTTCCCGGCTCGCCGGTTCGATCCGGCCTGCCTTGTGCCGGTGCGCCCGGACGTCGCTGAGCGTCGCAGTCGTGGGGCGACTATTGCAGCCATAGCCTGCCTCCGCGTGTGGACTGGATCTTCGGCCCGTCCGGGGTGAGGGTCACGCTGTCCTCGATTTGGGCCGATTCCTGATGTTTCAGATTCATCTGGTTGATGTGCCCGGTGATGGTCGCCGTATAGCTCACGCGGTAGAGGCCC
>JAUXXW010000107.1 GCA_030684775.1 Pseudomonadota bacterium
AGTGCGTTGTAGGTTGGGCAAAGCGAAGCGTGCCCAACGAACCGCCACGATGTTGGGCACGCTTCGCTTTGCCCAACCTACGTCACTTGTCCGGCCGTTTTGGTTATGTCGCGCGAGCGCGTTGTAGGTTGGGCAAAGCGAAGCGTGCCCAACGAACCCGCCGCGATGTTGGGCACGCTTCGCTTTGCCCAACCTACGTCACTTGTCCGGCCGTTTTTGTTTATGTCGCGCGAGTGCGTTGTAGGTTGGGCAAAGCGAAGCGTGCCCAACGAACCGCCGCGATGTTGGGCACGCTTCGCTTTGCCCAACCTACGTCACTACGTCACTACGCTGGGATATGTCCCGTCATAGCCATTCGGGGCTGGACATCCCCCCAACTCCTTCTGTAGATTACCGACTGGTCAGTAATTAATCGCCAGGCAATCCCCCTCATGACGGAAACCGAACCCACTCCCCGTTGGCAGCGCCGCGCCGACGAACGTCCCCAGGAACTGCTCGATGCCGCCCTGGCGGTGTTCGTGGAGCGCGGCTTCGCGGCGGCGCGGCTGGAGGAGGTGGCGAAGCGGGCGGGAGTGTCGAAGGGCACGGTATATCTTTATTTCTCCGGCAAGGAGGCGTTGCTCAAGGCGTTGGTGGAAAGCGCCATCGTGCCGCAACTGGAAAATATCGAGGCCCTGGCGCGGGAGCACAGCGGGTCCAGCCGCGAATTGCTGGTCAAGATGGTCGACGCCATGTGGCGGGGCATCGCCTTGTCGCCGCTATCGGGTATTCCCAAGTTGATGTTGTCCGAGGCCGGCAATTTCCCCGAACTGGCGCGCTTTTTCCTGGAGGCGGTGATCCAGCGGCATTGGGCGCTGATGCGGCGGGTGATGGAGGAGGGCATGGAACGCGGCGAATTCCGCCGTCTGCCCTCCGATCTGGCGGTGCGCATCTTCATCGCGCCGATGATGATGGCGGTGTTCTGGAAGCATTCCTTCATGCCCCTGGAGGAGACACCGCTGGATATGGCGCGCTACTTTGCCGTGGCACTCGATATGGCGCTCGCGGGCATCGCCGCCCCGGCCACGAACCCGAAAGGAATCTCCTGATGAACCGTCTGTTCTGGTTGTGCTTGCTGTTGCCACTGGCGGGCTGTGGTGAAAAAGCGGCGCCGCCCGAAGTGCCGGCGAAAATGGTGCTGGCGCATACGGTGCGGGCCGGCAGTGCCGTCGCCCAGGCCGAATATACGGGCGAGGTGCGGGCGCGCCATGAAATCAGCCTAGCCTTCAGGGTCGGCGGCAAGCTGGTGGCGCGGAAGGTCGATGTCGGTGACCGGGTGGTTGCCGGCCAGGTGTTGGCGCGTCTCGACGCCGCCGATCTGGCGTTGTCATCTTCCGGGGCCGAGGCCAATCTCGCGGCGGTCGCCGCCGAGCGCGCCTACGCCCAGGCGGAGGCAAAGCGTTACCGTGAACTGCGCGCCCAGCAGTTCGTCAGCCAGGCATCGCTCGATGCCAAGGAAACCGCGCTCAAATCCGCCGAGGAGAAAGTCCGGGCGCTGGCCGCGCAGGCCGGTCTGGCGAGCAACCAGCGCGGTTACGCCGAATTGCGCGCGGACGCCGCCGGGGTGGTCGCCGCCGTGCTGGCCGAGGCCGGGCAGGTGGTGGCGGCGGGGCAGCCGGTGCTGAAGGTGGCGAAGAGCGGCGAGAAAGAGGTCGTGGTGGCCGTGCCGGAGAATCGGGTGGCGGCGTTGACGAAGGCGGGTGAAGTGGCGGTGACCTTGTGGGCGGCGCCGGAGAAACCCTATCGCGGCCGCGTGCGCGAGGTGGCGCCGCAGGCCGATCCGGTGACACGCACTTTCGCGGCGAAAGTCTCCATCCTGAATGCCGATGCCGATGTGCGCCTGGGACAGACCGCGCGGGTATTGTTGAAAAACGCCTCGGGCGGCGCGCTGACCTTGATTCCCCTGGGCAGCGTGTTCCAGAAAGGGACGCAGCCGGCGGTGTGGTTACTCGGATCGGATGGCCATGTGCATCTGCGCCCGATCCAGGTGGCAGCTTGGCGCGAGGATGGCGTCGCCGTGAGTGGCGGCCTGGTCGAAGGCGAGCGCATCGTCGCCGCCGGGGCGCACAAGCTGGTCGAGGGTGAGGCGGTGCGGGTGGCGGAGGGGCAGCCATGATGGCCACCCCGATGGTGGATGAAGCCCGCGCCCTTGTAGCGCCGGCTTCCAGCCGGCTGCATTTAAAGACGCCGGCAAGGATGCCGGCGCTACGGAGGGAGGCCGTCGCGCCATGAAATCCTTCAACCTCTCCACCTGGTCGCTGGAGCATCCCAGCCTGGTGGCTTATCTCATGCTGGTGCTCACCCTGGGCGGCGTGCTCGCCTACTTCAACCTGGGGCGTTCGGAAGACCCTGCCTTCACCATCAAGATCATGGTGGTGCGCAGTTTCTGGCCGGGGGCGACGGCGCGCGAGGTGGAGTTGCAGGTCACCGACCGCATCGAGAAGAAGCTCCAGGAACTGCCTTATCTCGACAACGTGCGCAGCTATTCCAAGCCGGGCGAGTCGCTGGTATTCGTGGAACTGCGCGACTTCACACCACCGAAGAAGGTGCCGGAACTCTGGTATCAGGTGCGCAAGAAGCTCGACGACATCCGCGCCAGCCTGCCGGCGGGGGTGCGCGGGCCGTTTCCCAACGATGAATTCGGCGACGCCTTCGGCAATGTCTTCGCCCTGACCGGCGACGGTTACACGATGGCCGAACTGCGCCGCCAGGCCGAGCGCATCGCCCAGGAACTGCGCCGGGTGCCGGACGTGGCCAAGGTGGATCTGGTCGGTGTACAGGATGAGCGCATCTGGATCGAGATGTCGGCGGCCAAGCTCGCCACCCTCGGCCTCGACCCGCGCTTGATCCAGCAGACCCTGCAAGCGCAGAACGCGATGACCCCGGCCGGCTTCGTCGATACCGCCGACGACCGCATCCGCATCCATGTGACCGGCAGTTTCGATAGCGTGGAATCGATTCGCGCCATCGGCATCCGCGCCGGCGACAAGCTGTTCAAGCTGGGTGATGTGGCGAAAGTGTGGCGCGGTTATGCCGACCCGCCGCAAGCGCATTTCCGCTGGCAAGGGAAGGAAACCGTCGGCCTGGCGCTGTCCATGACTCGGGGTGGCAACGTGATGAACCTGGGCGAGCAACTCCAGGCCACGACCGCGCGCCTGCGCGGCGAATTGCCGGTAGGCCTGGAACTGCACCAGGTGGCCAATCAGCCGGCGGTGGTGAAACGCAATATCGACGAGTTCATGAAGAGCCTGCTGGAAGCGGTCGCCATCGTCCTGGCGGTGAGCTTTCTCTTCCTCGGCCTGCGCACCGGCCTGGTGGTGGCGCTGTCGATTCCAGTGGTGCTGGCGGTGACCTTTCTCCTGATGAAGCCGGCCGGGATCGACTTGCAACGCATTTCCCTGGGCGCGTTGATCATCGCGCTGGGCCTGCTGGTGGACGACGCCATCATCGCAGTGGAAATGATGGTGGTGAAAATGGAGCAGGGCTGGGAGAAATCCAAGGCGGCGGCGTTCGCCTATACCTCGACCGCCTTCCCCATGCTCACCGGCACCCTGATTACCGCCGCCGGCTTTTTGCCGGTGGGCTTCGCCAAGAGCGCGGCGGGGGAATACACCTTCTCGATTTTCGCCGTGGTGGGCATCGCCCTGTTGACCTCCTGGGTGGCGGCGGTGCTGTTCATTCCCTGGCTGGGCTCGCGCATTTTGAGCCGTGACGCGCTGATGGCGAAGGCGGCAAAGCACGCGGGCGACCCCTATGCCTCGCCGTTCTATCGGCGCGTCAAACACCTGGTGAACTGGTGCGTGGCGCATCGCTGGGTGGTGATCGGCCTGACTCTGGCGACTTTCGTGCTGGCCATCGTCGGCTTCAAACAGGGGGTGGAAAAACAGTTCTTCCCCACCACCAACCGCCCGGAACTGTTGATCGACTTGTGGTTGCCGCAGGGCGCCTCGGTCAAGGCCACGGAGATCGAGGTGAAACGGGTGGAAGCCCTGCTCGCGAGCGACCCGGAACTGAAGGGGCGGATCAGCCATCACGCGGTCTATGTCGGCATGGGCAGCGTGCGTTTCTTCCTGCCGCTGGACCCGCAGATGCCCAACGACAACTTTGCCCAGTTCGTGTTGATGACCACCGATCTGAAGGCGCGCGAGGCGGTGAAGGCGCGCCTGGAGCAGCGTCTTGCTCAGGAATTCACCGGCCTGCGCGGGCGCGTGCTGCGCCTGGAGAACGGGCCGCCGGTTGGCTTCCCGGTGCAGTTCCGGGTGAGCGGCCACGACCCGGACAAGCTGCGCGCCATCGCCGGCGAGGTGGCGACGGTGATGCGTGCCCATCCTTATGCCAAGGACGTGCATCTGGACTGGAACGAGCGGATCAAGCAGGTGCGCCTGAATGTCGATCAGGACAAGGCGCGGGCGCTGGGCATCAGCTCGCAAGAACTGTCGCAGATCGTCAACAACCTGCTCAACGGCGTCGCCATCACCCAGTTCCGCGAGGGCGACCAGTTGATCGACGTGATGGGCCGGGCGGAAGGTCTGGAGCGCAACCGCCTGTCGCAACTCGCCGACTTGCAGGTGCATACCCGCGACGGCCGTTTCGTGCCGCTGTCGCAGATCGCCACCCTCACCCCGGAACTGGAGGAAGGCCTGATCTGGCGGCGCGACCGCCTGCCCACCATCACGGTGCGTTGCGACCTGCGTGAAGGCATTCAGGCACCCACCGTCAGCGCCGCCATCAACCCGAAGCTGGACGCCATCCGCGCGAAGCTGCCGCCCGGCTACCGTATCGACCTCGGCGGCACGGCGGAGAAGTCGGGCCACGCGGAGAATTCCATCCGCACCGTGTTCCCGCTGGCCATCATCGTGGTGGTGACCCTATTGATGATCCAGTTGCAGAGCTTCCAGCGCACCCTGCTGGTGCTGCTCACCGCGCCGCTGGGGATGATCGGCGTCACCGCCTCGCTGTTGTTGTTCAACGCGCCGTTCGGCTTTGTCGCGCAACTGGGGGTGATCGCGCTGTTCGGCATGATCATGCGCAACTCGGTGATTCTGGTGGACCAGATCGAACAGGACATCAAAGCCGGCCACGCCGTCTGGGACGCCATCGTCGGCGCCACCGTGCGCCGCTTCCGGCCGATCATGCTCACCGCGCTGGCGGCGATTCTGGCCATGATTCCGCTCACCCGAAGCGTGTTCTGGGGGCCGATGGCCACCGCCATCATGGGCGGCCTGTTCATCGCCACCGTGCTGACCCTGCTGTTCTTGCCGGCCCTGTACGCCGCCTGGTTCCGGGTGCGGCGTGAGGCGTTACCGTGAAACAGTCAATGCGTAGTCTGGTTTCGGGGGACGTGGACGCCCTGGGTTCCGCTCGCGGGGAGATTCGTGAGCAGGGCGCGGGTTACAATCCCGCGCATTGAATTGGATACGTTTTCTGGAGCTGTCATGGACTACGAACAGGCACGTTTCAACATGATCGAGCAGCAAATCCGCCCCTGGGAAGTGCTGGACCCCAAGGTGCTCGGCCTGTTGATGAAGGTGAAACGCGAGGACTTCGTTCCCACGCTGTATCAGTCGCTGGCCTTCGTCGATATGGGCATTCCCCTCGGCCATGGCGAAACGATGTGGGCGCCGGTGATCGAGGCGCGCGCATTGCAGGCCGTCCAGATCAAAGCCACCGACCGGGTGCTGGAAATCGGCACCGGCAGCGGCTATTTCACCGCCCTGCTGGCCGCCCAGGCGGATCTCGTGGTCACGGTGGAGCTGCATGCCGATCTGCGCGAGGAAGCGGAAAAACGTTTTCACGCGCACGGCCTGAGCAACATCCAGACCCGTCTGGGCGACGGCGCCCGCGACTGGATCATCGACGGCCATTTCGATGTGATCGTACTGACCGGCTCGGTTCCGTTGCTGCCCGAGGCTTATCTGAAACGCCTCAACCCCGGTGGCCGCCTGTTCGCCCTCGTCGGCGAAGGCCCGGCGATGGCGGCCACCCTGGTCACCTGTTCGGCCCCCGGCATCTGCCGCGGCGATGCCATTTTCGAGACGGTCAGCAAAACCCTGGTGAACGCGGCCGAACCGGCACGTTTCGTATTCTGAGGGCCTGTTCATGGATAACCTGGACAATTATGGGTGTGCTGGCGGGATGCGATGCAAGGCGCCGGTTGCGCCGCATGGCCATTCCCTGCAAGCAACCGGCAACGCCGCAGCGCGCCCGCCAGCGCGGCCAGAATGTTCGAGTTATTCATGAACAGGCCCTAATCATGCAAACTGTGCGCCCCGCCGAACTCAAGTCCTGGCTGGACGACCCAGCTCGCGCGCGGCCGCTGCTGCTGGACGTGCGCGAAGGCTGGGAATACGAACGCTGCCATCTCGACGGGGCGACGCTGTTGCCCATGAGCGCCATCCAGACCCGGCTGGGGGAGCTCGACCCGAACCGCGAGACGGTGGTGATCTGCCATCACGGCGTGCGCAGTTTTCATGTCGCGCGCTTCCTGGAAGCCAACGGCTTTTGCAACGTGATCAACCTGACCGGCGGCGTCGACGCCTGGGCCAAGGAAGTCGATCGCGCCATGTCCACTTACTGAGTTGAACCCACCATGCGCCTGACCCTGCTGACCGTCGCCCTGGCCTGTGTTGCCCAGGTTGCCTGGGCTGCCAATCTGAGTTCGATCTACCAACTCGCCCACGATAACGACGCCGTATTCGCCGCCGCGCGGGAAGCCTACAAGGCCGGCCTGGAAAAACTGCCGCAGGGCAAGGCGTTGTTGCGGCCCAACGTGAACCTGACCGGCAACCTGCGCCACAACGACAGCAATATTTCCTCTTCGTATTCATCGCACCTCTACGCCCTCACGCTTTCCCAGCCGATCTATCGGAAACAGAATCTGGAAAGCTACGAACAGGCCAAGCTGCAAGTGCTGCAAGCCGAACAGACGCTGAAAGTGGCGGAACAGGATCTGCAATTGCGCGTGGCCAAAGCCTATTTCGATGTGCTCCAGGCCCAGGACGTGCTCGCCACCGCGCGTTCCCAGAAACAGGCTTATGCCGAGCAACTGGCGCAGGCGCGCAAGAGTTTCGAGGTGGGCGCCGCCACCATCACCGACACCCACGAAGCGCAGGCGCGTTACGACCTCACCACGGCGCAGGAAATCGCCGGGCAGAACGACCTGGAAGTGAAAAAGCGCGCCCTGGAGAAAATCATCAACCAGGAAGCGCCCACGCTCGCATTGCTCGATGAACAAGCCAAAATGCGGCTGCCCGAACCCAACAACATGGACGCCTGGGTCAAGCAGGCCGAAGCCGACAGCTTCGCCGTGGCGCTGGGCCAAACCGCCCAGGAAGCGGCGCGTCGTGAAGTGGACAAGCAGAAGGGGGGCCACCATCCCACACTGGATTTTGCCGCCAGCTATAGCGGCAGCCAAAACTCCCTGGGCGGCGGAACGGGAGACAGAAGGGCGGGCTACCTCGGCGTTGAATTTGCCCTGCCGATCTACCAGGGCGGCGCCACCGATTCGCGCGTGCGGGAAGCTTCCGCCAACCTGGAAAAAGCCCGCCACGAACTCGACAACGCGCGCCGCCAGGCGACTCTGGACGCGCGCCAGGCCTATCTCGGCGTGCTCTCCGGCAACGCCCAGGTGCAGGCCCTGGAGCAGGCGCTGGTTTCCAGCGAAGCGCAGCTCAGATCAACCAAGCTGGGCCTGGAAGTCGGAGTGCGCACACGGGTGGACGTGCTCAACGCCCAACAGCAGCTCTACACCACCCGCAAGGATCTCGCTGCCGCCCGCTATCAGACCCTGATCGCCGGCCTGACCCTGAAAGCCGCTGCCGGCGGCCTCTCCGAAGCCGACCTGAAAGCGCTGGATACGCTGCTGGTGGAAGCAAAGAAATAACAGCCTTGTAGGGTGCGGTGAGGAACGAACCGCACCACGCGACGCGAGCTTGGTTGATGCGGTTCCTGCGCTCACCACATCCTACGAAACTGACGCCGCGCGCAGTGAGGTAGGTTGGGCAAAGCGAAGCGTGCCCAACGAACCGCCGCGATGTTGGGCACGCTTCGCTTTGCCCAACCTACGCTTCTACGGCTTCAACCGCTGGATTTAGGTTGATGGGTTTCGCTATCGCTCTGATGAAGCCCCCACCCTTCGGTAAACCCAACCACGACCGCCGGGTTTTTCCAACATCCCCATCACCCGTTCCGTCGCCCCCCGATTCGCCGCGATGTTGGGCACGCTTCGCTTTGCCCAACCTACGCTTCTACGGCTTCAACCGCTGGATTTGGTTGATGGGTTTCGCTATCGCTCTGATGAAGTCCCTACCCTTCGGTAAACCCAACCACGACCGCCGGGTTTTTCCAGCATCCCCATCACCCGTTCCGTCGCCCCCCGATTCGCCGCGGCGAAGCGCAAACCGGCCTCCCGCATCTGTTGGCGCGCCGGGAGATCGTCGGCAAGGGCCGATACCGACTCGGCCAGTTCTTCCGCATCCGCGACCCGCTGCGCCGCGCCACAGGCCACCGCCTGCTCTGCGGCCTCCGAGAAATTCCAGGTATGCGGCCCGATCAGGGCCGGACACCCCGCCGCAGCCGCTTCGATCAGGTTCTGTCCACCTAGCGGCAGCAGGCTGCCACCCACATAAGCCAGATCCGCCGCCGCGTAATACGCCGCCAGTTCGCCCATGCTGTCGCCGAGGAATACACGGGTGTCGGGTTGCACCGCCTGAGCTGCGCCGCGCCGGACGTAGGCCAGGCCACGTTCCTCCAACAGCCTCGCCACCGCGTCGAAGCGTTGCGGATGGCGCGGCACCAGCACCAGCAGCAGTCCGGGAATCTCCAGGTTCGCGAGCGCGTCGAGAATCAGCGTTTCCTCCCCCTCGCGGGTGCTCGCGGCAAGAAACACGAAACGGCCGCGGAATGCCTCCCGCAATCCACGCGCGCGTTCCCGGGTATCGGCCGGCGGGGTCACATCGAACTTCACATTGCCGCTGATTTCCACCTCCTCGGCGCCGAGTTCGCGCAGGCGATGCGCGTCATTCAGCGTCTGTGCCGCGATGCCCGCGAGGCCGCGCAGGGCCGGTGCCGCCAGGGCGCGGAAGCGGCCATAACCGCGCGCCGATTTCTCCGACAGGCGCGCATTCACCAGAAACAGCGGAATCCCTCGATGCGCGCAGGCGGCATAGAGATTGGGCCAGATTTCCGTCTCCATGATTACACCCATCAGCGGCCGCGCGCGGCGCAGGAACAGCCAGATCAGGAGCGGGAAGTCGTAGGGCAGATAGGCCTGCGTCACGCTGTCGCCGAACAGTTCGCCGCCGGTCGCGCGCCCGGTCGGCGTCGCGTGGGTGAGCAGGATGGCGTGGTCGGGATGGCGCGCCCGCAACGCCTTGATCAGCGGCGCGGCGGCGCGCGTTTCACCCACCGAGACGGCATGCAGCCAGATCAGCGGTCGCGCGCTCACCGGCACCCAGCCGAGGCGTTCGCCCCAGTGCCGCAGATACTCCGGTTGTTGCCACGCGCGGCGCAGCAGATGGAGAAAGGCGAAGGGCAGCAGAAGGAGCCAGGCCAGGGAATAGAGATGACGCATGGGGCGATTCTCGATGAAGGATGCGCGAAGTCTATAATCCCGCGACCTTCAAGGTGACCGGAAACCGCGCGGATCGCGCACGAACAGACCGGCTTGCTGGATGGGGCCGTTCGATTTCAACCACCCACCTCAATAGAGAGAAACCCATGAAAGTACTCGTCACCGGCGCCGCCGGCTTCATCGGCATGCATGTATCGGAACTCCTGCTCAAGCGTGGCGACGAGGTGGTCGGCATCGACAACCTCAACGACTACTACGACCCCAAGCTCAAGCTCGCGCGTCTGGAGCGGTTGAAGCCCTATCCGAACTTCAAGTTCGTGCGCGGCGACATCGCCGACCGGGTGACGGTGGAAGACCTGTTCGCCGCCGAGAAATTCAACAAGGTGATCAACCTCGCCGCCCAGCCGGGCGTGCGCTATTCGCTGAAGAACCCCTACGTCTACATCCAGACCAACCTGGTCGGCTTCGGCAACCTGCTGGAAGGCTGCCGCCACAACGGCGTCGAGCACTTCGTCTACGCCAGCAGTTCCAGCGTCTACGGCGCCAACACCCACATGCCCTTCTCGGTGCACGACAACGTCGACCACCCGGTCAGCCTCTACGCCGCCAGCAAGAAGGCCAACGAGCTGATGGCGCACACCTACAGCCACCTCTACGGCCTGCCCACCACCGGCCTGCGCTACTTCACCGTCTACGGCCCCTGGGGCCGCCCGGACATGTCGCCCTGGCTGTTCACCTCCGCCATTCTCGAAGACCGCACCATCGACGTGTTCAACATGGGCCGGATGCAGCGCGACTTCACCTACATCGACGACATCGCCGAAGGCACGGTGCGGGTACTCGACAAGATCGCCACCCCCAACCCGGATTTCACCACCGACGCCCCCGACCCCGGCACCAGCTACGCGCCTTACCGCGTCTACAACATCGGCAACCACCAGCCGGTGGAGCTGATGACCTTCATCAAGATCATCGAAGACTCCCTCGGCCAGGAAGCGAAAAAGAACTACCTGCCGATGCAGCCGGGCGATGTCGTGGCCACCTACGCCAACGTCGACGATTTGAAGCGCGATGTCGGCTTCGAACCGAAGACCGAACTGGCGACGGGCATCGCCAACTGGACGGCGTGGTATCGCCAATATCACGGGATTTGATGCGCGGGATCGGGTCTCGGAAACAGGCGGTCAGCGGTTTTTCGGAGGGGGGCGCAACGTCGGCACTTGGCGCGAGCGGGCGGTAGCTGTTACGCGATGACAGCGTCAAGCCGCATGGCAAACCATTCGCGTTGTCAGATCCCTGTCGGGGGCAATCACTTTTACAAGCAAGAATGCCCCGTTTCCCGGCGCCAGGAGAGGGCTCGTCCCTAATCCGCCGCCGTCCGTGAGTTAAAGTCGCGCGCTTGTGCCAGTCGGCATCAGAACGCAAACCAGACCCCTCATGGCCATCAAGAAATCCGATCTTTATTCCTCCCTCTGGGCCTCCTGCGACGAGTTGCGCGGGGGCATGGACGCCAGCCAGTACAAGGACTACGTCCTGTTCATGCTGTTCATCAAGTACATCAGCGACAAGTACGGCGACAGCGACGACTTCGCGCCACCGGTGACCATCCCGCCAGGCGCCGCTTTCAAGGACATGATCGCCCTCAAGGGCAAGCCCGACATCGGCGACAGGATCAACACCCAGATCATCGCGCCGCTGGTCGAGGCCAATGCCCGGCTGGCGAAAAGCGACTTTCCCGACTTCAACGACCCCAACAAGCTTGGCGAAGGCAAGGACATGGTGGAGAAACTCTCCAACCTGGTCGGCATCTTCCAGAAGCCCGAGCTGGACTTCTCGCAGAACCGCGCCGAGCACGACGACATCCTCGGCGACGCCTATGAATACCTGATGCGCCACTTCGCCAGCGAATCGGGCAAGTCCAAGGGCCAGTTCTACACCCCGTCAGAAGTCAGCCGCATCATCGCCAAGGTCATCGGTATTGCGCCGGCCAACACCACCGCGCGCACCACCGCCTATGACCCGACCTGCGGATCGGGTTCGCTGCTGCTCAAGGTGGCCGCCGAGGCGGGCAAGCACATCACGCTCGAAGGGCAGGAAAAGGACGTGACCACCGCCGGTCTGGCCCGCATGAACATGATCCTGCACGACTTCCCGACCGCCAACATCCTCTCCGGCAACACCCTGGCCGCGCCCAAGTTCAAGGATGGTGAAGGCTTACGCAGCTACGACTACGTCGTCGCCAATCCACCGTTTTCCGACAAGACCTGGAGCACCGGCCTCACCCCCTCCAATGACCCTTACCAGCGCTTCGCCTGGGGCGAGCCGCCGGCCAAGCAGGGCGACTACGCCTACCTGCTGCACATCATCCGCAGCCTCAAGGGCACCGGCAAAGCCGCCTGCATCCTGCCGCATGGGGTGCTGTTCCGGGGCAATGCCGAGGCGGTCATCCGCCGGCAACTGGTGAAATCCGGCATCCTCAAGGGCATCATCGGCCTGCCCGCCAACCTGTTCTACGGCACCGGCATCCCCGCCTGCATCCTGGTGCTCGACAAAGAGAACGCTCAGGCACGCAAGGGCGTGTTCATGGTCGATGCCAGCAAGGGCTACATCAAGGACGGCAACAAGAACCGCCTGCGCGAGCAGGACCTCCACCGCATCGTCGACACCTTCAGCAAACAGACCGACACCCCGCGCTACGCCCGCATGGTGCCGTTCGCCGAGATTGCCGACGCGAAGAACGACTACAACCTCAACCTGCCGCGCTACATCGACAGTACCGAACCGGAAGACTTGCAGGACATCGACGGCCACCTGCGCGGCGGCATCCCCGAGCGTGACCTCGACGCCCTGGGCGACTACTGGCAGGTGTTGCCCGGCGTGCGCGCCGCGCTTTTCTCCCCTCGCCCTCTGGGAGAGGGGCCGGGGGTGAGGGAACGCCCCGGCTACGCCCACCTCAAGCTGCCGCTGCCCGAGGTCAAGCCCGCCATCTTCAGCCACCCCGAATTCACCGCCTTCAACCAGACAGCCAGCCAACGCTTCACCGACTGGCGCGCCGCCGTCACGCCCCAGCTCACCGGCTTCGCCAAAGACGGCCACCCCAAGGCGCTGATCGAGTCCATCGCCGAGGCACTGCTCGCCACCTTCAAGCCCGCGCCGCTGCTCGACGCCTACGACATCTACCAGCACCTGATGGACTACTGGGCCGAGACGATGCAGGACGACGCCTACCTGATCGCTCTAGACGGCTGGGTCGCCAGGCCGGCCCGCATCGTCGAAACCGACAAGAAGGGGAAAGCCAAAGGCTGGGCCTGTGACCTGATCCCGAAGTCGCTCATCGTCGCCCGCTACTTCATCTGCGAGCAGGCCGCCATTGAAGCGAGACAGGCCGAACTGGAAGCCGCCGGCGCCAGCCTCGCCGAACTGGAAGAAGAACACAGCGGCGAAGACGCCGCCTTCGCCGGCTTCGACAGCATCACCGCCGCCGCCGTGAAAGACCGCATCCGTGAGATCGGCAAAGACCCGGAGGGCGCCGACGAGCTGAAAGTGCTCAAACAGTGGCTGGGGTTCAGCGAGCAAATCACCGCGCTGAAAAAGCACATCAAGACCGCCGAAGCCGCGCTGGACACGCTGGCCTACGAGAAATATCCCAAGCTGACCGAAGCCGAGATCAAGGCCCTGGTGCTGGACGACAAATGGATGGCGCGGCTGCAAACCGCCGTGCAGGGTGAACTGGATCGCGTCTCGCAGACCCTCACCGGCCGCATCCGCGAACTGGCCGAACGCTACGCCACGCCGCTGCCGCAGCTCACCGACGAGGTGGTGGCGCTGGCCGCCCGAGTCGAGGAACACCTGAAAAGCATGGGGGCGACATGGAATTGACCCACACCGACGGCTACCTGCAACTGCTGGAACAGATTTCAGATGCCTATACTCAGGGCCGGGTGCGGGCGGTGCAGGCTGTTAACGGCCCGCTGATCGAGACCTACTGGCAGGTCGGACGGCATATCGTTGAATACGAGCAGGCCGGCAGCCTCCGTGCCGAATATGGCAAGGCGCTCATCAACAACCTGGCCGCCGATCTTGGGCTACGCCACGGCAAGGGCTTTAGCCGCAGCAATCTGGTGTACATGCGGCTGCTCTACCAGAGATACCCAATAAGTCAGAAGCCTTCTCACCAATTGAGCTGGTCGCACTATGTCGAGCTGCTCAAGCTCGACGATGAACTGGAGCGCGGCTTCTACGAAAAGCAGGCCATTGCGGAACGCTGGTCGGTACCTGAACTCAAGCGCCAGAAAGCGTCGTCGTTATTCCTGCGTCTCGCCGCCAGCAAGGACAAGGTGGGCATCCTGCAACTGGCCGCGCAGGGGCAAATCGTCGAACAGCCCGCCGACCTGTTGCGCGAACCCTATGTCTTCGAATTCCTGAAAATTCCCGAGCCGTATCAGATTTCGGAAACCCAGCTCGAAACCGTGCTCTGCGACCACCTTCAGCCCTTCCTGCTGGAGCTGGGCAAGGGCTTCACCTTTGTCGGCCGACAATACCGGGTGACGATCAACAACAGCCATTACAAGGTCGATCTGGTTTTCTATCACCGTATCCTGCGTTGCTTCGTGCTCATCGACTTGAAGCTGGGCGATGTGCAGCACCACGACATCGGCCAGATGAACCTCTATCTCGGCTACTTCGCCAACGAGGAAAACGGCGAAGGAGACAGCCCGCCCATCGGCATCATCTTGAGCCGCCACAAGGACGAGTTGCTGGTCGAATACGCCACCTACGGCATGAACAGCCAGCTCTTCGTGCAGAAATACCAGCTCTACCTACCCGACCGCGAAGCCCTGCGCCGCGAGCTGGAACTCAGCCTGCGCGGGGTGGCGCCATGAGCCGGCTGCAAACCACCGTGCGGGGCGAACTGGGCCACGTCTCGCAAACCCTCACCGGCCGCATCCGCGAACTGGCCGAACGCTACGCCACGCCACTGCCGCAACTTGAGCTTGAGGTGGCGGCGCTCGGCGCACGGGTGGTGGAGCACCTCACGCGGATGGGGTTTCAATCATGAGGGCACCTCGAAAAACCCCTAATTTGTCGTTCCCGCGAATGCGGGAACCCAGTGAAATCAACACACTGGATTCCCGCATTCGCGGGAATGACGGGTTTTTCGATGCGCCCATGAGTGATATCGAATCCAATTATGGCGAATTCGCCGCAGTTAAAACCCTTGAATTCGAGGGAATGAAAAAGCAAAGAGGAGCGAATCCATGAACAAGCCCAGGAAATCTGTCATCGAAGTCCAAGGCATGGATATCTCGGTCCTCACCAAATCCGACGCGGATTTCATCTCGCTGACGGATATCGCCCGCTATCGGAACTCGCAAGAGCCTTTTTCCATCATAAACAACTGGATGCGCAGCCGAAGCACTATTGAATTCCTCGGGCTCTGGGAGAAATTGAGCAATCCAGATTTCAAACCTCTCGAATTCGAGAGGTTTAGAAATGAGGCCGGGAGCAACTATTTTGTCCTCTCGCCACAACGCTGGATTGAAGCCACACAGGCGGTTGGTATCACTTCCAAGTCGGGGCGCTACGGCGGAACCTACGCGCATCGCGACATTGCTTTCGAGTTCGCATCCTGGATATCTTCCGAATTCAAGCTCTACCTGATCAAGGAATTCGACCGCCTCAAGGACGACGAAAACCGCCGCCTCTCGCAAGCCTGGAACCTCAATCGCACCCTGTCCAAACTCAACTACCGCATCCATACCGATGCCATCCGCGAGCACTTGATTCCGCCGGAGATCACCCCCGCCCAGGCCGCCATTACCTACGCCAGCGAGGCCGACCTGCTCAACGTCGCCCTGTTCGGCCAGACCGCCAGACAGTGGCGCGATGCCAACCCGGCGCAAGGCGAACGGCTCAAGCGCCTCAACCAGATCGCCATTCGCCAGATGCGCACGCTCACCGCCGCCCCGGTCCGCACGCTACCGGGCACCAAGGATGAACAGCCGTGAACGATTACCCCGAGCTCCTGAACTCCACGCACGCGCTCGCTCGCGAGTTGCAAGGTCTGCAAGCCATGCGCCGCGCCACCACCGGTCACTATGTCAACAGTAGCCGTAGGTTGGGCAAAGCGCAGCGTGCCCAACAACCCGTCGCCATGTTGGGCACGCTGCGCTTTGCCCAACCTACGTTTCTACGGCTGGATTTAGGTTAAAGGATCGTCCGCCATGCGCCGCGCCACCACCGGTCACGATGTCAGCAGCCTCGCCGGCGGAGAAACCGTCCGGGCGTTCGTGCCTGTTCCCTTGCCGCCCCAGCCCGCGCTGGAAATGCTCGGAAGCCGGCAAGACGCGCTGGAAAAGGCGACGCTGGCGCTGGGGCGTCTGGACAGCATTTCCCTGCTGCTCCCCGATCCGCAGCTTTTTCTGTATGCCTACGTGCGGCGCGAGGCGGTGTTGTCGTCGCAGATCGAAGGCAACCGCCTACGCGTGCTCGACAGCCTCCGCCAACGCCCCCTGTGCAGCCTGGGGCAGATCGCCCAACGCACCGGCATCAGCTTCCCAACCGCCACCAAAGCCATGAAAACCCTGCAAGAAATGGGCATCGCCCGCGAACTCACCGGCCAGCGCCGCAACCGCGTGTTTGTCTATGACGCTTATTTGAACATCCTCAGTGAAGGCGGCGAAGCGCTATGAACAGGCGGCGCAACGCATCGAACGTGCCCCGGTTGCGGCAAAGGCAGGCCGCAGCCCTCCCGTCAGCGCCGAGTTTTGCGAAGGGATGGGTATGGAAGTGAGGCCGGGGTACAAGGTGACGGAGATTGGCATTTTCCCGGATGAGTGGGAAATCAAGCCGCTAAAGAGCATTTCGCCAAGGCAGAGCGTTGGCTTGGTAATCAATCCTTCGACCTATTTTGATAGAGCCGGCACGATACCCTTGCTGGTAGGGTCAAACGTAGCCGAGAACTTGATTGACACGACCAGAGCAAGTCGGATCACAGCGCAAAGTAACGAGATGATTTCCGCCTCGCGGTTGGCAGCGGGTGACCTCGTAACTGTTCGAGTAGGTGAGCCAGGTGTTACGGCAGTGGTTCCGCCAGAACTCGATGGCTGCAACTGTGCATCAATGATGATTGTTCGGCGCCATTCGTCGTTCGATTCGCATTGGCTGTGCGCAGTCATGAATTCGCGGCTCGGTCGGCGGCAAGTCGAGCATGTTCAGTACGGAACTGCTCAGAAGCAGTTCAACATAAGCGACGCCGTTGATTTTCAATTTGCTGTTCCGTCGCTCCCCGAACAACGCGCCATCGCGGCGGCGTTGAGTGATGTGGATGCGCTGCTGGGCGGGCTGGAGCGGCTCATCGCCAAGAAGCGCGACCTCAAACAGGCCGCCATGCAGCAACTCCTCACCGGCCAAACCCGCCTCCCCGGCTTCAGCGGGGAGTGGGAGGTGAAGCGGCTGGGGGATTTGTTCAAGTTCAGCGGCGGCTTCTCGGCCTCACGCGACCAGCTTTCGACCGAAGGCCATTGCTATCTGCATTACGGCGACATTCATGGGTCTGCAAAGACCACCATCGATACAAAGGCCGACGATCAAGACATCCCAAAGTTGGATATACCGCTCAAGCGAGTCTCGCCTGATTCACTCCTGGCTGATGGCGATGTGGTTTTCGTTGACGCCTCGGAGGATGACGAGGGTACGAGCAAGCACGTTGTCATCGTGAACAAGGGCGGCCTGCCATTCATCTCAGGACTGCACACGATTGTCGCCAAGGCAAGAACAGCCGAAATGGCACACGAATATCTACGGTACTGCTTCCAGACTGCGTTAATACGCCAGCAGTTCATGTTTTATGCGGTCGGCACCAAGGTATCCGGCATCAGCAAGACCAACATTGTGAAGTTGACTTTGCCTGTCCCGTCAGTCCCTGAACAAACCGCCATCGCCGCCGTCCTCTCCGACATGGACGCCGAACTGGCCACCCTGGAAGCCCGCCGCGACAAGACCCGCGCCCTCAAGCAGGCGATGATGCAGGAACTATTAACCGGAAAGACGAGGCTGGTATGACGATGATCCGCACGCTACGCATTCAGGGCTTCAAGTCCATCCACTCGGAAAGCATCGAGTTGGGAAGAGTCAATTGTTTCATCGGCGCCAACGGGGTGGGCAAGAGCAACGTGCTCGAAGCACTCGGGGTGCTGGGGGCGGCGGCCAACGGGGTGGTGGATGACGAGAGCCTGCTCCGTCGTGGTGTCAGGGCAGGCTTGCCCCGGCTTTACAAAAGCTCTTTTGCCTCTGAACGGACGCCTGTCCATATCGGCGTGGAGGTGGAGGGTGAGGCGGGAGATGCCTACCGGGTTTCCCTGCTCAACCCGCTCGACTCGCCCGAGCCGGCCTGGTCTTATAAAACCGAGGTGCTGACGGACGGCCAGCAGGAAGTGGTGTCCGATGGCGAGCGCAACAAGAAAAATCTCAACCCCCAGTCCGGCCTGGCCGCTTTGAAGCTGGTCGATCTGGAGCCAGACAATCCCGCCGCGCAGCTCATGCAGCGCTTGCAGGAATACGCCATCTATTGCCCCAACACGCCGACCTTGCGCGGAATCGCGCCGGATATGCAGTCGCGTGCGCCGGTCGGGCTGAATGGCGGGCAACTGGCCGAGGGCTTCGCGGCCTTGAGCAAGTATCTGGGCAATAACGACGACGACCCGACGGCGGGAGAAAAGCTGGACGAGGTGCTGGCCTTGATCGACTGGGTGGCCGACATTCAGACCACCAGTCACGGCGCCGCGCTGCTTTCCACCAAGGTGCCGCGTACCAAGTGGATGCTGAAATTCACTGATCGGTACATGGTGAAAAGTCGCAACGAGTTGACGGCTTACGATGCCAGCGAAGGTGCGCTGTATGTGATTTTCGCCGCCCTGCTGTGTCTGCTACCGCAAGCGCCCAGGCTGTTCGCCATTGATAACCTGGATCAGGCCCTGAATCCCCGGCTGCTGACACGACTCACCGCCAATCTGTCCGGCTGGCTGCGCCATAACGGTGAGGATCGGCA
Source organism: Pseudomonadota bacterium (assembly GCA_030684775.1). GTDB lineage: Bacteria > Pseudomonadota > Gammaproteobacteria > Burkholderiales > Thiobacillaceae > PFJX01. Next base: position 18,660 of record JAUXXW010000107.1, read on the forward strand.
GTTGCTGTTTACCGCGCACAATCCCGCCGTGCTGGATGGCCTGGATTTGTCCGACCCCGAGGTACGTCTGTTTGCCGTGGAACGCAACAGCAATGGCCTGACCTGCGTTCGTCGCCTGAGTTTGACCCCCGAACTGACCGCCCTGAATCAGCAATACCCCCTATCCCGTCTCTGGTTGATGGGCCATCTGGGGGCAGTGCCCAATGTCTGAGTTGCGCATCGCCCTGGTCGCCGAGGGTGCGACGGACTACGAAATCATCAACGCGGCGCTGCGTGCGGTGCTGCCACAGAGTTTTGTCATGACGCTGTTGCATCCCGAAGCAACGCGTCCAGCCATGGGGAGTGGTTGGGGCGGGGTATTGAAGTGGTGCCTTGCCGCGAACCAGCGCCATGTTGGCCCCCTTGATACCGACCCCACGCTCGCCGGTTTCGATTTGCTCATCGTTCATCTGGATGTCGATGTCGCCCACAAGAAATATGATCAATGTGGAGATGGAGTTGCAGCCATGGCTCAGGTGCGGCAGTGGCAGGTATTGCCTTGTGGGCAGCCATGTCCACCGGTGGCCAATACCTGTAACCAGTTGGAGTCGGTGCTGAATAGTTGGCTGGGTCGTGCCACCCCAGGCGAGAAAACCCTGTATTGCTTGCCCGCCCAGTCGTCAGGCACTTGGCTTGCAGCGGCTGTTTTACCCTCCGGGCATCAACGGTTGGCAGGAGCAGAGTGCAACGTCAACCTGGAATCGCAGTTGGCCCAGTTGCCAAAGAGTGAGCGCATCAGAAAGAGCGTTGCGGAATATCGCCGATACACCCCGCGCATTACTGCGGAATGGGCGGTTGTAAAACAGATTTGCTCCCAGGCCGCTGTTTTTGAGCAAAGGGTGCTGGCGAAAGTGGAATTGTGATGGGCGCCATGCCTGTATTTCCACCCTCGCTGACGCTGGCCAAACTGCGCCTGCCGTATGGCTCGGTGCCGGCCAACCCCTTGCTGGCCGAGCCGCTGCACCTGACCAAGTACATCGAGCGCATGGGCACCGGCACCCGCGACATGATTCGCCGCTGTCGCGAGGCGGGGTTGGTGGAGCCGGAGTTCGCGGTATCGGACGGGTTTGTCACGACTGTCTGGCGTAAGACGGGGGAAGTGGAGGCGGCACAGCCAGAGTCACAGCCAGAGTCACAGCCAGAGTCGCTGGAACGACGGGTGCTGGCGTTGTTGGCCAGCGGCCCCCTGTCCAAGGCGGCGATTTCCGGCGCATTGGGGCAGAAAGAGATTTCCGGCCATCTGAATCAGGTCATCCGCGTGTTGCTGGCCGACCAGACGCTGGAATACACCGTGCCCGACAAGCCCAAGAGTCGGTTTCAGCAATACCGATTGACCGATAAGGGCCGGACGCTACTGGCGACGCTAGGGATGGAAAAGCGATCATGAAAGAAGACCAGAACCTGGAGTGGAAGGAATCCTGGCGCGACGACTATCTGCGCTGGGTTTGCGGCTTTGCCAATGCCGAGGGCGGGGTGCTGGTGATCGGGCGGGATGACCAGGGGCGCGCTGTCGGGGTGGCCAACGCGGGCCGCCTGCTGGAGGAAATTCCGAACAAGGTGCGCGATGTGCTGGGCATCATGGTCGAGGTGAATCTGCGCCACGAAGACAACAAGGAACTGCTGGAAATTCGCGTCGAACCCTACCCCAGCCCGGTGAGCTACAAGGGCGAGTACCACTACCGCAGCGGCAGCACCAAACAGGAATTGAAAGGCGCGGCGCTGTCGCGTTTTTTGCTCAAGAAGCAGGGCCTGCATTGGGACGGCGTGCCGATGCCACGTCTGACGCTGAACGACTGCAACCCCGCGGCCCTGCAATGGTTTCGGGACAAGGCCGCGAAGAGCGGGCGCGTGGATGAGCAGGTGCTGGCCGATGGCGACACCGCGCTGCTGGCCAGCCTGCAACTGGAAGACGGCGAGCACTTGAAGCGGGCCACCGCCTTGCTGTTTGGCAAGGAGCCGGAACGGTTTGTGCCGGGGGCGTTCATCAAGCTGGGCTTTTTCATCACCGACGATGACCTGCGCTACCAGGACGAAATTCATGGCGATTTGTTTTCGCAGGTGGAAAAGACGCTGGACACCCTGCGCGCCAAGTACCTCAAGGCCTACATCAGCTACGAAGGCTTGCAGCGGCTGGAAACTTTTTTGTTCCCCCTGCCCGCCTTGCGCGAGGCACTGCTCAATGCGGTGATGCATAAGGATTACAGCAGCGGCATTCCGATTCAGATCAGCGTCTATGCGCATCAAATCGTGCTGTGGAACGCGGGCCAGTTGCCCGAACGCTGGACGCTGGAGAATTTGCTGGGCAAGCATCCGTCCCATCCCTTCAACCCCTTGCTGGCGTCGGCGTTTTTCCGCGCGGGGTATGTCGAGTCCTGGGGGCGCGGCATCGAGAAGATGCGCCGGGAATGTGCGAACCACGACGCGCCCGCGCCGCTTTTCGACCCCAGCATGTCCGGGCTGATGCTGACCTTCAAGGCCAATCCGGCGCATCTGGCAGCGGCCTTGGGCGAGGAATCGGCGCGTGCGTTGTTGGGCTTGCCGGGTGAAGGCGCTACCGCACAGCCAGAGTCACAGTCGGCGACAGGGGAAGTCACGGGGGAAGTCACGGGGGAAGTCACAGGGGAAGTCACAAGGTTGGTGCTGGTCTGCCGCGACAGCATGAGCCGCAAGTCCTTGCAGGATGCGCTATCGCTGAAGGGCGAGGAAAACTTCCGGATTCTTTACCTCGTGCCGGCGCTGAAAGCGGACTTGCTTGAAATGACCATCCCCGACAAACCCAAGAGCAGCCGGCAGAAATACAGGTTGACCGCCGAGGGCAGGAAATTACAGGCAACGCTTATGAAAGCGGGAAAAACATGACCATCCTCGGCCAGTGAGCGTAGTCCGGATGGCGCCCAGGCGATGCCGGTCGGCAATCCCACGAGCGTTCCCGGGCGGAATCCGGGGACGTGGCATGGATTGGTGGCCCTATCCATCCCGGATTCCGTCCGCGAACGGTCGGCGCGGGTTCAACCGTCGGCGGTGCGGGCTCCATCCGGGCTACGCTCGCTCCGAACGCAAGACGCAGAACCGCGCCAGTACCGCCTGGTAGGTCACGCGAGGGGTTATAGGAATTTATGCGCCAACAAGCGAATAATGGCTTATAAATACGAATAATTTAGTCAAAACGGGGTTGTCATGGACAGGATAAGAAATCCATTTTCACCTGGAGCGGGTTCTCCTCCGCCCGAATTGGCGGGCCGCGACGCCGTCATGGAGCAAGCCAAGGTGCTGTTTGGCCGTGTCCTGGCCAGGCGACCCGAGAAGAGCTTGCTCATGACGGGCTTGCGCGGCGTGGGCAAGACGGTGCTGCTTAATGAAATGGAGCGGATGGCGCAGGCGCTCGGATACCGAACCATCCTGGTCGAGGCCCATGAGAACAAGTCGCTGGCGGTCCTGCTGGCGCCACACTTGCGCCGCCTGTTATTTGAACTGGACCGTCTTGCCGGGGCGGGCAACAAGGTGCGTCGTGGTATTGCCGTCCTCAAGAGTTTTATCGGCGGCATCCGGGTCAATGTGGGCGATGTGGAATTCGGCCTGGACATCGAGCCGGAACGGGGTGCGGCCGATAGCGGTGACCTGGAGGTCGATCTGCCCAACCTGTTCATGTCGGTGGCCGAGGCCGCGGAGGAGCGCGGGGCGGCCGTGGCTATCCTGATCGACGAAATCCAGTATTTCAACACGACCGAGTTGAGCGCCTTGATCATGGCCATGCACAAGATGCAGCAGCGCCAACTGCCGTTGGTCCTGGTCGGCGCGGGCCTGCCGATCCTGCCCGGTCTGGCCGGCGAGTCAAAATCTTATGCCGAGCGGCTGTTCAGTTTTCCTGATGTCGGGCCTTTGCCCGAACCCGATACCGACAAGGCGCTGCGGGACCCCATTGAAGAGGCAGGTGAAGCCATCGACGCGGATGCGTTACAGGCGATTTTTCGACTTACCAGGGGCTACCCCTATTTCCTGCAAGAGTGGGGCTATCAGGCTTGGAATCATGCGGCGGCATCACCGATCAGCCTGCAAATCGTGAATGAGACTACGGATCAGGTGACGCGCCGGCTCGACGAAAATTTTTTCCGAGTGCGTTTCGATCGCCTGACCCCGAGGGAAAAACAGTACTTGCGGGCCATGGCGGAACTTGGCGCCGGGCCGCATCGATCATCGGATATCGCCGATAAGCTGGGGGCAAAGATCACCACCCTGGGTCCGGTCAGGGCCAGCTTGATCAAGAAGGGGATGGTGTATAGCCCGTCCCATGGCGATATGGCCTTTACCGTGCCGTTGTTCGACGAGTTCATGCGCCGGGTCATGCCCGTGTTTGCACCGGGCGCCCGCGTGTCGGGAGGCGTCCATGACTGAACAACCCCGCTCCGAACGCACCACCCAGAACCGCGTCATCGACCTGTTCACCGACCCGGCGCGGCCCGATTGGCTGGGCTACCGCTACCTCGGCGAGTGGAGCAAGCGGGAGAAAAACCGTGCCATCGAAACGGCGCTGCTGCGCGATAACCTGATGGCGCGTGGCTATTCCGCCGAGCACATTAACGCCGCCCTGACCAAGCTGGAGACGGCGGCCGATGCGACCGGCGTCACGCTCTATCAGGCGAATATGCGCACTTACCAACTGCTGCGCTACTGCGTGCCGGTGCAGATCGCCGCCGGGAGGGCGCATGAGACGGTGCATCTGATTGACTGGGAGAACCCCGAAAAGAACGACTTTGCGCTGGCCGAGGAGGTGACGCTGAAAGGTGGCGGGGTTGGGTCAAATCAGCGCCGGCCGGACATCGTGCTCTATCTCAACGGCATCGCCATCGCGGTGATCGAACTCAAGCGCGGCTCGGTGGAGGTGGCTGACGGGGTGCGCCAGCTCATCACCAATCAGGAAGAAATTTTCAACAAAAGCTTCTTCACGACGGTGCAGTTGGTGCTGGCGGGCAGCGATTCGCAGGGGCTGCTCTACGGCACAACCGGTACGCCGGAACAGTTTTTTGTGGCGTGGAAGGATGAGGCGCTTGCAGAGGCGGGGGCGATACCCGCCGCCGGGGCGTTGCTCGACCGGCCGCTGGCGCGGTTGTGCGAGAAGAGCACGCTGCTCGATTTGATCCGCAACTTCATCATCTTCGACGCCGGCCAGAAGAAGGTGCCGCGCCCGCATCAATACGCCGGGGTGAAGGCGGCGCAGACGCGCATCGCCAAACGCGAGGGCGGCGTGATCTGGCATACCCAGGGCAGCGGCAAGAGCATCCTGATGGTGCTGATCGCCAAGTGGCTGCTGGAGCACGACCCGGAGGCGCGCATCCTGGTCATCACCGACCGCGACGAACTGGACAAACAGATCGTCGGCGTGATGCGCAACGCCGGGGTGATCGGCGAGAACTCACCTTCGCCACGCATTACCTCGCGGGCGGACTTCGTACAGAAACTGGGAGCGACCACGCCGCGCCTGCTTTGCGCGCTAATCCACAAGTTCGACGTAGCCGACCTGCAAGGCCCGCCTCCGAAGGTAGCTGGACGCTTCTATGTGTTCGTGGACGAGTGCCACCGCACCCAGGGCGGCGACATGAACCGGCAGATGAAGCGCTGGCTGGAAGGCGCGATCTTCATCGGTTTCACCGGCACGCCGCTGTTGCGCCGCGACAAGCTGATGACGCGGGACGTGTTCGGCACCTACATCCACACCTACAAGTTTCACCAGGCGGTGGCCGACAAGGTGGTGCTCGACCTGAAGTACGAGGCGCGCGACGTGCCGGAGCGGCTGACCTCGCAGAAGAAAATCGACGAATGGTTCGAGCAGAAGACCAAGAACCTGAACAACTTCCAGAAAGCCTTGGTGCGCAAGCACTGGGCGACGATGGAAGAGCTGATGAGCGCGGCCGGACGCAAGCGCGAGATCATTGCCGACATCATCGGCGACTTCGCCCTCAAGCCGCGCCTGAACAACGACCGGGGCACGGCCATCCTGGTGGCGGCCTCGATCTACGACGCCTGCCATTACTTCCGGCTGTTCCAGCACACCGGCTTCGGCTCCTGCTGCGGGATCATCACGTCCTTCGAGCCGAACGCCAACGTGATTTCCAAAGAACCGCCCAACAGCGACGAGCGCTACAAGTTCGACACCTACACCCAGCATGTCCTCAAGAACGGCCAGACCACGAAGCAGTATGAAGACGAGGCCAAGCGCCGCTTCATCGAGGAGCCGGCGAACCTTAAGCTGTTGATCGTGGTGAGCAAGCTCTTGACCGGCTTCGACGCGCCGAGCTGCACCTACATCTACCTCGACAACGAACTGCGCGACCACAACCTGTTCCAGGCCATCTGCCGCACCAACCGACTCGATGGCGATGACAAGGACTACGGCCACATCGTTGACTACAACAAGCTCTTCGGCGACGTGCAGCAGGCCATCGCGGTGTATAGCTCCGACGAACTGGACATTGACCAGGGCAACGGCGGCGACAACAACGTGCGGCTGAAGAACTGGCTGGAAGAAGGCAAAAAGCAGCTCGACGACACCCGCCAGGCGCTGGTCTATCTGTGCGAGCCGGTGCCGTTGCCGCGCGAGGTGGAGCAGTTCCTGCGCTATTTCTGTGGCGATGCGGCGAATGCGAACGCCTTGAACGAAACCGAGGCGCTGCGCATCACCTTCTACAAGGCGGTGGCGATCTTCGCGCGCGCCTACGCCGACCTCGCCCAGGATTTGACCGAGGCCGGCTATTCCGACGCCGAGGCGGCGGCACTGCAAAAGGAGGTCGTGTTCTACGCCGAGATGCGGGCGGCGATCAAAAAGCACGCCGGCGAGGAACTGGACATCAAGCCTTTCGAGGCCGACATGCGCCATCTCATCAACACCTACATCCAGGCCGACCCGGCGGCGGAATTGGGTGAAATGGGCGCGCTATCGCTGACCGACCTCATCATCAAGACCGGCATCCACGACGCCATCGCCAGGAAGCTCAACGAGAAGGGCAAGCTGTCGAAGAACGCCATCGCGGAGGGGATCATCAACAACGTCCGCAAGACCATCATTCGTGACCAGCTCACCGACCCGAGGTTCTACGCACAGATGTCGGCGCTGCTCGACGACCTCATCAAACAGAGCCGGGCGGATACGGCGGCGTATGAGGAATTTCTGCGCCAAGCCGAGGACTTGGTGAAGCGGCTGGCGGCGAAGCAACCGGAGGCGGGCATTCCGGCGCTGCTGCACGGCAACAGCGAAGCCACCGTGATTTACAACAATCTGCCCGACATCCTCGCGGCGGCGGCGGACGGCGCCACTTTGACGGCGGCGGAACCAAGCGCCGAATACGCGGACGCGCGTCTGACCCTGGCGCTGGAGATTGACCGAACCCTGCGCGAACGCGCGCCGGCCGGCTGGAAGGGCGATCAGGCAAGAGAGGCGCAGGTTCTGAACGCGCTATATCCCTTGCTGGGCCGAAACCGGGTAGCAACACAGGCGGTGTTTGAGCTGGTGAAGAACCAGCCGGGGTATCAGTGAGCGAAACCATTCGGCTCGGCGAAGTCGAGATCGCCGTGACGCGCAAGGCGGTCAAGAACGTCCACCTCTCGGTGCATCCGCCGGCCGGCCACGTCACGCTGGTGGCGCCCACCGGCACCCGATTGGAAGTGGCCCGCGCCTACGCCATCTCCAAGCTCGGCTGGATTCGTGACCAGCAAGCGAAGCTGTTAGCCCAAGCACGCGAGACGCCGCGCCAATTTATCGAACGGGAGAGTCACACCCTTTGGGGTCGACACTATCTGCTGTCCGTAGTCGAGAAGGACGCGAAACCCGCCGTGAAGCTGGATCATCGCCGCATCACCCTCACCGTGCGCCCCGGCGGCACGCTGGCGAAGCGCGAGGAAATCATGGAGGAGTGGCATCGCGCCCTGCTGCATCAGGTCGTGCCCGCGCTGATCGAGAAATGGTCGGCGAAGCTGGGCGTAACGGTTACGCGCTACTACCTCCAGCGCATGAAAACCAAATGGGGCGGCTGCAACCACCGGGCGGGAAACATCCGTCTGAATACCGAACTGGTCAAGAAGCCCAAGGACTTGCTGGAGTACGTCGTGGTGCACGAAATGCTGCATCTGGTCGAGCCGACGCATAGCGAGCGCTTCGTGGCGCTGCTGGCGCGGCACTATCCGACCTGGCGGGAAGCGCGCGCGGAATTGAATGCGTTGCCGTTGGCGGCGGTGGATTGGGCTGCGCGGTAAGGGCATTTCGGGCGGCGGCCAGCCGGCGCGGGCGGAATGGCGGCGGATACTGTCAGGCGTTGTGGGATGCCACCTCGCGTATTCCGCCGCGTGCCGGCCTATTGCGAACGCACGGAGAAATCCACGTCCTCGTAGATCGCGTCGAGGGTCAGCACCACGCCGGGGTCGAGCAATTCGATGCTGTCCTTGGCGCCGACCGATTCCAGTACCCAGCGGCCGTCCTCTCCGCGCCGGAACAGGTCGATGTGGCGGCGATCCTGTTCCACCAGCAGGTATTCCCGCAGCGTCTCGATATTGCGGTAGTACTCGAACTTGAGGCCGCGATCATAGGCGGCGGTGGATTCCGAGAGCACTTCAACGATCAGGCGGGGATAACGCTTGGCGGTGTCGGCGCTCGGGCTCTTGTCGCGGGCATCGCAGGTAACCATGACATCCGGGTAGAACACGGCGTCGGCGGCATCCACGCGCAGCTTCATGTCGGCGATGAAGGCGCGGCAGGGGCCGCCGCGTAGTTTTTCGCGTAACTGGCCGGCGATGTTGAGCGCAATGGTGTTGTGCGCGTCGCGCGCGCCGGTCATGGCGAAAACTTCGCCGTTCAGATACTCGTGGCGCTCGGCCTGTTCGGCCTCCCAGGCCATGTAATCGTCGATGCTGAAACGTGGTGCGGCTTCCGGCATGCCCATGAATGGCTCCCGTGCTTAAGACGGGGCAAGTATAGCCAGCGCCTACGCCCGATACACCTCTCCCATGATCTCGATGAAGCGCCGCGCCTGTGGCGACAGGAAGCGGCCTTTTCGCAGGACGAGGCCGTAGCTGCGTTTCGGGAAGTATTTGCCGAGCGGGATGCTGACCAGCTTTTCCGTGCCGGTGAGGCAGATGTCGGTGACGATGGAAATGCCCATGCCCAGTTCCACGTACTTCTTGATGACTTCCCAGCCGCCGGCCTCCAGGGTGACTTCGAAGGTCAGGTTGTGTTGCTGGAACACGTATTTGACGATGCGCCAGGTGGACAGATGAGCCGGCGGCAGGATCAGGCCGTAATGGCTGACGTCTTCCAGGGTGACTTCCTCGCCCGCCGCCGATTTTGCCGCCAGGGGGTGGTCGAGTGGGGCGATCAGCACCGGGTCGTAGCTCACCACCGGTTGGTATTCGATGTCTTCCGGCACTTCCAGCATGGAGCCGACCGCGAAGTCGATTTCGTCGGAGCGCAGCATCTTGAGGCCGTCGCGGCCGGTGACGTTGTGCATCTTCAGGTGCACCTTGGGGTAGGCGACCACGAAGCGATGAACCGGTTCCGGCAGGGTGTAGAGGATGGTGGACTCGCCGGCGCCGATGTTGAGATCGCCCGACTCCAGTTTGCCGAAGTGCGCGGAGAAAGTTTCCTGCAGCTTGTCGATGCCATCGACCAGCGGTTCGGACAGTTTGTAGAGTACCTCGCCTTCCGGAGTGAGCTTGAGATGCGGGCCACGCCGCTCGAACAGCACCACTTCCAGTTCTCGTTCCAGCGCCTGAATTTGCAAGGAAACCGAAGGTTGCGACAGGAACAGTTTCTCCGCCGCTTTCGAGATGCTGCCGCAGCGCACCACCTGGTAGAAGGCGCGCAACTGCTTGAGGCGGTTGTTCTTGTAGTAGAGCTGGGCGTCGGAGGGCATGGGGGGCTGTGGTAGGAGCCGGCTTGCCGGCGATAAGGCGCTCATTGGGACGGCCGGCGCCAAAATCGCGGGCAAGCCCGCTCCTACGGCGAGTGGGGGTTTGTGCATTGCATCATTAATACAGCCAATGTTCAAGATTGAAATTATTGGCCGTCATGCCGTTGTCATATCAATACACTGTGCACTGCAACATTTAAGGACTTGATGGTCTTTAGGTTCCCGATAAGTTTTGTCAGCTAAATCGTGCGCACGGCGCACGCTACGGAATAGTGGTTCCCGACAAATCTTGTCAGACAAAGGAGTGGCGATGGAGACGATTACAGGCGTGGCGATGGCGGGGGGCTTCATGGCGCTCCTGGGCGGCGCCTTGGCCTGGCTCCTGGCCTTTGCCAACAAGCGTCTTTATGTCTACGAAGACCCGCGCATCGGTGAAGTCGAGGAGATGCTGCCCAAATCCAACTGCGGCGCCTGCGGCACGGCCGGCTGCCGCAACTTCGCGGAGCAGGTGGTGGCGGGCCAGATTCTCCCGGCCAAGTGCACGGTCAATTCCCCCGACATGAACGCTTACATCGCCGGTTTTCTCGGCGTGGCGATGGGCGAAGTGGAAAAGCAGGTGGCGCGCCTGGCTTGTGCCGGCGGCAGCCATGTCGCGAAGATGCGCGCCAGTTACAAGGGTTTGAATACCTGCCGCGCGGCGGCCACGGTGTCCGGTGGCGGCAAGGCCTGCGCCTGGGGTTGCCTGGGTCTGGCGGATTGCGAGGTGTCGTGCGCGTTCGACGCCATCGCCATGGATCAACACGGCCTCCCGGTGGTGGATGTCGACAAGTGCACGGCCTGCGGCGATTGCGTCGAGGTGTGCCCGAAAGACCTTTTTTCCTTGCAGCCGGTGAGCCACAAGCTCTGGGTGGCCTGCAAGAGCCGGGCGGATGGCGATATTTCCGAAGCGCAATGCGAGGTGGCCTGTACCGCCTGCGGCAAGTGCGTGATGGACGCCGCCCCCGGTCTGATCCGCCTGGACAACAACCTGGCGGTGGTCGACTACGCCCTGAACCCCTTGGCGTCTCCCGTGGCGATCGAACGCTGCCCCACCGGGGCTATCGTCTGGCTGGAAGGCAAGCAGCCGGCGAAAGGGCGTGAAGCCAAGAAGATCATCCGCAAAGCAGCGCTCCCCCTCGGTTGCAACTGAGCGCAAACGTCGTCTGAGAGGCATTCCAAAATGATCAAGAACCCCATCTCCAAACTCCTCGGCCACATGCATCTCATGGAGCCGGGCACCGCCGCCAAGGCAACCGCGAAAAAAGTGAAGTATCCCGGTGTGCGCGACGCCATCGACGGCAACACCGCCGTGATCCTGGTCGAGCGCGAAGCCTCCGACGCCGCCGGCGCCTACCCGATCACGCCGTCCACGCAGATGGGCGAGTATTGGGCCGAAGCCGCCGCCGCCGGCCATGTGAACATGTCCGGCCGGCCGCTGATCTTCCTGGAGCCGGAATCCGAGCACGCGGCGGCCGGTGTCACCGCCGGCATGTCCATGACCGGCCTGCGCGCGGTGAATTTCACCTCCGCCCAGGGCCTCGCCTTCATGCACGAGTCGCTCTACGCCGCCGTCGGCAAGCGCCTGCCCTATGTGCTCAACCTGGGTTGCCGCGCCATCACCAAGGCCACGCTCAACGTGCATTGCGGTCATGACGATTACCACTGCGCCGACGACACCGGTTTCATCCAGGTGTTCGCCAAGAGCGCGCAGGAAGCCGCCGACCTCAACCTGATCGCGCGCAAGACCGCTGAACTGTCGCTGACCCCGGCGATGGCGGCGATGGACGGTTTTCTCACCACCCACCTGATCGAGCCGGTGCTGGTGCCGGAGAAGGAACTGGTGGCCGAATTCCTGGGCCGCCCGGACGACCTGATCGATACCCCGACACCGGCGCAGGAAATGATCTACGGGCCGAAGCGCCGCCGCGTGCCGGTGCTCTGGGACATGGATTCCCCCATGGTGTCCGGTGCCGTCGCCAACCAGGACGCGCACATGCAGGCCACCGCCGCGCAGCGGCCGTATTTCTTCGACCACATTCCGGCGCTGATGGATCAGTGCATGGCCGAATACGGCGAGCTGACCGGCCGCCATTACGGTCGTGTCGATAGCTATCTCTGTGACGATGCCGACTACCTGATCCTCGGCATGGGCTCGATGTGTGTGCAAGCGGCGGCTGTGGCCGACTGGCTGCGGGAAAACCGCAAAGTGAAAGTGGGCGTGGTCAACATGACCTGTTTCCGCCCCTTCCCCGGCGACTTGCTGGGCAAGGTTTTGAAGGGTAAGAAAGGCGTGGCCGTGTTGGAACGCACCGACCAGCCGCTGTCCGAAGACCTGCCGCTGATGCGCGAAGTGCGTGCGACCCTGAGCAAGTGCATGGAGAACGGCGTCGACGCCAACGCTTATCCTGGATATGCGACCTACGCTTCCGCCAAGGACATGCCGCGCCTCTACTCCGGCTGCTACGGCCTCGGTTCGCGCGACCTGCAACCGGAAGGCCTGGTCGCCGCCGTCGAGAACATGCTGGAAAAAGGTGCCCACAAGAAGTTCTACTACCTCTCCATCGATTTCCTCCGCGACAAGGCCGCCAACCCCAAGCAGGAGATCCATCAGGAGGAACTCCTCGCCGCCTATCCGAGGATCAAGGAACTCGCGCTGCGCGGTTCGGAGAACCCCAACCTGCTGCCGGCAAAAGCCATCGCCGTGCGCATGCATTCGGTCGGCGGCTGGGGCGCGGTGACCACCGGCAAGAACCTGGCCATGACCCTGTACGAGTTGCTCGGCTGGGACATCAAGGCCAACCCGAAGTACGGTTCCGAGAAGAAGGGCCAGCCCACCACCTACTTCCTTTCCGCCGCGCCCGAGCCGATTCGCGTCAACTGCGAGTACACCCATGTCGACGTGGTGCTCTCGCCCGACCCGCAGGTGTTCCTGCATACCAACGCGGTGGCCGGCCTCAAGAAAAACGGCGTGCTCATCATCCAGAGCAACCTGCCGGATGCCGCCGATGTCTGGGCCACCTTCCCGATCTATGTGCAGAAATACATCGCCGGCAACGACATCAAGGTGTTCTATCTGGACGCCTTCACCATCGCCCGCGAGGAATCCTCCAACCCCGACCTGCAACTGAGAATGCAGGGCATCGCCTTCCAGGGTGCCTTCTTCCACGCCTCGGATGTGCAGCAGCGCGCCGGCCTGAATGAGGAAACCCTGTTCAAGGCGATCGAGAACCAGCTCAACGACAAGTTCGGCCGCAAGGGCAAGCGGGTGGTGGACGACAACCTGCGCGTGGTCAAGCGTGGTTACACGGAAATCCACGAGATTCCCGCCGAGGCGAAAAAGGTCGGCGCGCGCGAACCCGCCGGCTTCAAGGCCACGGCCTCGCTGCCCATCATGTTGAAGCGCCTGCCGGAAAATGACGGCGCCCTGAGCAAGACCGCCGATACCCATCGTTTCTGGGAGCAGACCGGCAATTTCTATATTTCCGGCAAGGGTTCCGACAACCTCACCGACCCGTTCATGGGCATGGCGGTGCTGCCGGCCATGACCGGTGTGTATCGCGACATGACCCAGATCCGCTTCGAGCATCCGGTGTGGAGCGCGGAAAACTGCACCGCCTGCGGCAACTGCTACACGCAATGCCCGGACTCCGCCATTCCCGGCCTGGTCACCACCGTCGGCGACGTGCTGGGCACCGCCATCAGCAATATCGAAATGGGTGGCCGTATCACCCGCTTCCTGCGCAAGGGCGCGCGTTCCATCGAGAAGAAGCTGCGTGGTGTGCTGGACAAGGACGGACTCGACGTGCGCGCGCTGCTCAAGCGGGCGATCGAAGACGCCATGCATGAGGACGCCAGTCAGGGCAACGCGGCGATGGAGGAGGAATACCACCTCCTGGAGAAGGAAATCGGCGAGTTCCAGTTCGCCACCACCAAGCCTTACTGGACCAACAAGGAAAAGAAAGGCAAAGGCAGTGGCGGCCTCTTCTCCATCACCGTCAACCCCTACACCTGTAAGGGCTGCGCCCTGTGCGTGGCGGTGTGTGACGACGACGCCCTGAAGATGGTCACCCAGACCGACGACAGCATCGTGCAACTGCGCCGCGAATGGGATTTCTGGCTCGACCTGCCGACCACGCCCGCGGAATTCAGCCGCATCGATGACCTCGACGAGAAGATCGGTGCCCTGGAAACCCTGCTGCTGGACAAGAAGAACTACGGCAGCATGGCCTGTGGCGACGGCGCCTGCCTGGGTTGCGGCGAGAAAACCGCCATCCACATCTTCACCAGCACGGTCACCGCCCTGATCCAGCCGCGTGTCGCCCGTTTCGTGGAGAAACTGGACGGCCTCATCGACGGATTGGAAAAGCATCTGCGCATGAAGCTCACCGAATCGGTGAACCTGTCCGATACCGGCGCCATGATGCGTGCCGTGGCCGCGCACCAGGGGGGCGATCTGACCCTGGCCAACCTGTCGGAAAGCCTGATGGCCGACCAGATGGCGCAGCCGATCGACCCGCAGTGGCTGAAGTGGGTGACGCAATTGCTGGCGCGCCTGAAAGACCTTAAATGGCGATACGTGGAAGGCCCGACCAAGCGCGGCCGCGCCGAGATGGGCATCGTCAACGCTACCGGCTGCACCTCGGTGTGGGGCGCCACGTTCCCGTACAACCCCTACCCGTTCCCCTGGACCTCGCACCTGTTCCAGGATTCGCCCTCGGTGGCGATGGGTCTGTTCGAGGGTCACATGACCAAGATGGCGGACGGCTTCAAGGCCGTGCGCATGGCGGAGCTGGAATTGAATGGCGGCTATAACCCGGTCGTGCATGACGCCGAGTTCACCTACTTCAACTGGGAGAAATTCTCCGAGGAAGAATGGCATCTGTGCCCGCCCGTGGTTTCGGTCGGCGGCGACGGCGCCATGTACGACATCGGCTTCCAGAACCTCTCCCGCGCCCTGATGACCGGGATGCCGGTAAAGATTCTCGTGGTCGACACCCAGGTCTATTCCAATACCGGCGGCCAGGCCTGCACCTCCGGCTTCATCGGCCAGGTGGCGGACATGTCGCCCTACGGCAAGAAGGACCACGGCAAGAAGGAAATCCGCAAGGAAATCAGCGTCATCGGCATGGCGCACCGTTCCGCCTTCGTCGCCCAGAGCGCCATTTCCAGCCCGACGCATCTGATCGAGAGCTACATCGACGGCCTCAATTCCCGCCGCCCGGCCCTGTTCAACATCTATGCCGTGTGTCCGCCGGAACACGGCGTCGGCGACGACATGTCGGTGGAACGCTCGAAGCTGGCGGTGGAATCGCGCGCCTACCCGCTGTTCCGCTACGACCCCGACCAGGGCACCACCTTCAGCGAATGCGTCAGCCTGGAGGGCAACCCGGCGATGGACGCCGAGTGGCCCACCTACACCCTGACCTATCTGGAGGAGGACGGCAGCGAGAAGAAAATGGAACTGGCCATGACCTTCGCCGACTTCGCGCTGGGCGAGGGCCGTTTCGCCAAGCAGTTCCGCAAGGCGCCGCCGGATACCTGGAACGACGACATGGTGTTGCTGAGCGATTTCCTGAAGCTCGGCGTCGATGACCGCGACGGCAAGTTCCCCTACATCTGGGCGGTGGACAAGAAGCAGCATCTGATGCGCGTCATCGTTTCGGCGGAACTGGTGAATTCGTGCGAGGAACGGCAACAGTTCTGGCAGCAGTTGAAGGACGTGGCCGGCCTGAATACGCCCGAGGTGGACGAGAAGGCCATCGCCGAGCGGGCGCGCGCCGAGTTGCTGGGCGAAATCAGCGCCAGCCTGGCCGGCTTCGGCACCGGTATAGCGCCGGCGTCCTCGCCTGCATCTGCCGCCGCAAAGGCCGGCGAGACGCCTGCGCCACAGGGTGACGGGGTCTACATCGATACGCCGGAGTGCACCGCTTGCGACGAGTGCACCACCATCGCGCCGAAGACCTTCGCCTACAACAGCGACAAGAAAGCCATCGTCATCAACCCGCAGGGGACGAAATTCGCCGATCTGGTCAAGGCCGCCGAGAAGTGCACCGCCAGCTGCCTGCACCCCGGCATGCCCTGGAACATGAGCGAGCCGAATATCGACAAGCTGATCGCCCGGGCGGCGAAGTACAACTGAGTGGATGCTGGTCGTGCTGAGACGCGTCGCTAAATCCCCCCTGCCCCCCTTTGGAAAAGGGGGGAACCTCTCCGCCACGCGCGGTGGGTTTGACTCCCCCCTTTATCAAAGGGGGGCGGGGGGGGATTTCGTCCGGTTCAGTCGTAGCCGCGCGTGCCAGGTCGATGCGGGTCGCTGCGCTCACCACATCCTACGGCTATCGACAGATGAGACACGTAGGTTGGGCAAAGCGCAGCGTGCCCAACAACCGCACGCCGTACCTGTTGGGCACGCTTCGCTTTGCCCAACCTACGGTTGAGCTGTCATGAGCCTGTTTCCCTTCTTCGAGAACAACACATTCGCGCGCGGGGTTCACCCCGACGCGCGCATGAGACACGTAGGTTGGGCAAAGCGCAGCGTGCCCAACAACCGCACGCCGTACC
>JAUXXW010000069.1 GCA_030684775.1 Pseudomonadota bacterium
GGCACTGGGCATCCTCGTCCGGAAAGGAATCTGACCATGCCCATGAACAATCCCTTCGACAATCCGGCGTTCTCCATGTCGGCGCTGTCCACCGCCATCAACATCCTGCCCAACAACTACGGGTTGATGGACCAGATGAACCTGTTTCCGGCCAAGCCGGTACGTTTCCGCCAGATATCTGTCGAGGAGAAAAACGGCGTCCTGAGCCTGCTGCCCACCTTGCCGGTGGGCTCGCCCGGCACCGTCGGCAAACGCGGCAAACGCAAGCTGCGGGCTTTTTCCATTCCCCACATCCCACATGAGGACGTGGTGCTGCCGGAGGAAGTACAGGGCATCCGCGCCTTTGGTATGGAATCCGAGTTGCAGTCCATCTCCAACGTCATGGTCGAGCACCTGCAAACCATGCGGAACAAACACGCCATCACTCTGGAACATTTGCGCATGGGCGCCTTGAAGGGCGTGATTCTGGATGCGGACGGTTCGGAGCTTTTTGACCTCTTCGATGAGTTCGATATCCAGCCCAAGGTGGTGGATTTCAAGTTCACCAACACTGAACTGGATGTAAAGAAGGTCTGCATTGGCCTGAAGCGACATATGGAAAAGATGCTTCAGGGTGAATTCATGACGGGTGCGAAGTGCCTGGTCTCCTCGGAATTCTTCGATGCCCTCACGGGCCACGCCAAAGTTGAGAAGGCCTATGAGAACTGGCAAACCGGCAATGCGTTGCGTTCAGATATGCGCAATGAGTTCACCTTTGCCGGCATCACCTTCCAGGAATACGTCGGCGAAGCCTCGGACGGCACTGTCACACGTCGTTTTATCGAACAGGGCGAAGGCCATGCCTTCCCCCTGGGCACGGTGGACACCTTCGCCACCTACTTCGCGCCGGCCGACTTCAACGAGACGGTGAACACGCTAGGCCAACCGCTCTATGCCAAGCAGGAGCCGCGCAAGTTCGATCGGGGTACGGATTTGCACACCCAGTCCAACCCGCTGCCCATGTGCCACCGTCCGGCGATGCTGGTGAAAGTCACGATGTCTTGAGCGCTTTCTGGCGTTCCTTGGTGTAGCGGTACCAGGGCTGCGGCGGGTCGCCGGCCATGAAGCGGGTGGCGGCGATGAAGGTGTCGAGCAGACACGGGTCGTAATTGACCCCGTTCTGCCCGCACAACTGCTGAAACAGGACGTAGGGGTCTTGCCCCACAAGGTCCGCCGGCTGGTGGATGCCGACCTCGCGCAGGTACCCGGCAACCGCCGGGCCGATGTTGGGGATGGCCTCCAATGCCAATGCGTCCGCCGCCGTTTTCGCTTTTTTCATGTCTCTGAACCAACTCACAAACAACAATGATAACCATCGAAACCCTGTATGACGCGGCAGCCCGGTCCGGGCTGCTCACGCGGGCTGCATTTGGAAGTACGGAGGTCATGGTCGACTTCCGTGCACCCGATGAGGACGTGCTCAATGGCCTGGGTATCTCGCGCAATTACAGCATCCGCTATCCCCTGAGCCAACTGCCTGCACTTGCTTCTGGCGACACCCTTTGGATTTCCGGCAGGAGCTATCGGGTTCGAGAAATCAGCGTGACGGGC
The DNA here is from genome assembly GCA_030684775.1 of Pseudomonadota bacterium. Taxonomy (GTDB): domain Bacteria; phylum Pseudomonadota; class Gammaproteobacteria; order Burkholderiales; family Thiobacillaceae; genus PFJX01. The sequence goes on from JAUXXW010000069.1 coordinate 1,591, forward strand.
GATGGCACCGAGGCCCGCGCCACACTTACCCGGTTGTAGTTACTTTCCGCCCCAGCGGTTCCAGATCAAACGCTGAATAGTGGCGTTGGCCGCACGGCGGTCGAACAGTTCAGGGTTGAATTCACCGCCGACCCAAAGAAGCAGTTCCTGGGCCGCGTCGCTGTGCGGCTGGGTAAGCAGTGTCTCGAGAAAGTTGTGATAACCGTGGACACCGCCCACATCCTCGGGCGGGCAGGCGCGCGCGCCGTCGATTACCCAGGCAACGCCTGCAGGATCGTGGTCCACCACCTCGAAGGACTCTGCGGTGATCACGTGCTCCCAGTCGTCGCCATCGTCGTAGCGATAGAGGTACTGCTCTTCCGTCAGGAAAAGAACGTTGAGTTTGGTTTTGCGTTCGTCCTCACACGCAATCTCCGAGGTGCTTAGCGGCCCATAGCGCCTGCCGCGAATTTCGAAGCTGTGGTTGTGGGCATCAGTCCAGCCCATCGCCGCCTGAATGAAGTGGTGCAACTTGGCGAGGCTCACCCGACCGTCGACGACCAGACGTCGCCATACGGGCGGCTGCATCACGTCCGGGTGGAGTTCGATCTTCAAGGTGTAGAGGCAGGGCGTGCTCTGGCTTGAACGGTGCTTTTTCTTCGGGACATAAACCACGGGGACGTCCTCCCTGTTCGCGATGTGCCGATTTTATGACCCCCAGAAGGGAAACCCATGAATTCCATCCGTGAACGCTGCCTGCAAGCGGTGGCGGGCCTGCTATTGCCTGTCGCCGAGTCTCTGGGCGCGACCTTTCACCGCTCGCCGGCCACCGGCATCACGCGTGAGCAGTCCCCGGCGCTGCTGGTGTTTCCCGAGTCGGACAGCATCGTCGAACGGTCCAACGACCGGGTCGTGCGGCAACTGGTGGTGCGCATCGACGCACTGGCGCGGGAGCAGGTCGGCGCGGCCCCTGAAGATATCGCCGACCAGTTGTTGGTGGCGGCGCATACGGCGCTGTTCGCCGACGCCAATCTCGGTGGCCTCGCCCTCGGCATCCGGGAACTGGACTGCGAATGGGATGTGGAGGACGCCGATGCCACGGCGGCCCGGATCCCGGCGCGCTACCAGATCACCTACCGAACCCTCGCTTCTGACCTCTCTACCCAGGGATGAACCATGCACGTTGAACTATTGAAACTCCACACCCACGCCGGCGTTGCGCAGCAACCCGGCGCGGTGATCGCGCTCGACGACGACCTGGCGCGATGGCTGGTGGACACCGGTGTCGCCCGTGTCTCCATCGTCCCGCAGAACACGAAACCCAAACCCCATTCCCACACCGAGGAGCAATCCCAATGAGCACCTATGCCTCTTTCCAGGGCCGGGTCTATCTCGGCAAACGCGATCCGAATGGACTGCCTGTCGAGGTGCGCAGCCCCGGCAACGTCGCCGACCTTAAGCTCGCCCTCAAGACCGAAGTGCTGGAACACTACGAGTCGCAGTCCGGCCAGCGCTCCCTCGACCACCGCATGATCAAGAGCAAGTCGGCCACGATCACGCTGGCCATCGAGGAATTCACCAAGGAGAACCTGGCGCTCGCGCTCTATGGCACCCATGTCACCACCACGGGCGGCACGGTCACCGACGAGCCGGTGGGCGGTACCGTTCCGGTCGTGGGCGACCGCTACTTCCTGGCTCACCCCAAGGTGTCCAGCCTGGTGGTGAAGGATTCCGCCGCTACCCCGGCGACCCTGGCCCTGGGGACGCACTACACCGCCGATGTCGACTTCGGCGCGCTCCAGTTTCTGGATGCCAGCGGCTTCACGCCACCGCTCAAGGCCAGCTACGCCTTCGGCGACGTTTCCGAAATCGGCATCTTCACGCAGCCGTTGCCGGAGCGGTATCTGCGCCTGGAAGGCTTCAACACCGCCCAGGGCAACGCGCGGGTGTTGGTCGAACTCTATCGGGTGGCCTTCGATCCGCTGAAGGAGTTGGCGCTGATCTCCAACGACTACAACAAGTTCGAACTGGAAGGCTCGCTGCTGGCGGATTCGACGAAACCCTATGACGCGGTCCTTGGCCAGTACGGCAAGATCGTCCAAGTGGGTTGAACACCATGACCCTGGATACCTTCGTACCCGAGCCGGCTGTCATCGAGATCGACGGCGAGCCCGTGGAAATCACCCCTCTGAAAATTGGCGAGTTGCCGGTCTTCATCCGCGCCATCCGCCCCTTCGCCCAGCATCTGACGCAGGACGTGGACTGGCTCGCCCTGTTCGGCGAGCGCGGCGAAGACCTGGTCTCGGCCCTGGCGGTGGCCGTCCGCAAACCACCTGAGTGGGTGGCGGCGCGGGAACTAGACGAGGCGATTCGATTGAGCGAGGCGGTCTTCGAGGTGAACGCCGATTTTTTTATCCAGCGCCTGGCGCCCATCCTCGCGCGGGTGGCGACGCGGGTGGAGACCGTGGTGGCAACGGCTGGGGCGCGCTGCTCCAGCGTCTCGTCGAACACGGGCACCGCTACCCCGACGTCCTGAACTACACGGTGGCCCAGGTGCGGGCGTTTCTCGAAGCCATCGAGCAGGGGGAACGCCTGGAACTCGCCGCCCGGTTCGCGCTGATGGTGACCGCGCAGCGCGGCGGCCCCGCCGAGATCAAATCCCTCCTGCGCGAACTCCAGCCATGAAACTGTCCCTCACCACCTCCGGCCTGCTCGACCCGAAGCGGCTCGACAGTTGGGTGCCGGAGAAGCGCCGGGCCATCCGCAAGGCGGTGGAGTCCGCCATGGCTAAAACCGGCCGAGAAATGGCCGACGCCGCGCGCGGCAAGATGCAGTCGGCGTTCAAGGTGCGCAAGGCGGGCTTCCTCAAGTCCATGCGTGCCAAGGTCTACGCCGGCAGCCCGGAACGGTTCCCGGCGCTGCTCATCGGCTCGAAGATTGCCTGGCTGGGCCTGCACATGAAGGGCGGCACCATCACCGGCAAGCGCGGCAAGCTCCTGATCCCGCTGCTGCCGGAGCACCAGCGCATCGGCCGCCGCGCCTTCAAGCGGGTGATCGACGGCCTCATGCGCGCCGGCAACGCCTTCTTCATCGAGCGCAACGGCCGCGTCATCCTGATGGCCGAAAACATCAAGGACAACACCTCCGAACTGCGCCGGTTCAAGCGCGCCGAGCGGGGCCGTACCGGCGCGAAATCCATCAAGCGCGGCCAGGAGATTCCCATCGCCGTGCTGGTGCCGAGCGTGACCCTGCGCGGCCGTTTCGACCTGCCCGGCCTCGTTCGTTCGCAATTGCCCAAGCTGTCCACGTCCATTCTCGAACAACTGAAGATCCATGGCCTCTGAGCGCGCCCAAATCCTGATCACGGCCGTCGACCAGACCAAGGCGGCGCTCGCCTCGGTGAAGGCCAATCTGGAAGGGTTGTCGAACGTCGCCGGCAAGATCAATGGCGTGCTGGCCGGGCTGGGCGCGGCGCTGTCCGTCGCCGGGCTGGTGACCGCCGGCAAGGCCGCGCTGGACACCGCCGACAACCTCTCCAAGCTGTCGCAGAAAACCGGCATCTCGGTCGAGTCGCTGTCGCTCTTGAAGCCCATCGCCGAGCAGTCCGGGGTGTCCCTGGAGGGGCTGGCCAAGGGCATGCAGAAGCTGGCGAACTCGATGTATGACGCCGCGAGTGGCAGCAAGGAGCCCCTGGAGGCCTTCCAACGCCTGGGGGTGTCTTTCCGGGACACCGCCGGCCAACTGCGGCCCACCGAGGACGTGCTCTTGGAACTCGCCGATGCCTTCGCCGCCATGCCGGATGGCGCGGAAAAGTCCGCCCTGGCCGTGAAGCTGTTCGGCAAGGCCGGCGTCGAACTGATCCCGTTCCTGAACCAGGGGCGCGCCGGCATCGAGCAACTCAAGCAGCAGTTCAAGACGCTTGGCCTGGAGATCAGCGGCGACACGGCGCGGGCCGCCGAGAAGTTCAACGACACCCTCGACACGGTGAAGCAAGCACTCTCCGGCATCGCCATGCGGGTGGCCGAGGCGGCGCTGCCCGCCTTGCAGCGGCTGGCCGACGCCCTGGTGGGCCTGGCCAGCCACGGCGATGAAATCCTGGCCGTGATGCGCGCCCTGGGCGAGGTCCTGGTCGCGGTGCTGGCGATCAAGGGGGTAGCGGCGGCGGCCCGGCTGCTGGAATCGGTGGCGCTTCTCAAGGCCGCCTTCACCCGATTCCTGCCGATACTGGCGGCGGTGGCGGTGTGGGAGATGGGCAAGGGGCTCGTTAAAGCGGTGCAAGACATCCGCGAGACGAATGCCGCCTTTGATGAACTGGCCCGGCAGCGGGCGCAGATCGATCAACTCGATGCCGCGCTGACGGAACTGGCCGCCACCGGCACGGTGAGCGTCAAGACCCAGATGATGCTCGCCGCCCTGGCGGCCGAACGGTTGAAGGCGGCGTTGCCGGGCACCGCCGACGCGCTGCGCGCCATCCAGGGCGCGGCGACGCAAGCCGGTGAAGCGATTCGACAGGCGCTGGACGCGGAAACCAAGCATGCCGCCGAGACCGTCAAACAACTGGGCGCCAGCTACAAACAGGTCGCCGCCGACATCAAATCGGTCTGGGATGCGCGCGTGGCGGAAGTCGAGGGCAATTACAAACGCCAGGAAGCGGCAGCCCAATCGGCGGCGCGCTCCGAGTCGGCTGCCATCAGCACAACGACCCAGAATCTCCTCGCCGCCGAGCGCGAGAAGCTCGCGGCAGTGGAGGCGGGCGCGAAACAGATGGAAGCCGCCTGGCAGGCCTCCTACGGCCAGGCGGTCGCTCTGGCACGCGCCGCCGGCCAGGATGTCGCCGCCATCGAGCGCCAGGCGGTGGAGGCGCGCATCGCCCTCTACGGCCAGATCGAGTCGGCCTATCGCGGCACCGTCGACCGGCTGATCGCCGAGGAGCAGCGGCACCTGAACGCCGCCAAGGCGGCCGAGGAAGCGCGGCTCAACCTCAAACTCTCGGTCGAAGACCGCATCCGTGAACTGGGCCGCAAGGGTCTGGACGATTACGCCGCCTATCAGGACCGGCTACGCCAGATCGACGAGAAGCAGGCCCAGGCGAAAGCGGCGCTCGACGCCGGCAATTACGCGCAGGCGCGCAAGCTCGCCGAGGAATCCGTCGCCCTGGCCGAGCGTTCCGCCTCCGCCGTCACCCGCCAGGTCGAGCAGAACGGCAAGACGGTCACCCAGACGATGGTGTCCGAGGGTCAGGCCGCCGCCACCGCCATCGGCCAGATCAAGGAATCGGCCGGCATCGCCGATGCGGCGTTGAAGGGCTTGGGCGATGCCCACAAGCAGGCGGCGACCGCCGCCGGGGCCGGCGCCGACGAAGCGAAGCGGGCTCTGGCCTCGGTTTCCGAGGAACTCGGCAAACTGCGCGGCCAGTTGCTGTCCCAGGACAAGCTGAAACTCGAGGTCGACCTCTCGGGCGCGCAAGCCGGGATCGAGAAGTTGCAGGCACTCATGGTCGCACAGCGGCTGGTTGCCACCATCCAGGCTGACACGAAAGAAGCCGAAGCCAGTCTGGCAAAGCTCAAAACCGACGCGGGCAACCTTACCCTGGTCGCCCAGGTCGAGGCCGACACCACGAAGGTGATGGCCGACATCGACAAGCTGAAGGGCACGCTCTCGGCGGCCAGGGTGGAGATCCCGGCGCTGGTGTCCTTCGACCAGCCTCGTGCGCAACTGGTGTCGTTCGCCCAGGATGCCCGCGCGGTGCTCTCAGCTCCGACGACGGCGAAACACACCCCGCAGCCCGACCTTGGGGCTTACCGCGCGGTGCTGGCGGAATTGACGCGCCCCACCAGCAGCCGCCACACGATTTATGTGGCCAAGGTTGCCACCAACGCTCAGGGCGGCCTGATCGAGCGGTTCGCCGAGGGCGGCCAGGCCATCGCGGACGGATTCCGGAGGCTGTCCGGACGCATCCTCGGCCCCGGTACAGAAACCTCGGACTCGGTGCCAGCGCTGCTGTCGCACGGCGAGTATGTGATCCGGGCGGCGAGTGTTCGCAAATTCGGCGAGGGCTTCTTCGCGGCGCTCAATACCGGCTTCCTGCCGCACGCCCTTCCCAACATTCTCCGCTTCGCCACCGGCGGCGCGGTGGCCCATGCGGTGGCCCAAGCTGCGATGGGAGACGGCATATCCTCCACCCCGGCGCGTGACGTGGTGGACCTGCGCTTCCATCTGGGCGGCCGCACCCACACCGTCCAGTCCTCGCGCGACACCGCCATGCAGTTGGCATCCGCCCTGCGTGAACTGTCGAGGGCAGGATGAAATCCGCCGTGCCGATGACCTTCCGCACCTGTGTGCGCCGCGAACCGCAGTACGGGGTCTGCACGCCGCCCGGCTTCGAGTGGGTCCCCGGTTACCTCAACCAGTACGGCGGCCAGATGACCGACTACGGCCGCAACTGGCTGCTCGGCAAGTGGGACGAGTCCTACACGGCCGCCCTGGAAGACGCCGAGCGGGAATATCAGGACTGCCTCAAGGCTGGCCTCACCGAACAGCGCGAAACGGTGGGCCTGCGGCTCCATGTGCTTTCCGGGCTCGATACGCTCGCGGTCCGCCGCGCCGGCCTGCCCACCCTGGCGCTGTTGAGCCGGGTCAATGTGCGCTTCCGCCCATCGAGCGCCAGGCGGCCGCCGTGCGACCCCTTTGATTCCGAGGCCCTGCCCACAGTAGTGGATCCGGAGGCACCGCCGGTGTCCGTGCCGCGCGCCGTCTTCTGGAAGTCCGTCAGCGCTACCTACGACCTCGACGCCCTGAAACTAGCGATGCGGCCGGTGAACGCCAACCTGAATCCGGATCATCCGTTGGCGCTGCGGGATCTGCGGCTCACCGCCGAGGACGTCAAGGCGGCGGTGCGCATCCTGGGCCACCGCTTCCTGCCCATCCCGGACGGGGTCGACCCGGAGGGCGGGGTGGGGATCGACCTGGAAGTGGCCTCCATCCGCCTCGACGTCACCGCCGAGAGGGCCGGCAACGGGGCGCTCTTGGACGAATGGACGGCGGTCAGTCCAGATGGCGCTTATTCGGACTTCCAGTGCTACTACCTGGGCTGCCCCTGGTGGGCGTCGCCGCCGCCGGTGTTCGACTGGAACCGCGTGCCTCCCGGCTGCATCGAGGACCTGGTCTTCCGGGCGCTGCCGACCGCCATCACCTATGTCCGGGTGAGTGCTGCCACCGGAGAGACGTTGGGCAGCGTGACCCTGGGCATCACCAATGTCGGCACCATCGAATCGCGGCCCATCGTCGCCCGCCATCGGATCATCAACAGTCCCGGTACGCCACATCGGGTGCTGCCCGAAGTCATGGCCGGGCCGGCGGCCGTTGGCCAGACCGTGGAAGTGACCGTGCCGCTGCCCGACTGCCTCCAGGGCAAGGTGGAACTCGCTCCGGCCAATATCCAGGACTACAGCCTGTTCCAGCAGGATGGCGTCATCGGCATCGAAGCCCTTCCCGGAACCACGCCCGAGACCCTCAAGCTGCGGCTCACCCTGGAGCGTCCCGTCTACCACTGGGACCGGGACGTGGACCTCCGCTTCATCCCGCAGGGTGGGGTGGACTTCGGTTACCCACCCTCGGGCTGGTTTCCGCACATCGTCCTGCGGCTGCCCCTGTCCTGGAATGGCTGCGACGCCTTCCACCCCGACACCGACAGCACGGCCCGGGTCGTGGCCGCCGGCTGGTCGGTGGCCGATACCTTCACCGCCTCGCCGCGCTGGTTGCACCAGTTGCAGTTGCGGGTGGTGGATTACGCCCCGCTCGCTGGTCTCCCTTGCGGCGCCTTCGATTGCGTTTGGGGATACATGCGCATGACCTGGCCGGACGGGACGGTGCAGACCCAGCAGATCTTCTGCGTGCCGGGGGACATCGATATGCCGCGCACCTTCACCCGGAAGCTGGCCAGCGAATCGGCGCCGACCGTGAACGTCGAACTCGAACTGTATTACGAGGCCAACAACCGCCGCCGCCGCGCCGATGGCAGTGGCTTCGACTACCTGCCGGTGCCGGGCAGCCCGGCGCGGCGCACCCAAACCATTTCCCCATGATCCGCTTTGACGGTTTGTTGCTCCCGGACGGCCTGGTCTGGACCGACGAGTTCGCCGTCCAGCCCGTGGCCCAGACCGTGCGCCGGGCTCTGGACGGATCACTGGTGGTGTTCTACGGCCAGCACAGCGCCGGCCTGCCCGTCACCCTGGAATCCGAACCGGATTCCGGCTGGCTCACCCGCGCCCTGGTGGAGGCGCTGGCCCTGCGGGCGGCGAGCCCGGGTGGGGTCTTCCTCCTGGAGATCCGGGGCCAGGCCTTGCCCGTGATGTTCCGCCACCAGGACCCACCCGCCTTCGAGGCGAAGCCCCTGGTGGCACTCGCCCATCCCCAGCCCGGCGACTACTACCTCGCCACCCTGAAACTCATGACCGTGTAGGAATCCCCATGCCCATCCTCGACTCTGAAATCGTCTGGCGGCCCGCCGCCTTGCAGTCCGACGCCATCCCGGCGCAGAACGGCGGCCGCATGGCCAGTTCGCTCCTGGTCTCCGGCGTGAAGAACAACCTCTTTCCGGACGTCTCCCAGTCCGAGCGGGGGGCCGGATCGGTGAAGTGGCGCAAGGCCTTCATCCATCTCCACAGCGCCCAGGACGCAGCGCTGCTGAACGTGCGTCTGTTCCTCGACGCACCCACGCCCGCGGGCGACTTCGTGCTGTTCCAGATCGGCACGGCGACCGATACCCAGGACCAGATCGCGGGCCGCCCGGATTTACGCCAATTCGGCCTCGGCACCCTGTTCGCGCCGCTGAGCGGCGGGGCGAGCCAGATCCAGCTGGTGTGCGAGCACAACGCCGAGTACGCCGGCCTGCAGCCGTTCCGGGTGGGCGACCTGGTGCGGGTCGCGGATCGGCCGAGCACCGGCGGCGCGGGCAACGAGGAGTGGATGACCCTGACCGGCGTGGCCTACGGGCCGGATTACGCCACGCTGGAGTGCTCGCCGGCCCTGGCCAATGCCTACGGCACCCAAGCCACCGTGGTCAGCGCGGTCTACCAGCAGGCGAGCGTGGCGGGGGCCTGGTCCAACCTTGCGCTCACCAGCGCCGCGGGAAGTTTCGATTCGGTCACGGTCGGCAACCTGGTGGCCCACAACAAGGGAGCCATCGAGGAATCCTGGACGCTCACCTTCACCAGCGCCAGCGCCTTCACGGTGTCCGGCACCACGGTAGGGGCGCTGCCGGCCATCGGCTCGATCAGCGCCGACTATGCGCCGCAGAACCCGGCCACCGGCACGCCGTACTTCACCCTCAAGGCCGCCGCCTGGAGTGGAACCTTCCAGGCCAACGACCAGATGCGTTTCGATACGCATCCGGCGGCGATCCCGGTCTGGTACCGCCGCCAGGTGCCTGCCGGCACCAGCAGCCTCGCCAATGATGTCGCCTCCCTGGCGATTCATGGGGAGAGTGCGTGATGCCGAGGATCGGCTTTCAAAAGGAATATGCGCCGGGCGAGTTCGGCGCGGCGGCCGTGCAGGGGCTCTTCACCCTGCTGAAGGAAGGCTTCGCCGAGGCCGGTTTCGCCGTGCAGATCGACACGGCCAGCGACTTCGACGTGCTGCCGGCCGGCGTGGCCGCCGGCACCTTCGACGACGACACACCCCACTGGGCGCTGCGCCTCGATGGCCAGGGCAGTTTCGCAGCCCTGTATGCCCGCGTCGTCTTCGGTTTGAATGCGCTCGACCAGCAGGCGCGGGTGAACGAGCAGTGGCTCATCGATTCTTATGCCGTGCCCAACGATCAGGCCTTCACGCTGTGGTTCGCCGCCGACGGACGGGAAGGCTGGTGGTGGCTGCACGGGGCCATCGCCGATCCGGCCAGCCCCTCCGGTCTGTCCTTCCGGGTGGGACTTGCCGCCACGAAATCGCGGCGCTATGCCTCGGACCGCTACCCCGGCCTGTGCGCCCGCTATGGACTGCGCGACGCCTGGGGCACCTTCCATGTGGCCTATGGCTGCGATCCGGGCGGCAACCGCAGTCCGCAGTCCATGCAGACCTGGTCGCCCCTGGGAAACGGCACGCCCGTGGGCAAGCGCCATGCGGCTTCCCCCCTGCCGCGCATGGCGGTGCCGGTCTTCCCCGCGCCGGGGAGTTGGATCACCGCCTGCGTGATGGGCGAACTGGATCATGTGCTGGCCCTGACCAGCGGCTATGCCCAGTTGGAGGAAGTGGTACCCGGCTGGATCGGCTTCGTCGGCGGTGAGTGGGATCAGCCCTATGCCGTGCCGGCCCCGGCGAGCTTTATCGTGAAATGACGATCGGATTTGCCGTCTCCATCACTCTAGGGGCGGGCCTGCACGCGGCGGGCGGGCCGGTGGTGTTGCGGCGGGGCTTCGCCGCCGCCTGGGGTACCACCGAGGTCTTCGCCAGCAATGCCACTACTTGGGACCTCGCCCGGAACCGGGCCTGGCAGCATGAGATTGGCTGGACCCTGCGCTTTGCCGGGGCACTCCGGATGCCCTATGGCCTGCGCCTGGATGGGCGCTGCCTCGCGTCCTATGGCGATCTGCGCCTGCATTGCCGCAACCTGGATTTGGCGTATGGGGATGCCCGGCTGCATCGGCAGCGGCTCGATCTGCCCTATGGTGAGGCGAGGCGGCATCGGGTGTGTATGTCCTGGCCGTATGACGAGGTGCCTGTCCAACGGCTGCGGAGCACCTGGCCCTATGGCGAGGTTGCCGTGCTGCGGGGCCGGTTCGAATTCCCCTCCGGCGAAGTGGCCGTCCTGCGGAAACGGCACCGTGTGCCCTATGCCGATCTCGGCGCCTGCCGGCAAGCGATGCGGCTGGCCTGGTGGCTGACCGAGGCCATCACCGGCTGTCATGCGCTGGGCTATGGCGTGACCGATGTGAATCCCGTCGTCCGGCGGCACACGGCCTCCTGGTCGCTACTCGCCGATCAGCATCTTCAGGCCGTGGTGAACACGCCGGAACTGCTGTGGCAGGGCCGGACGCTCCGGATCTTGCAGGCCACCCTGAGTTGCGACGAGGACAGCCCGGTCTGGATCGCTTCGGTCGAGCTGGCGGCCCTGGCCGACTTCGCGGCCATCGATATTGGCGATGCGATCACCGTGCTGTTGGGGCAGGAAACCTTCCACCTGATGGTGGATGGCAAGACCCTGTCGCGGGAATCCCAGACCAGCCAGCGCTACGAGGTGACCGCCATCTCGCCGCTGGCGCTGCTGGATGCCCCCTTCGCGGGAACGATCCGTTTCTACCGGCCCGAGGCGGTATCCGCACGCGAGGCGGTCGAAAACCTGATCGACCCGGTGGACTGGCAGTTGCCGGACTGGCTCATCCCCGCCGGCCGCCTGTTGCTGGAAGGCGTGACGCCGCTGGCCGCCGCCCGAAGTCTCGTCGCCGCCATCGGCGGCATCGTCGAGAGCGCCCCGGACGGCTCGGTGCTCTGCCGCCGGCGGCATCCGGTGAGCATTCCCGGCTACGGGCAGGCGGCGGTGGCGCACCCGTTGTTCGATGCCGATGTCCTGGCCAGCCGCGCCCGGATCGCGCCCGCGCGGGGCTACAACCGGGTCACCCTGGCCAACGAGGAGGGAGCGACCGGAAGTGCCGGCGACCGCATCGAGTATGTCGTGGATCCGGAGGACGACAACCGGGGGACGCTGCGCGTGTATTTGGAAAACCAGCTCGCCAGCGGCCGCCCGGTACTGCTCACCCACACCGGGCATCCGGCGACGGTCATCGCCGCCCTGGGCGAAGTAGTCCGTCCGGAGCGAGAAGTCGTCGAGTTCATCGAGGGCAGGGCCAGCACCCGCTATCCGGTCCTGGGCCTCGTCAGCCACACCTGGCGGCATGCTGATCTCGGAGCCGTGACGGCGGAGGGGCAGTCCCTGATCGCGGCAGTGCCCGGCTACAGCCTGCTCGATCTCACCTACACCACCCGCACCCTGGACTGGCGCGTGGCGCTCGCCGCCGACGAAGAAGTCCAGTTCGTGCTGGTCGACGCTTGAAGGAGTGACCCATGGCGAATGCCACCATCCGCGTGCAGTTTGGCAGTCCCGATGGCCCCGAGGGGACGGGCGGCCACCTCTCGGCCGAGGTGGACAGCCGTCCCGGAGGACTCAACGGCGGCAAGACCGCCTTCAGCCCGGGTGAGACGGTCTACATCCTCGTCTACAAGTCCGCCAACGTGGCCATCACCGAGACGATCTGCTCGGCGGGGTCGCTCACTGCCCAGGGGACGGCCACCGTGACCATCACCGATGAACTGATGTTCGAGGAAGCCGACACCGCGAGCCTGAGCGTTCCCGCGCGCTCGAGCCTGGCGTCCTCGGTCTGGTATGGCCGCAGCCTCGGCGCGCTCACTTTGCAGTCCGACAAGGTGGCCGTGAAATCCTCGGTGAAGGGTGTGGGCGTGGCCAAGGTGACCTATGAGGCCCAGGCCCTGGTCTATGCCCTGGCCTCGCCCGTCTCCCTCAACGGCGAGGTCGACTTCTCCATCCTGGCCCTGATCAAGGGGGCTGCCACATGAGGCAAAAGACATGATCCTCTCCGTCTATCGCGGCGACGGCAGCCGGGAGGGCACACCCATCGTCGAGCCGCTGCTCTCGGACGAAGCCCTGCTGCAACGCGGCCTGGCCGAGATGGATGCCCACGCCCATGCCTTCAATCAGATCGAGCTGGAAGTGGTCTTCCGGCCAGGACTGCGCCTCGGCCAGATCGTCGAGGCCACCGATCCGTCCGTCCCGACTCCGTACCGCGCCAAGGTGACCGGCATCCAGATCACGGTGACCGAAGCCGCCATCGACACCCGCCTCACTCTGGAGCAGCCACGATGACTTTCCCGCTGCAGGAGATCCGGCGCCTGCTCGCCCCCGATACGGCTCTCCTGGGCTCGGTCGTGGGCCTGGAGGGAACGCTGGCGCGGGTGGCCACGGAACGGGGCGCGGTCATGGCCCGGTTCCTCGATGTCCTGGCCATCGGCGACCGGGTGCTGCTGCGCAATGGCCTGGCCACCCGGGCGCCTGTCGCCAGGAAGTCCTACCCCGTCTGAATCAACCCTGACACCCATCCCTGGAACCCGCCCTTGTGGCGGGTTTTGCATTTATGGAGAGCAGAAACATGACTGAACGCCTGATCGAACGCCGCAAGGCGGTGACGCTACCCCAGGAGGAACTGGAGAAATTGCTGGAGTGCGCCGCCGCGCGAGGCGCGAAATCCGCCCTGCATGGTGTGGGCCTGGACGGAGAGGACGCTGCCCACGACATCCGCGAATTGAGAGGGCTCCTGGACGCCTTCAACGAAGCCAAGCGCACCGCCGGCATCACCGTCATCAAGATGCTGGTCACCGGCCTGGTCCTGGCCGTCGTCGCCGGCACCGTGTTGAAGCTGAAGATATTCGGAGGTGCGCAATGATCGAGACCTTGTTGGGTGGATTGTTGGGCGGGGCCTTTCGGCTGGCGCCCGAGATGCTGAAGTGGCTCGACCGCAAGGGCGAACGTGGCCACGAATTGGCGATGCAGGACAAGGCGCTGGAATTCGAGAGGGTCCGTGGCGCGCAACGCATGGCCGAGATCGGGGAGAGTGCCGAAGCGGCCTGGAATACCGGGGCCATCGAGGCGCTGAAAGAGGCTGTAGCTTCACAAGGCAGGCCGTCTGGCGTGAGGTGGGCGGATGCGCTATCGACCACGGTGCGGCCGGTGGTCACCTATCTCTTCGTGCTGATGTATGCCGGGGTAAAGGTGTCGACCTTTGTCGGTTCGGTACAAACCGGTGTCGGCTTCGGTGCAGCATTGCTCGCTGCGTGGACGGCAGCGGATCAGGCGCTGCTGTCGGGGATACTGAACTTCTGGTTCATCTCGAGAACATATGAGAAGGCGGGACGGTGATGGCACGGACAGGGAGGCCAGAAACGCCCATCCGATATCGTTTCCTACAGAAGATCGTGTTTAATGAAAACGGCTGCTGGAACTGGGGCGGCGCGAAGTGTTCACAAGGCTACGGCTTCATCAAGCGAAAGGACGGCGCGCAACTCCGAACACATCGCGTTGCATACGAGCTTGCCTTCGGCCCGATTCCAAAAGGAATGTTCGTCTGTCATCGTTGCGACAACCCGAGCTGCGTTCGTCCAAGTCATCTGTTCCTTGGAACCCAGGCCGACAACATGGCTGACATGGTTGCCAAGGGACGGGCAGCCAGGAACGCAGGCGAGCACAATGGTTCGGCCAGACTCACAACTGAGCAAGTCGAGCGCATCCGCGCTGCCGATGAAACGCACGACTACCTCTCCAAGATATTCGGCGTGTCGGCTACGGCGATTGGCCTAATCAGGAGGCGAGAGCGATGGGCACACTTGTAGTCCCTCAAGCGGCCATCGATCTTGCCAAGCGGTTCGAGGGGTTTCATCGGGTGCCGAAGGCGGATCCGCTGCGCCGAGCGCACCCATATGTCTGCCCAGCAGGGTACATGACAATCGGCTTTGGCCACCTCTGCGATCCGACGCACCCGCCGATCACGGAGGCAGAGGCTGAGGTCTATCTGGCGCGAGACCTTGTAACGGCGTTGAACGCTACGCTGCGTTACTGCCCTGTCTTGGCCACAGAACCGGACAGACGGCTCGCGGCCGTTGTGGATTTCACATTCAACCTCGGCGCGGGGAGGCTGCAGACATCGACGTTTCGTCGGCGGATCAATCAGCGGGACTGGACTGCCGCCACGATGGAACTACGGCGCTGGGTCTATGGCGGCGGAAAAGTGCTGCCGGGACTGGCGACCCGACGAGAAGCAGAAGCCAGACTTCTTTCTGCTAAGACCCACTGATGCATTTTCGTTCCGCTCTATTCAACATTCTACTTGTTCTATAAAATCAGCAAATTGTCAACAGTTTGGTGAAATTAGATGCTACAAGAAGAAATCAGGGACCTTCTGGAACAAGAGGAGCGAGACACAGTAAGCGATGCTTTTGGTGGCCAGAAAACTGCTGGCAGTACGAAAAGTTATTCTGTGGTCAAGATTCGAGATGCGATCCTTGCAAAGACTTTTGCCCAAAATTCATCAGCTGTTGAATCGGCATTGGCAGAAGCAAAAGCAGCCCTTCCGGCGAAAGTCTTTAAACTAGTTTTGGGTAATTTAATTAGATTCTCATTTCTGATTGAGCTCACAAACCTCAAAGTTGGCTCAACGAAGATGAAGACTCGATGGCTGCCAGGTGACATTCTCATGCCTCAAAATGGCTCGTTTGAGCCAGTAAGGGGCAGCTTTCAACCTGGAAATGATCCTCGATCATCGTCCTTCGAAGCATGCCTCTCAGCGTTTACACACTGCTTGACAGAAATTACTGCAAAAAATGCGCAGGATCCATCTGTTGCCCAAAAAATCGTTAGTCTTGACGCGTCCTCCAGCGTTCCGTATGAATCCGTTTTCGATTATACAAACCCGCAAGCAAACCCGGTTCATACGCGAGAAAACGTGTCATGGGTTTTGAATGGCGATGTTGACTGGCTTCTCAAGGCGCGCCCTCTAATAAAGGAAATTCTTGAGAAGAAGCTTCTCGACAAAATTCAAACAAAAACATACAAAACAGATCGTGCGCTCACTGGCAAAGACAAGACGAACCGAGCAAAGCGCTGGGAGGTTCTCGCTGATGATTTTCAACACGCCACATTGACTGAATGCTGGTCTGTTGAGCGTAAACTCTATGAAGATTTGGTTTGTTTCCAAAACTTCCCCGCAGCTACTCGCGCCGCTTTCGAAGCAGCTGGACTTATTGTAACTGGACGAACTGTTAGCCGGTGTCCAGTTACACACGAAGTCCTCGACTTCGAAAAACTATCGGGCGATCCCGTTCACGGAAAGGCCGAATATCAGGTTGGGCACAAGCACCCTCTGAAACGTGCGGGACGGCATAGGGGTGATAACGTTTGCTGGCAATCGGCAGATGGCAATAGAATCCAGGGCGACCTAACCATAGAAGAAACCAATCTACTGCTTGATGGCATCTTCCAAAGAAAAACTGAATTGTTCCCATCAGCATAAAAAAGGGGCGCAATTAGCGCCCCTTTTTTTGAACTTCGCTTTAGCCGCAAACTGAATCTCGCGCCTTCCTTGCAAGCTCTTTTGCTTCGCCGCGCTTAACAACTGACTGTCTAACTTGTTCAGTTATTAAATCACGTGTAACGCCTTCCAACGGAACAGGTAGAACGAGTTCATTTATTCGCTCACCCAGGCTATCAATAATATCCTGTGTAAACTGTTTTGACCGTATCTGCTTCTGAACAGCCGACGAGCTCAGCATTGCAAGCAACAGGTAAGGATTTAACCCGTGGCCGTTTTTATTAACCCTGATTTTGTACAAATGGCTCTGATAAAGTATTTCTTTGTCAGCTTCAGTGACAATCGCACAGGTTCCTATCAAATAGGTTCCATCTTTCACCATTAGCACATCCCCAGCTTGCACATCCTGCTTTTTAGCAAGGGATTCATAGATATCTCTTGAGACCCCGTGCTTAGGGTCGGACTTCATCTCCCAGTTGCTTATATCGGATGTCCTTATAAACGGTATTGCACCAGTACCGTAAGATAGCTTGCCAACCTCATCACCGGTGGTTAAAGAAAGAACACCCTCCGCAATCAGGTCTTGAACTTTTAGTAACTTATGAGTCTTCTCAAGTCCAGCCAATTCGTGTTCAGCCTGAGGGTCATAGTAGCGAGGGCACAAAACCCCACCGGTGACTTGATCTGTCTCGGTTAAGAATCCAAGCGTACTCGTTTCCTTGATCTTTCCTCGCTCCCTAAAATATTCATATCGCTGCAATATTTCTGGCAAATCGTTATTTGGGATGACGCGCGCCCGAGAATCTTGCCCGCACCACTTCGCTTCCGCCATAAATATCTTTCCGGGCTGCTTCTCTCCATCAGACTTCTTGGTTGCAACAAGGAGACATGTCTTTGTATGCGTGCCACCCTTCCCGGAAGTTTTAAACAAGGCTTCCGGCATCCCCATAACCGCGTGTATTTCCGTGTGCAGCAGCAAATACTCAACTACGTGGCGATAGGACTTGTTTGACAATATGCTCTCAGGCAAAACCATTCCAAGTCGACCGCCCGGCCTCAGCAAGGATAAACAGCGCTCAACAAAAAGAACCTGGGGAGGCACATTAGCAGAGACCTTATCACCAGGCTCCATCGCACCCGTCTTCTTGTTTTTTGTCCATTTTTTTGCAAGATCGAAAGTCGATATTACTTCTGGGTTGGCTGCGATTATTTTCACACCGAAAGGGGGATTTGTGAGAATCACATCAAGGCCTTTTGGTGGAAGATATTCGCGCAGGCTTTTAGATCCATTCTGAAGTGCGACGCTATCGCCAATCACGACAGTTGGATGCCCGCCAGTCAGCAAGGAAATATGAACTTTGGCCAGCTGCGCAAGATAAGAGTCTTTGTCAATCCCATACAAACCATTTGCCAAATTCTCAATAGGTACGCCATGCCGCTGACGATGTGCGCAAACCGACGCCAAGAATCCTCCTGCACCACATGCAGGATCAAGCACGGTCTCATGGGGCTGAGGATTAACTGCAGCCACCAGCAGATTGGTTACAGACCTGGGCGTAAAAAATTGGCCTGAATTACCTCGAGACTCACTA
>JAUXXW010000094.1 GCA_030684775.1 Pseudomonadota bacterium
GAGTTGGAAACGACACTGGAGCACTATTTGAAAATCTACAACCATCACATCCCACAAAGGGCTTTGCACCATCAAACCCCCATACAGGCGCTGAAAAAGTGGCAGGCGGATAAGCCCGAATTATTCGTCAAGCGCGTTTACAAACAGGCGGGACTTGACATTTAGATTATTCAAACTTTTCGCGGGCTCGATCCACACTTAATTCGGCCATGTCGAACATCCGCAGATTTTGCGAGGAGCACGTCAATGCAAACGGACATGACATCGCACTCACCACCTCAGCAACAGCTGCTTGCGAGGCAGGCATCCTTGCACTTGCGCCTGAGGCTGATGTTGTTCTCTATACCGACCTTGCGCATCCCAATGTGGTGCATGCGATTGAATCCGCCTCGCGAATCATCTCCGGGTTGCGAGGAGAGGCGTTCACCTCGGCCATGGTGTGCCTACGTGATTTAGTTACGCCGGGTATTGATGCGGCAACACTTGCAGTACGCATTTCGGATGCACTCCTTGCCGCTACTAAAGACCAACGCGCTATCGTGGTCCTCGAACATGTCGCTTATGAGGAGGGGTTGCGAATCCCAATTGACGCGATCTGCGAAGTATTCGAGGGCGGCCCAAATCAGCTTCTGATTGACGCGGCCCAGGCAATAGGTGTTTGGCAACCCAGAAATCAGTTGAAGGCTAATGTATTTGGTTGCTTCCACAAGTTCATCGGTGCGCCAGCGGGAACAGGATTTCTCGCCCTCAGGGATCGATCCGAGCGACTACCATATTCAATCGGCTACACGATCCATCCAGAACAACCACTAGACTTTCCAACCACGGACATCCGTAAGTGGGAACAGACTTCGCTTGCGATAAACCGGCTGACCGAGCGTTTTGGCGACGCTGCAAAGACCGAGGAAGAGGTCAGGCACTTCATGGAGCGCCTACGCAGGCATCTTAGCCCGCTCACAAGCACGCTGGATGATGTCACCGACCCTGAACTGCGCTCGCACATCCTCACCGTCCAACTTGCATCCACCGAGCAAGCTCACCGTGTTGTCGAGGAATTGGCATCGCATAACGTGCGGGTCCAGGAGTTTCGTAACCGCGTGCGAGTCTCAATGGGGGCTCAGTCTAGACTTGCTGATGCCCAACGGATTGGCTCATTGCTCAGCCATGCTGTCCAGTCGGCTAGACTGCATACGAGATAGGTGGCCCCGACGCTCCGGCCGTTATCTACATCTGGTAGATACCGATGTGGGTTATGTATAAATGCGCTTATGATTACGGGTGATGTAGGCACTGTCGGCACGCGAGAGCTACTGTTCGTCGGTGGTGCACACGGGCGGTGCGGTACTACGCTCCTCAAACGCCTCCTTTGCAGCCATCCAGCCGTCACGCAGGTGGTTCCGGGCGAGAGCCGCCTGTGGGAGGCGATTGCCGAGTTGCGGCCCTCGCTCGCCGCCGAGTGTCCGTTCTACGCGCCGGTGCGCAGCGCCAGGTTGATGGATGAATTCCGGCGCCGTATTCGTGACGGTTTCGGTGACACCTCGCGTGTCAACGCGGCGCTCGATTGCTTCGGCAGTGCCATCGGCGCCACGGCGATCCGTGGCTCGCAGGCACCACCGCGCCTACACGCGCCCGCGATCGGGCGCGAGCGTTTAGATGCTGCCTTACAGCAACTCTGCAGCGCGCTGCTCGACGCACCGGAAGCGGCTCCCGAGGTCACCCATATTTGCGAGAAGACACCGAGTAATGCCCAGTTCGCTGAGCTTGTGCTCACGGTCTGCCCGGACGCCCGGCTCATCGTCATGACGCGCGACCCCTTCGACGTGGCGCTCTCGCACACGCAGCGGCCCTGGGGGCCTCGCGACCCGATCGATGCCGCCGCGTACACGCGGCATTACTTCCGGCGGTGGGAGCGCATCAAGGCGCGTCTGAACCCCGTGCGCTTCCTCGAGGTCGACCACGCGCAACTCGTGCGCGAGCCGCAGGCGACGCTCTACGCAGTGCTTGGGTTCGCCGGGCTCACGCTCCACGAACCGCTTTTGGCGCTCGCCAGCGCCTTGATCCGCGAGCCGATTAGCCGCCGGCACACGCTCGACGACCAGACGCGGCACGCGATGGACGCGATCCTGGAGTCGGCCTCGTGATGGATTCATGGGAGAAGGCGCTGCGTGTCTGCCGCCCGCAGCTCCCTGCGCTGGAGAAGTTGTGGCCAGGTCTCGAGGACATCTGGGCGCGCGGCTGGGTCAGCAACTTCGGCCCCGTCCATGAGGAGCTCGAGCGGCGTCTCAGCGCGCGGTTGGGAGCACCACACCTTGCACTGACCTCGACCGGCACGAGCGCATTGCAGCTCGCCGCTATCGCACTCGGGTTGACCGGTGAGGTCATCACGACTCCCTTCACGTTTCCGGCGACGGTCAACGCGTTAAGGCTCGCCGGCGCGACACCGGTGTTCTGCGACATCGAGCCCGACACGCTGATGCTCGACGTAGCGCAGATCGAGACCGCGATATCTGGACGCACGTGCGGTATCGCGCCGGTCCACCTGTTCGGAGGTGCGGTGCGGGTGGATGCAATCGACTCGGTGGCCCACCGCCACGGGCTGCGTGTGCTCTACGACGCCGCGCACGCATTTGGCGTCACGTTCCAGGGACGGCCAATCACCGACTTCGGGCACGCCTCTGCGCTAAGCTTCCACGCCACCAAGATCTTCCACACGATCGAGGGCGGCGCGGTCGCGATTGGCGATCCCGTGACGCGTGCGCGGATACTGTCGCTGCGTAACCACGGTATCGGGCCAGACGGCTTCGACGAGTTGGGCACCAACGCGAAGCTCAACGAGATCCAGGCGTTGATCGGGTTGCTCCTTCTCGACGTCATCGACATCGAGATCGCGGCGCGCCGGGAGGTCGACGCCCACTACCGCGAGCGCCTCGCCGACCGCCCCGGCATCCGGTTGATGCCACCGCAGCCCGAGGTTGGGCGCAACTACGCGTTCTTCCCGATCCAGGTCGACGAGAGTGGCTTCGGCCGCGACGCGACGGCCACCGTCGCGCAAATGGCCGACCAGGGCATCCACGCGCGCCAGTACTTCCCGTACCTATGCCGGCCGGAGGCGCTGAAGGGACGATTCCCCGCCGCCGAGCGGGCTGCCGCGACGACCATCTGCCTTCCAATTGATGGCACGATGACCGAGGCGGACGTGGAGCGGGTATGCAACGAGCTGCAACCACTGGCCCGATGAAATCGGTACGCCACATAGACGTCCGCTCGCACAGCTGCCGCAAGTACATCGATGCGCTTGCCTGCGGGGAACGCGTAGTGTTTGCGAAGCGTACACATGGCATATGGGACCATCTTACGCTGCTGGTCACCGGCAGGTTCGAGGCCGAGGACTACCGGCGCTGCGACCAGATGATCTTCAAGGGGCCTGCCGCCGGCCGGCCGAAAACGCATCAGGCGCGGGCGGACTACCTCCGCTACCTCGGCGAGATCCTCAACGACATCGTCACGGCGCGCGCATCCAGCGTTAGCTTTGCTCTTGACTACCTGACCCGCAGGCTGCGTCAGCCACGCATCGAGATGCCCGTCCACACCGATCCCCGGCTGCAGCGTTACTGGGATGCCGACTACTGCTACAGCGAGCTCTTCGACCGCTACGAGCTGTGGCAGCACACGTGGACGTACGCACAGATGCCGGTGCTTGGGGTCGTCACCCAGGAGATCCTGCGGCTGCCGCAGGTGGCCGCGCAGTACCATGTCGTCGTGTTCGGCCCGGCGAAGCTGCGCGATCTAGGCGCGCGCTGGGGTCTGAGCCCAGGACGGTTCACGTTCGCCCCTGCCCCATCATGGCCCGACCAACGGCCGCGAGGCTCGATCTTCACCGACCCGGTGCTGCCCGCGCTCCGCACGTATGCCCGACGGCACGAGGCGCTCGAGGAGCTCTCGTACGCGGGGGACGGAAGCCGGCGGCTGTTCCTGTTCGAAGCAGGGACGATCAGCCAGTGGCTCGTCGCTCGTCTCGCGGAACGCTTTCCGCACGACTCGTTCCTGGATCTCGGCCGCGCGCTAGAGCTGTGGTTTCCCGACCAACCATGGCCGCTGAAGTCGCCTGTGGACGCGCACTTTCGACGCGCCGCACGGCGCTTCTACGGAGATGCCCGATACGCGTCGTTGCGAGCGGCGCGGCAGCTGGAGACGATGACATGAGGATCCTCGTCACTAGCGCCGGTAGCGGCGTGGCGAGTGCTGTCTGCGAGGCGGCCCAGGAGAGCACCCACGAGGTGATTGCCGCGACAACCACAGTCGCGGCTGCGGATGTGTCATTCGCACATGTCTACGAGGTTCCTCCTACGTCGCAGGCGGGAGCTTTCCAACACGCCGTGCTGGAGATCGTGCGGCGCGAGCGTCCCGCGCTCGTCCTGGCCGGGCGCGATGACGACATCCTGGCGCTAGCCGAAATCGCGGCTGACCTGTCGCAGCTCGGTGCGACCTGGACCGGGAGCGATATGACGTTCGCCCGCAGCTGCCGGGATAAGGCATGGGTCGCGGCGACGCTACACGAGCTCGGCTTCCCCGCCGCGCGCTGCGCCACGACCGGCGCGGACGCGGTGGAGCTGGCGCGCGGATCCGGGTACCCGCTGGTGGTCAAGCCGCGCCGCGGCGATGGATCGAGGGGCGCCCGGCTGGTCCACGACGAGTCGTCGATGCTCGACGCCTTCGCCGCGCCCCTGAGGCCCTTGATCGCCCAGCCGTACCTGCGTCCGCTGGGCGAAGCGATCCCGTGCACGCTCGAGCAGCGCGACGAGTTCAGTGCTCAGGCGATCGTCGGACACAGCGACGTCTCCATCACCTGCAATCGCCTGCGCGACGGTGTACCGGTCGAGGCGGTCGCAGTGCTGCCGCGCGAGCTTGCCGCCCTCGTCACAGATCTGGCCGATCAGCTCGCCGGGCTTGGCTGCCGCGGCCCGGTCAATGTGCAGGCTAAGCAGGTCGCCGCCGGGTCGTTCGTGATCTTCGAGATCAACTTCCGTTGCACCGGCCTGACCGGTGCGCGGGCCAAGATGGGATTCAACGAGCTCGACATCCTCGCCGGTGCTCCGGCTGGCGCTGGCTGGCAAGCAGCCGTGACACGCGGGCTCGTGGCTTACCGCGAGCTGTCGGGCTACCGCGTGGAGGAGATAACATGCAGATCACGTTGACCGGTGCGCGAGGGTTCGTGGGCAGCTGTCTCGACGTTGCGCTGCGCCGCGCGGGCCATACGGTCAACGCGATCGAGGGTGAGCTCGAGGCGGTTCGCGGCACCATCGGTGGTGATGTGCTCGTCCACGCTGCGGGCGCCATCAGGGGAAGCCGACGCTCGCTCTGGAGTGCTAACGTAACCGCGTTCGAGCACATGCTAGAACGCCTTGCGCCGGATGTCCGGGTGGTCGCGCTGTCGTCGCGTGCGGTCTACGCGCCGGCACCTGCACAGGCCGTCGCGGAAGACCACGAGCTGCGCCCAGCCGACGCCTACGGGGCCGCGAAGCTCGCCGCCGAGCGCACGCTCGCAGCCACCAAGCGAGCTGCCCTTACCCTGCGCGCCACCGTTCTTGTCGGAGTTGCTCCGAATGGCCGCCTCAACGCATCGGCGGCAGTGCAGCGCATGGTCGAGACGGCGTCTTTGGGCGCGCCGATCGTCTGTCACGGCGGTGGGCAGAGCGTCGACTTTCTCGACGTCTGGGAGCTGGTCGAGGCGGTCGAGCGCCTGATCGTCCGCGACGACGCGTGGGGGCGCACACTCAACATCGCTGGCCCTCAGGTAGCACTCGATGAGTGGGTGACCGCCGTCGCCTGCGAGCTCGGCACCCCCGTGGAGCACACGCCCGCAGCTACTCCACCGACTCTGCTGGACTGCGGGCGACTCGATCAACTGCTCGGGTGGCGACCGACACGGCAGCCTTCGAGCATCATCTCCGCGATCGTGCGTGGGAGGTAGGCGAATGGGGTCGTTGCTTTTCATCGGCTGTGGACCCGGGCGGTCGGGAGGCGACACCGTGCAGAAGCTGCTCACACTCCACCCTCACGTCGGCCTGCTGAGCGCGGCACCTCCGCTGTTGCTGGACGCGCTTGCCGACCTGTTGCCCGCCGTCGAGGATCGCGCTGAGTTCCTCCCGCGTCAGGCGGCGATCGCCTACCTCACGTTCACTCAGGCGATGACACGCCGGCTCGGCGCGGCAGCTGCGGAGCCGTTGCGGCAGCTAAGCGCCGAGGTCGTTACCCGGCACGTCTTCATCGAGGCTTACGGCACACTGCCCCTCGTCGAGTGGCTCTCCCGCGAGGAGTGGCTGGAGGTGATCCGCCGCTTTGTCGACGCCGTCGCCACGGCAGCGGGACATGCGCACTGCTGCGACAAGCACGGGCCGAACATGTTGTACGGATCGCTTGCCCGCGCGCTCCATCCCGAGGGCAGGCTAGTCTCGGTGCTGCGCCATCCTGCAGCGGCAGCAGTTTCCCTGGCCGAGTCGCAGGCGGTGGCGATGCCGCTCGACGAGGCATGCGCACTGGTCGAGTTGCACTACGACCGCTGGCTGTCAGAACGTCGCGACGATGGGCGCGAGCACGTGATCGCGTTCGAGCACTTGTTGCGCGAACCGCAGCGCACGCTCGAGGATCTCGGCGCGTGGATCGGACTCGACGCCGTCGACCAGTGGGCCCTGGCGGCCGCGGCATCGCTGCCGAAGCACTTCGATCCGCGCCTCACACACCAGGAGCTGGCTGAGATCGCCGAACTACGGCTGGGCGCCTTAGCGGAGCGAATCGGATATGCGCATGACTTCACTTCCGTTTAACCTTGTGCAGGACGCGAACCCAGGCGACGTGCTCGAGTCACTCGAGAGCTACGGCGTGGCGCGCTTGCCCGGATTCCTAGATTTGGAGGACGTGCAGACCCTCGACGCGGAGTTCGACGCGCTCTTCGCGTCTGAACTCGCCGCCCGTGCCGCCGTGCGCTACTACCGGCCGAACACAGATTCGCGCGCGCTTGAGTTGCGACGAGCCCAACTCGACCCGAACCGGTTCCCGACGCTTGCCCGGCTCTTCGCTGCGGATCTGGTGAGCGACGTCACGCACGACTACCTAGGCGACGCCGCCGACGTGATCAACGGCATCTACCTAACCCACGACCTGCCGCATCCGACGCCAGTGACAGGCCTGCACTTCGACCGCATCCACGCACTGAAGTTCTACGTCTATCTGCGCGCGACCGTGGCGGCCAACGGCGCGTTCGCATGCATCCCGGGATCACATCGCGAGGGCCGCGCACGACGCCTCGCGCATCTCTCAAACGGAGTGCGGGTGCGCGACATCCCGATCATCCAACCGGACGAACGGCTGGCTGAAAGCGTATCGCTGGAGGGTGGGCCCGGGACGATGCTCATCTTCGACACCGACGTACTGCACGCGGGCGGAGTCGTCGGTGCGGGCAGCGAGCGCCGCATCGTCCGAGGCCATTCGCACGCGGCGGACGTGGCCCGTTGACCATGGCTGCGCGCTCGGTCCACCATGTCGGTGTCTCGGTACGGAACCTTGATCGCGCTGTCGCCTTCTATCGCGAGATCCTCGGCCTGACGCTTCTCTATGTGCGCCGGGACTCACGGCGCGAATACATGCGCCGGCTTGTCGGCCTGCCCGACGCCATCGTCAACAGCGCACTCTTGCAGTGCGGAGCCCACCACTGGATCGAGCTGGTGCACTATGTCGAGCCGGTCAAGGACGGAGACCTGCCAGCCGTAAATCAGCCGGGATGCATGCATGTCGCCTTCCTGGTCGACGACCTCAATGCTATCAGTGCGCGGATGCGCGACGCAGGAGTGTGGTTTCAGTCCGCGCCGCAGACCAAGGACGTCGAACCGCAGCTCGGAATGCGATTCGTGTACTGCCGTGACCCCGACGGTGCGCTCGTGGAACTCGTCGAGCGTCCCCCCACTGGGGACGCGTGATGGGGGCTGCACAGTCTGGCTCACCGAGCTGCCAGCCACCTACAAGACGACGCAGGCCGGCGCGCTAGCCGCCGGGTTGCGGCAACGCGGCGCTAGGGTTGTCACCTTCGACGGCGACGAGCTACGCGTCGGTCCCTGCAGCGATTTACACCGTTTACAGCATGAAAATCCACCTGCTCAGTGACCTGCATTCCGAGTTCGAACCCTACCGGCCGGATTTCGCTGCCCAAGATGCCGATGTCGTCGTCCTGGCGGGGAGATTCACGAAGGGATCAAGGCAACTAGGAGTTGCGCTGACGGTATAATAGTTCATAATGACAACATATGAACACATTTGAACATATTTAGCCGTCGTCCGTAAGAGTCCTCTGTGATTGAACCTAACCTTACCCTCAAAGAGGTTGCCGCTCACCTGAAGGTTTCCCTCAGCACGGTTCGACGCCTAGTCCGCAATGGTGAGTTGGCATCGTTCCGCATTGGAACGCAGGGCCAAGTGCGAGTACCTGAGAGCGCCGTCACACGGCTCTGCAGCGGAGCCAATGACATCAACACACAAGCGGATTTGCCGGCGCCTGATGTGCAACAAAAACAGCCACGCATAGAGACTAGAGTGCTATCAGGAGTCACGCAGGATGAATTACGTTGGAATATTCTGAATAACGATGTCAACGTGGCACTCGGGAATCTACCGGTGAACAACGTCAATTGCGTGGTCACGAGTCCACCCTACTACTGGCAGCGTGACTATGAAGTTGATGGGCAGCTTGGACACGAATCCACAATCGATGGATACGTGCAGGCGCTTGTGCGTGTCTTCTCGAACCTCAAGAGAGTGTTGATGCAAGATGGGACTCTGTTCCTTAACCTTGGAGATACGTACTACTCTGCCAAGGGCAAGCCGCACGGCACCGACGAAAAGCACAACGGCCGCAACATGATGCGGCGGCACTTGCGTGCAGTCGATGGGCCCGGGCTTGGCCTACCCCGAAAGTCCCTCATAGGAATCCCTTGGCGGGTTGCTCTTGCAATGCAAGAAGATGGGTGGACGCTGCGTAGCGCTGTCATCTGGCAGCGTCCAGGAACGCTGCCGGAGCCGACTGCACACGACCGACCCTGGAGAACTCACGAAAACATCTTCATGTTCTCGAAAGGGCCACGCTACTACTTCAAGCGCGAGGCGCTCAAAGGCGAAGAGGACATCTGGAAGATTGTTGCAAGGCCTGAGAATCCCGGTGCCCACTTCGCGCCCTATCCCCGTGAGCTAGTTGACCGCTGCTTGGCATGCGGTTGCCCCGAGGGTGGTACCGTTCTTGATCCATTTGTTGGGTCAGGCACGACGATGGTGAGCGCCCTAGTGAGCGGCCGCCAAGCTATCGGCATCGAGATCAAGCCGGAGTACGCTGACTTCGCCGCGAAGCGTATTCGCAAAGAGTTCGGCGAGCTCGTCACCGCGAGGGCTACTGCGTGACGCAGGCCCCGGCCGTTCTGTTGGAGCAGGCCGGGATGACGTTGGAATTGTTTCCCGGCGCCAGCGATGCGGAGGTGCTCGAAGGCGTTGTACTTGCTTCGATTCTCGCGACAAGCCGTCCGTCCGTTGAACTCGACGATGCGCCGGTGTCGGTTTCATGGCATCAAAGCGCCAAGCTTGCAGTCTGGAGCACTGACCTGACGAACCAGGTCGGCTTTCATCGCATAAGCGTACTGGTAGCAGGCGCGGCTTACACCTATGATTTTCGAACTCGCACAGCAAAGGCTACTTGGGACGAGGTCCGGTCGATGGCCGAGGTCTGCGCAAACTCATATCTCGGCTATAGGCGCCAATTCACGTACATGGCTGCCAACGGCACCACGAGAAAGGTTCGGCTTCCGCAGATTCACTACTCCTGGTTGCGCGATAGACTACCCGAGATTGAACGCCTCGCCCGCTCGATCGATAAGCGGCCTGCTACAAGCTATGTTCGGTCAAGCCAAGTGTCGTTACGCAGCAAGGGGCTGTCCGTCGCGCAGACCAGCCGACTTCTGCGAGAGAAGCATCATCTGCTCGAGCGCACCGAAGGGGGGCCCATCCAGGTCGCTGGAGCTAGCTACTGGCCGTCGCGCGTGGTTGTCTACACCAGGGAACGGCAGTCGCAACTTGAGGAACATACGCAGATTGCGGCGTTCTTGCAGGTGCTCACGAGCCAATGCCAAGACCTCGCCATGGTGGTTGCCCCGGCAGTAAGGGGCGATGTGCAAGGATTTGGCGAACTGGTTAAGGAGCTGCGAAGCCTGCCAGTGTTCCGCAACATCCTGGTTCGGCCTGGTGCCAAGCCGACGTCCGTGTTGCCCTCAACCATCCAGCGTACGGATCGGCGTTACGGTCGCATGCGTGACCTGCAAGCAGAGTATGGTGCCGACATCGCGGATAGCACTGACTATGCGAGGTCGATTCGTGCGAATGTCAGAGACGTCTGGGAGATCTATCAAACCTTCGTTGCACACGTTGTCGGCAATGCCCTTGGTCTCGACTACTTCTCCCAGGACAAGGATCTGCGAAAGCGCTCGCCACAAGGATGGTCCATGAAGTCCGAGCGCTGGCGTCTCTTCTTCGATACCAAGCCGCCGAGAGGCGTAATGGGATCCTGGCGCGATGCGACGTCCAGGTCCGCAGACGAGCGGCCCGACGTCGTGCTGGTTGGCCCGAATCCGGGCCAAGTGCTATTGCTGGATGCAAAGTTCAAGATTGATGGCGTCGCCAGTCACGCTACTCAGGCTGACTTGTTTGAGATGCAGGGCTACTTGAACAGCTTTGCCGCGAAGTGCGGCGGCATCATCTTCCCTGGCCCCGCCGCTGCGGCAAACGTGATTGCCGCTGGGGGCAACGCACTGCTTGAGCTACCGATACGAGCCAGCCACTTCCAGCAGGCGGGCGGCACAGAAGCAGTACATGGCTACGTGCGCGACGCGCTGGGTTTGGTCAGTACCTGAAGAGGACGTATCCGGTCCCGATGTCCTTGGTCCGGAGAAGCGCCTGCAGCGCCGAGATGGCGGCGCTAAATTCGCCCGCGCCAGCGTCTGCGGCAGTCGCGAACGTGAGCAGCTCCTCACATACCGTGGCAGGCCCGCTGAGCTGCGGAACAATCTTTTGCGCCAGCTGCTCGCTCAACGCGATTTTCCAGGGCCGGCCTGACATGGCCACGTAGTCCAGAACGTCTTGCACGACGCCGAAAGTCAACGACGTCGCCTCGCTCTTCGCGCAGACCTGGCAAATGCCCCACAGCAGGTCCCTAAATGCCGCAGAGCGGACATCCGAGCCATCCGTCAAGGCAGCATTCAGCCTCTGCGTCCGAAACGTGTCGAGCACGCTACCAAAGCCATCCCTGCTGCGCTTGTCGATGCGGGCCTTCGTCTGCTTGAGCATGTCTACGCAGGCCTTATCAAACTTTTGTCTGTCGTTGCTCTCGACGATCTCGCCGAGGGTGTTCGGCATCTCGACGATGTTTGACCGGCGCTTGACTGGACTGCTCAGTGGCACCCGCGTTGCCTCTTCCAGGAAGGAGTTCACTGTGCCGACGACAAATGCATCAGGCGGGAACGGGCTGGACGAGCCGTGACCAGGAAGCTCCACCTTTGAGTCGCTTTCCAGTGCGGGAAGCAGACGCGCGAAGTAATGGTCAACGTGGCTGAGGTTCATTTCGTCCAGAAGCACCACGTAGATGTCGCGTGGCCTCTCGGACAGAAATAGCTTGCGGCTCAGCTCTGTCGCTGCAAGGCCGCCCGAAATCTTCTCGTAGCCAAGGGCATCCGCTTCAGAAAAGTCGCTGCCTACGCTGACCTCGACCAAGGAAACAGCGTTGGCGAAGAAGCGACTCAGCCCCTCGGTGAACCCGCGCACAAAGGCAGTTTTGCCTGTGCCGGGTCGGCCTGCAAGCACCACGAAACGCTGTGCAACTAGCGCCCCGTAAAAGGACTGCACGAACCCAGCGGGTAGAGTCAGCCCCTCCTCGTCGGTAACCCAGCGCTCTAGGTGCTGGACAAGGTCCGCCTCAGAACGCCCCATCATCGAGGGTCCCGGCGGCACGCCGTGAATCAGATGCGCCAGATCTTCTTCGGTGATCGATTCGGGTGCGAAGTACTGCGCCTGAGGCAGGCGTGTGGCGTCAAATAGCCGCGTGTATTCGGCATCGTTGATGTTGAACTCAGCACGAAACCTTGTCTCGACGTCATCGAGTGATTCAGGCAGGGCCTCGTGACGATAGAGCCACGCAGCCAAGTCAAACAGTGGGATACGCTGCTTGTGGCCATCCGTGCCGTGCGGGAGTAGCGCTTCAAGCTTGTCGAGGTAGTCTGCTGTGAATGACCACTCCCTAGCGCTGGGGCGTTCCAACGCCTCTCGGAAGTTGTCAGTCGTGCGGGCGCGTTGAAGTGTTCCGCCGGAGTACTTGGCGTTTTTCCAGAACCACGACTCAGGGTCTTTGCGACCGAAAGGCACACAAAATGGCTTTCCCGCCGGTTCGCCAGCAGGAGAAAAGTACTGCCGTAGCAGCGCCTCCTCTTGTTGCCCACCCCACGCCGTCGCGGTTCCAACCGCAACGCCCGTCTGCTTCATCGACAGAAAGGTTATGCCAAAGAAGGCATGAAACGCTTGCAGCTTCTCTAGCGACTGCGCCAACTGACCGGCGGAGATGTATGCCAAGACCTGTCCTCCTCGTAAGGTGGCGCCGAACCTCACCACGCAGTTGGTGGGTAGCTTGCACCTGGGTTCAATTCTTCGCGCTGATTAGCTTCTCGGGCACAACGCGCCGCTACTGTCGAGCTTCATCTCGGCGTACTGGAAGCGCCTAATAGTCTAGGCCGCCGTATCAGACTCGTCACCTCGTCGGTCCAGGCAAGCAGGTCGCAGAAGCTAATCACTTCCTGCCATGATCCGCTTCACTTTGTTCGAAGCAGCCAGGCGACCTCGGCTTCACGCCGATAGACAAGCCCGGGGAGTGCCTTGCTGCCGCCGTAGACCCAGCGCCGCAGCTCAGTCGCAGCGCCTGACCAGTCCCGCTGATTGATCCGCCGCCGCAGCGTCGAGGCCTGCAACCGCCCCGCACCAAGGTTGAACGTGAAATCCACGATGGCTGCGAGTCGCCCCCCGGGCTCGGTGAGCAGCACCGGGCAGTACCGCAGCGTGGCATTGAGCGCGGTCACCAGGTCGTGTGCCAGATAGACTTTGGCTTCGGCCTCTGTGATGGGCGGATGCTTCGGATCGCAGAGATGTCCGTACCCAATCGTCATGTATCCGGCTGGGCAGATGTATGGATGCGCCCGCTGCAGTGGATCGGTCTTCGGCACCCGATGAAACCCCTCAAAGCGTTTGGCCAGATCAATGGCCACCTGGGGTACCTCCATCACCGCACCCGATCAAACACGCGACCAAGAAACCAGAAGTTCAGCACCCCGGCCCATAACGCCTGATCAGCCTCTGTCCAGGCATGGACAACCGCCACACTCCACAGCGCCCCGCCGTTGATGGCCGCTGCGAACGCCGCCGTCTTGGCCGCACAGTACAAGGCCATGAACCAGTAGGTGATGACCGGCCGCACACTGGACGACAGCGCATCTGCCCAGCGAACGCCTGTCTTCTCGCCCTGGGTTCGCACGGCTTCCTTCAACGCCTCGATGGTCCCGGTGTTCCAGGCCGCCTCGGCACTGGCGCCAATCTCGGCCATGCGCTGCGCACCCCGGACCTTCTCGAATTCCAGCGCCTTGTCCTGCATCGCCAGTTCGTGGCTCCGCTCTCCCTTGCGGTCCAGCCACTTCAGCACCTCGGGGGCCAATCGAAACGCCCCACCCAACAAACCACCCAGCAAGGTCTCGATCATTGCGGCCCCCCGAAGATCTTGAGTTTCAGGACGGTTCCGGCGACGACGGCCAGGACCAGGCCGGTGACCAACATCTTCACGACGGTGATACCGGCGGTGCGCTTGGCCTCGTTGAAGGCATCGAGCAGATTGCGCAGTTCGCGGATGTCATGGGCGGCATCCTCACCATCCAGTCCCACGCCATGGAGGGCCGTCTTGGCTCCCCTGGCGGCGGCGCATTCCAGGATGCGTTCCAGTTCTTCCTGGGGAAGCGTCACCGACTTGCGACGCTCGATCAGTGGTTCGGTCATGCTGAGGTCCTCCATAAAGACGAAACCCGCCACGGGGGCGGGTTCCAGGGATGGGTGATAGGGTTGATTCAGACGGGATAGATGTGTCGGGCCACCGGTGCCTTGGTCGCCAGGCCGTTGCGGATCAGGACCCGGTCGCCCGCGGCGATGGCGTCCAGGACCCTGGCCAGGACAGCGCCGCGCTCAGTCGCCACGCGCACCAGGGCGCCCTCGACGGCGACCACCGAGCCCACGACAGCCTGGTCCTGGGCGAGCAGGCGGGTGAGCTCCTTGAGCGCGAAGGTCATCGTGGCTGCTCCAGATCGAGGCGCATGTCGATGGCCGCCTCCGACACGGTGATCTGGATGCCGGTGACCTTGGCTCGATAGGGGGCGGCTGTGGACGGGTCGGTGGCCTCGACGATCTGGCCGAGCCGAATCCCCGGCCGGAAGACCACTTCCATCTCGACCCGGTTGAAGGGGTGTGCGTGGGCGTCCATCTCGGCCACCCCCCGGTGGATCAGGGCCTCATCCGACAGGAGGGGCTCGACGATGGGCGTGCCCTCGCGCAAGCCATCGCCCCGGTAGACCTCGATGATCATGATGCCGTCCCCTTGATCAGCGCGAGGATCGAGAAATCCGTTTGCCCATTGAGCGTGACCGGCGACGACAGGGCATAGACCAGGGCCAGGGCATCGTAGGTCACCTTGGCCACCCCCACCCCCTTGCTCGAGGCCTTCACCGTGACCTTGTCCGACTGAAGGCTGAGGCTGCCCAGGCTGCGGCCGAACCAGAGCGACTGCGACAGGCCGGAACGGGCAGGCTTGCCCAGGGTGGCGGTATCGGCGTCCTCGAACATCAGTTCCTCGGTCACGCTGACCACCGCCGTCCCCTGGGCCGAGAGCGAGCCTGCAGAACAGATGGTGTCGGTGATGCGGACGTTGTCCGACTTGTAGACGAGGATATAGGCCGTCTCGCCCGGACTGAATGCAGTGCGGCCGCCGTTGAGGCCCCCGGGCCGGGTGTCGATCTCGGCCGACAGGTGGCCGAGCGCTTCCGAGCCGTCCGGGTTGCCGAATTGAACGCGTATGGTGGCATTGGCCATGGTTTGTCCTCAGGCGTCGACCAGCACGAACTGGACTTCCTCATCGACAGATAGCGCCACACGCCAGTCGAGCGACGTGGTGGTGTAGGTGATCCGTAGCAGGCTGTAGCCGGGCGTGGCCGCAGCCAGATCCTGGCCGTCGGCGCTCACGGCCCCGAGATCGGTGTGCTGCCAGACGGCGGCAACGATCGAGTCGACCGGGTAGCGGGTGCTCCCCCGCCCCTCGACGAACTCGACCGTCTCGGTTTCCGTGCGGCTGACCTCGCCCAGGTCGGCGATGACCGTCGCCGGATGCCCGGTGTGGACCAGCACCACCGGCCGCCCAAGGGCGAGGTAGGCACGCACCGTGCCCCGGTTCGCGTCGTCCGCGTCGGCCAGGTATTCGATCCGGTCGGCGGATGAACTCGATGCCCCCTCCTCGTTGGCCAGGGTCACCCGGTTGTAGCCCCGCGACGGGGCGATCTGGGCACGTGCCGAGATCACGTCCGAGTCGAACAGGCCGTGGGCGACGGTGGCGTTGCCATACCCCGGGATGCTCACCGGATGCCGGCGGCGACAGACCACCGCCCCGTCCGGCGCGCTTTCGACGATGCCGCCGATGGCGGCCACGACGTTGCGGGCGGCGGTGAGCGGCGTGACGTTTTCCAGCATCAGGCGGCCGGCAGGGATGATCCAGTTGAGCAACGTCCATTCGACGGGGCCGATCAGCGATTCGACCGCCTCCTTCGCCGCCACCGCGCCCGGTTCGTAATGGCGGATCGTCCCTGCAAAGGGCGCGTCCAGCAGGGCGACGGGCGACACCGCCGTGAGCTCACAGCGCTGCTCGGTCAGCGACTCGCGCGAGAGGGTCTTGCCGTCCACCACCAGCCGAAAGGTCTCCAGCCCCAGGGTGAGCGTGATCGCGTCACCGATGCCGATGGCGGCGAAGTCAGCCAGGGTCGCGATTTCCACCCGGGCGATCCAGACCGGGCTGTCCTCGTCGCAGGAGAGCGTGGCCGTGATGATGCGGATCATGCGGCCGTTCCAGGCGAGCTCCGGCGTGTTCGCGACCGCCTGCAGGCGCGTGTCGTCCAGCAGCGACCAGGAAGCCTTGAGCCTCCCGGCGACGGGATCGAACTCGCTGAGGTCATAGCAGAGAACCAGCCGGGCCGAGGCGCGCCGGGTCAGCCAATACGGGCTCGCCATCGACTTCCGGCAAGTGCCGAGATCGGTGTACGAGGCCACGTGGCGCACCCGCGTTTGGGGCCGGTCGCCGTAGGCCAGGGCGTGATTGCCCCGATGCACGCGCATGTCCCCGTAGGGATGCCGGCTCGCCCCCTCCAGGCGCAGCCGGTAGGGAACCTCGAATCCCTGCGCGAACCGGAGCGACCAGGCGTTCGCCTGCCGCCACGCCCGGACCCGGGTGAGATCCCAGGCCGTGGCATTGGCCACGAAGACCTCGGTCTTGCCCCAGCCGGCAATGAGCCGGCGCTTGAGGACGATCGGCCCGGCATCGGCCAGGATCCCCGCCCCCAGCGTGAGGGTGAGCGAGAGGCCGAGAGTCATAGCTGGGTGAACTCGACAGGCGCGGGCACGGCATAGGATTGCTCGGTGTTGCTCCCGACCCAGGCAAACCAGCCCGGCACCACCTCGCCCCCTTGGGCATAGCCATCGGTGATTGCCAAGACCTCATTGAATTCGCCGAGGACGCAGGCCGATCCGCCATCCTTGACCGGGAAGACCGGCACGGCCAGGCGTGGCAAGGGGGAACCGGCATGCCGCCGCCCCGAGAACTTCCAGCCGATCCCGAACGGCGACCAGGTAAAACACCAGCGGTTGCCGGCCGCGGACCCGGTGTCGTCCGTGATGTAGGCGGGGAGCCAGTAGCCCCAGGCCTCGAAGACGCCATAGCGCGTACACAGTCCCTGGTAGGTATCCGAGGCATAGCGCCGCGAGGTGGCCCCGACACAGGCCGCCCGCAGCTCGACGCCGGTCGCGCTCGTGCCGTTCGGCGCCGTGGCATAGAGCCACCACCATCCGGCAACCCCGTCGGCGGCGAACCACAGCTTCAGTTCGGGCGAAGGGTTTCCGACCAGGTTCGTGTCGGCGATCAGATACTCGCTGGTCCTGGCGGCTGGGTCATCGTAGCCGGCCCCATGGATGGGATGGACATGGAGCTTGCCGTTCTGGCCCAGGTCCTCATGGCGGAAGGCCCAGTGTGGGACGTCGTCGTTGGCCACCCCCGCCGGCGACCCGGCGCGCACATAGTCACCGAGGGTCGTGGTGTCCGCGAGAACCTTGAACCCGGCAGCGGCCATGTGGGCCTTGATGTTGGTGAACAGGTCCGCGACCGCCGCCTTGTCGAAAGCCCCGACCGCATACACCTTCCTGAAACCCACGATGGCCATCACGCGCTCTCCCCGTGGATGGCGAGCGAGGCATAGTCGTTGGACAGGCTGAAGGTGCCGACCGGCACCTGGCGGCGATACCAGACCGGGATCGCCGCCGGATGCGTCGAGAAGGCCATCGTGTCGTTCACCTGGAAGGCGCCGCCCCACCCCGTCGACCTGATCGTGAAGTACGGCGTCCCGGTGGCGGGATTGAGCGGCGCGAAGTCGGCGCTGTTCGAGCCGATGTCGGCCAGCGTGCCGGTCGTGGTGCCGGAGACCGTGTAGGCGGTCTGGCTGGTGAAGGCGAGCGTCCAGTCCTCCTCCACCGCCCCCCTGTTGTGGGCGACGAGGTTGCCGACCGTGGCGGCATCGAACGTCCCGCCGGAGCTCGCCACCGCCACCCCGGAGCAGGCCGCCGCCACGCTGGGCAGTTCAAGGACGCTGGAAACGAGGGTGTTCGCCGTGGCGTAAGCGTTCGCGAGCGCGGGAGACACGTCCACGGTGGCGAAATCCGCACCGTAGACGATGCCGGTCACCCTCACCCACTCCTCGTTGCCCGGTCCGCCTGTGCTCGGCCGATCCGAGACGCGCAGCGCGTCGCCCACCCGGATGGGCGCGAGGCTCGCATACTCGCCGTTGTGCTCGCAGGCGACCTGGATCTGGTCGGCCCCGCCGGTTACCGGGGCATAAAGCGTGCCGATGCCGTAGGGGCGGCCACTGATCTGGTCCTCCGTATCGGTCGCGGTACCCGGCTGGAACAGCACGAAGTCGCCCGCGGGGGTGAGGGCATCCAGGAACAGCCGGATGTTGAGCAGCGCCGTGTCCTGGGCGCTGTTGACGTGGATGAAGGCCTTGCGCCACTTCACCGAGCCGGCGCTGCGCTCGGACTGGGAGACGTCCGGAAACAGGTTGTTCTTCACCCCGGACACCAGTTGTGCGTAAGCCATCCGCCCACCGTTCTGGGCGGCGATGACATCCGACAACAGGGCGGCAGGCCGCCAGACGATTTCATTGTCGAGAATGGGCATGGTGTTCCTCTCAAACGGTCATGAGCTTGATGGTGGCGAGGTGGAAGTCGCCGGGTTGCGGCTGGGCCAGCGGCACCAGGGGCCGGGCCTCGAAGGCAGGGGGTTCGTGGTGGCGGAACATCACCTGGAAGGCCTGGCCGCGAAGCGCCAAGGTGTAGATGCCGCCAGGGCTCGCGGCCAGGCGGGCCAGGGACTCCACCTGTACCCGGGTGAGCCAGCCGGCGTCGGGCTGGGTTTCCAGGGTGATCGGCAGGCCTGTGCGCAGTCCGCCGTAGAAGACCACCAGCGAACCGTCGAGGGTGCGGCGCACGCTCTGGGCGACCGAGGCCGAAGTCCATTCGTCCGACCAAAGGAGGTCCGCCGGCAGGGAAATGCCGTCCAGTACGATCATGGCCATCCTCAGACCCTGACGGTGATGCGTGTCGGGTAGCCGGATTCACTCACAGAAGGGACGATGCCGGATGGCGGCCCCCAGCCGACGTCGTTGAGCGGCACCGAGGCGAAGTCGAAGCCAAGGTAGGGATTGCGCAGATCGAGGGCGAGCACGACCCAGCTGCCCGGCAGCAGCCCGCGCACGACGGCGTCGACCCGGGCCTTGAAGTCGTCCCATGAAGACCAGTGGTCGCAGCGGTTGATCAATGCGTGCGTGCAGTAGCCCTCGCTGGCCCCGCCCCACCAACCGGTGTTGCGCACCAGCATGTAGCCCGTCCCGTCGAGCGGGATGTCGAGATGCGTCGCCGAAGGCATGTCCAACTCCTGACTCAACTGGTCCCAGTCAAAGTAGCGCGTGGCGGTGTAGGTCTGGCCGTCCGTGTCCTGATAGGTCACCTCCGCCGTCAGGCTGTACGACCATCCCAGCCGCTGGCCCGACACGCCCGACTCGACGACGGCCACCCCGCAAAGCATGGGGCTTGCCAGGGCCGAGGCCGGCGGCTCGATCCTGCAGGCATACCAGTTCTGCACCCGATCGCCGTCAGACAGGAAATTGATGAGGGCCTTCCGGACCCCGGCATCGCCGTCGCGCACCTCGGTCCAGAGTCCTTCGGCCACGGCGGGCCTGACCGGGTCGGCGCTGCCGATCAGCTGCAGGATGGCGTGGTAGGGATTCAGCCACGGTGTCGGCGTGGAGACGTCACCCAGAAAGCCCCGATCCAGCCAGTACCCTTCCAGCGGCTGCAGCACCCGAAACGTGCGCGTGTCATGGGGCGGGATGTGGAACATCAGCGGATAGTTGCCGACCGGGCCGCCCACCAGGCTGCCATCCGATCGGTGATAGACCGAGTTGGCGGCCCGGTAGGCGTACCAGAAATCAAATTTCGTGTCGTTGCTGAAGCGGATGGTGTAGAGGTAGCCGATCCCCTCCAGCACTTGCACATGGTCGACCTCGCAACGGTAGCTGTGGCCGTGATACGCCACCTTCATGTTCTCGCGCTCGAACTTGGCCAGCCCGTCCGTCATCCCCGGCGTATAGGCCGTGATGCCCGAGCCCAGTTTCCAGTGCGGCTGGGGGTCGGTGCCACCGCCCGGCAGGGGGTACTGCGCCATCAGGAGATCCGGGTGCTGGATCGGAAGGCCCTGCGGCCAGGATTCGAGGCGCATGCGGACGGCGAGGCAGAGGCAGCGCACCGTCCAGTTCCCCCAATGCGGGGGCGTGGGCAGGCCGAGCCCCCACCACGGCTCGCTTTTCGCGCCCGTGCCGCTCCCGGCAATGTTGTCCGGGGACAACGGGAACCACCCGTCCGGGAAGTCGCCACCGTTCGAGGCCGGGTATTGCCAGATCAACTCCCCCGTTTCGGCATCGAAATACTCGAAGACGAACCGGGCCAGCAGCGGGGATTGCGTGATCGCACCCTGCCACTCCATGAAGGCGTCGGAGGTCTGTACGGGTGCCGCGTCGTAGGGAGTCACGCTGACCTCGTCAGGGGGGTGTTTTTCCTGGACGACCGTCCGAATGAGTTCGTAGAGCCGGCTGACGGTGAGACGCAACTCGAACAGACCGGTCTGCGTCGGGATGTCGTATGCGCAGAAATAGTCCTCGTACTCCGGACAGGTGAGGCTTGACCAGTCGGTCGAGAAGTCGCGGCCGATATCGAAGCGGTAGTTCCGGTTGCCCTGGGCATCGACGACGCCGGGGCTGAACCAGGTCAGGCCGTA
The DNA here is from genome assembly GCA_030684775.1 of Pseudomonadota bacterium. GTDB lineage: Bacteria > Pseudomonadota > Gammaproteobacteria > Burkholderiales > Thiobacillaceae > PFJX01. Next base: position 20,747 of record JAUXXW010000094.1, read on the forward strand.
GTCGTCGCGCAGGAAGACCGCCTCCGAAACGGGCGGGCAGTCGGGATCCGTGGCATTCGCCTTGCCGAAAGGAATCGACAGGCGCTGCGCCAGGGCCTGCGTCACGAGCGAGTCGGATGTCGCCCTCCCCCTGCCATCGAGGCGTGTGCCTACCCGGACGGACAAGCCTTGGTTGGGCTTGGGCTCGATCGGGTTGCCCGCCAGGCAGGCCTGATAGGCCTCGAGGGCCTGCTGTTGCGCCGCGCCGGTGCCCTGGTCGACGAGTTGCCGCGCCCTGCGGTTGTGGCGCTCGCCATAGACCCAGTCCCGGTTGGCGTCCGCCCAGGGCTGGAGCCAGCGGTCGCAGGGCTGCCGGTCGAGCAGGTCGTCGAGCAGGCGCTGGTAGTCGCAGGCCCGCACCCGGATGCGAACGGCGGCATCGTGTTTTGCCATCATGCCCCTCGAGACAGCTCGCGCAGCGCCTGGGCCAGCTGCATGGCGGTTTCCCGCGAGGACTGGACGCTGTGCGCCTTGCCACCCACGTGGAAACGCAGGTCCACCACTTCACGAGCCGGCTTGGAGGACATGCCATCCCCCATCGTCGCCAGCGCCACCGCATTGGCAACCGCGCCGCCGGCGGCGAAACGCGGCACCTGCGGCAGGAAGCCGACATTGAGCGCCGCAAAGAACCCCTCGCCAAACTTGCGCACCGAGGCGGCCCGCATCACAAATTCGCCGTGGGACAGCAACGCGGGCACCGAGTCCGAGGTCTCCGTGCCCGGCCCGAAGATGCGGCCGGACATGCGCTTGAATCCCTCAGCGACAGCCTGACCACCCTCGGCAAACCGCTGGATCAGGCCGCCCAGGGCGTTGGTGGCCACCTTCGTCACATAGATGGTGTGGCGGCTGCTGGTGGGGCGCAGCAGTTCGGAGACCGCCGCCCGGTACTGCGACATGTCGGGCCGGGGCGTGTGCGTGGCCGTCGTCGGCGCGGAGAGCACCGTGCGCGCATCCTGCGCGAACGAAGCCAGTTGCGCGCGAGGCTGGTCGAAGGACACCAGCGCCGGGATTTCCACTTTGGCGCGAGAGAGCGTGCCCTTCAACTGCCCGATGTCGGCCATCACCTTGCCGGTGTCGGCCTCGACCCTGGCCACCAGCGTCAGATTGCCAGCGTCAGTCTTCAGCTTCTCAAGACTGGCTTCGGCTTCCTTGGTGTCGGCCTGGATCCGGGTGACCAGCTGCTGGGCGGTGGCCAGGGCCTGCAGCTTCTCGATGCCGGCCTGTGCGTCCGAGAGATCGACGTCGAGTTTCAGCTTGTCCTGAGACAGTAGTTGGCTTCGCAGCTTGCCGAGTTCGTCGGACACGGAAGCGAGTGCCCGCTTGGCCTCGTCGGCACCGGCACCGGCGGCCGTGGCGGCCTGCTTGTGGGCATCGCCCAGTCCCTTCAGCGCCGCGTCGGCAATGCCTGCCGATTCCTTGATCTGGCCGATGGCGGTGGCGGCGGCCTGGCCCTCGGACACCAGGGTCTGGGTCACCGACTTGCCGTTCTGCTCGACCTGCCGGGTGACGGCGGATGCCGAGCGTTCGGCCAGCGCGATGGCCTCCTCGGCGAGCTTCCGCGCCTGCTCGAAGTTGCCGGCGTCCAGCGCCGCCCGAGCCTGGGCCTGCTTTTCGTCGATCTGGCGCAGCCGGTCCTGGTAGGCGGCGTAATCGTCCAGGCCCTTGCGTCCCAGTTCGCGGATGCGGTCCTCGACCGAGAGTTTGAGATTGAGCCGCGCCTCCTCGGCGGCCTTGGCGGCGTTGAGATGCCGCTGCTCCTCGGCGATCAGGCGATCGACCGTGGCGCGATAGGCCGACTCCAGTTGGCCGTAGAGGCCGATCCGCGCCTCCACCGCCTGGCGCTCGATGGCGGCCACGTCCTGGCCGGCGGCACGCGCCAGGGCCACCGCCTGGCCATAGGTGGCCTGCCAGGCCGTTTCCATCTGCTTCGCGCCCGCATCCACCGCCGCGAGCTTCTCGCGCTCGGCGGCGAGCAGGTTCTGGGCTGAATTCTGGATGGCCGCCGATTCGGAACGCGCTGCGCTCTGCGCGGCGGCTTCTTGCCGCTTGTAGTTGCTCTCGACCTCGGCCACGCGCGCATCCCAGATCGCCTTGATGTCGGCGGCGACCTGCTTGTAGCTGGTGGAGAGTTGCTTGACCGTCTCGGCGGCCTTCTTGGTTTCCGCGTCCAGAGCTTGGCGGATCGCTTCGCCGGCCTGGGTCGCTGCGCCCTGAATCGCGCGCAGGGCGTCGGCGGTACCGGGCAGCGCCGCCTTCAACCGCTCGGCCGCCTGCGCCGCGAGCCACATCTGGGTCTTGACGCTCACGGTGCCGGTGGCGGCCAGTTCCTGCATCACGGCGTCGAGTTGTTCCAGTTGCGCGCGCTGCCGGGCCATCTCCTCGATGGCGCGGTTCGTCTCGCGAATGTCCTGCACCATCTTGACGAGCCCTTTGCCCATCTCCCAGACGGCCACGGCAGCCAGCACCGGCAGGAAGCGGGTGAAGACGGCCTTGAGGAGGGTGACCGATTCCAGGAGCCTGGCAACGGCCGCCACTCCCTTCACCGCCAGCACCGCCACCAGGACTTCCCCCAGTTCACGCATGACGGCCAGGATGTCATCGCCGTGGCTGGCCAGGGCCACCAGGGCGTCAGCCAACCGCTGCAGCGCGGGCAGTGCCGCCTCGGCCACCCGGTTGGCGATGCCGGAGAAGGCCTGCTTGACCGTGTCGAGGGTGTCGTTGAACTTCTCGGCGGCGCGCGCGGTGTCGCCGCTGATCTCCAGGCCCAGGTCCTTGAACTTCTGCTTGAGTTCCTCGATGCCGGCGCGGCCCTGGTTCAGGAACGGGATCATCTCGACACCGGCCTTGCCGAAGAGCTTCACGGCCAGCGCCGACTTCTCCGCCCCGTCCGGCATGGCGGCGAAGGCATCGGCCAGTTCCAGGAGCACAGACTCGGTCGGACGCAATTGCCCGGAGGCATCCTTGAACGACACGCCCAGTCGAGTAAAAGCCTCCTCCGGGTCCTTCATGCCGCGCGCGGCGTCATACATCGAGGTCGCCAGCTTCTGCATGCCCTTGGCGAGCCCTTCCAGTGAAACCCCGGATTGCTCGGCGATGGGCTTCAGGAGCGAGAGCGACTCGACCGAGATGCCGGTCTTCTGCGACAGCTTGGAGAGCTCATCCGCCGTGTCCAACGCCGCCTTGCCGGCGGCCACCAGCCCCGCCACCGACAAGGCCGCGCCCAGGGCCGCCAGCATGCCGTTGACCGACCGGGCCGCCGTGGAGATTCCCTCCAGGCCGCTCTTGACCGAGGCGAAGGACTGCTTCGTCTGGTCGACGGCGGCGATCAGGATCTGGGCGCGTTCAGAGGCCATGGGGATTCAAAGTCCTTGTGCGGACAACTGCTTCACGATGGAGGCCGAGAGTTTCGGCAGGTGCGAGCGAACCACGCCGCCGAAATCGAAGCGGCCGCGCAGGGTCACGCTCGGCACCAGCACGGCGATGGGGATTTCCTGGCCGCGCTTGATGGACTTGGTACCCGTGCGGCCCCGTTCGGCCCGCTTGAAGCGGCGCAGTTCGGCAGTGTTGTCCTTGATGGCCTCGGCCATCAGGATCACCTTGCCGTCCTTCTCGATGAAGAAGGCATTGCCGGCGCGCATGAGCCCGTCGATCACGCGGCGGAAGGCGCGGCGGCCGATGCGCTGGTGCTCCGGCAGCAGCGGGATCAGGAGCTTGCCGTTCTTGCCGGTGACGGTGCCGCCCCGGACATGCAGGCCCAGCCAGGGAATGCGCGAGCCCACGAGCAGGGCCGGGAAGCGTTCGGGGCTGCCGGCATAGACCTTGAAGCGCATGGACTTGAGGAAGCCCGCCTTCCGCACCTTGAAGGCCGACTGCATCCGGCTTCGGACGGCATCGGCCATCTCACGCCCCTCGATGCGCATCCCCGCCTCCACCGCCTTACGGATGGCGACCCGCTTCTGCGGGATCCAGCTATCGAGCCGCTTCGGATCGAGCAGGCCGGAGGTGGTAAGCGAGAGTTTCAGCATGTAAGTTCGCGCAGGAGGGTCTTGATCTCGGCGGGGCCGCCGCGCTGCGCGGTCACCTGCAAGGCGAACCGGGCGGCGAGTTCCAGGCGTTCACCCCGTTCGATTGCCTCGATGAACGCGCGAACCTGGCCGAGGGTGTAGGTCAGGACGTCGGGGTAGCGGTGCCCATGCTCGACGAGGCGTTGGAGAAGCGCCCCCCAATCACTTCCACTCGACTCGCCACCCGCGCGAGGACCGGCGCCAGGCGCTGGATAAAAAAATCGGCGTTCACCTCGAGCACCGCCTCGCTCAGACGAATGGCCTCGTCCAGTTCCCGCGCCGTCACCCAGTCGCGCGGCTTGCGGATGGCCACGGCCAGCGCCGAGACCAGGTCTTCGCCGCGCTCGCCGAACAGGGCGAGCCAGTCCACGTCCTGGGTCAGGTGCTGGGCGAAGGGGCGGATGGCGCGAATGAAGGTCGGCAACTCACCCACCTTTAAGGGGGCGATGGACAACGTCTCGCCAGCAATCTCGATGACGACCGGCTCGGGCACGAAGGTTTCCAGGCTCATGGCGCTCTCCCTCATCAACCAATTTGAACAATGCGGCCGAACTGGCCCAGCACCGCGTCATAGGGTTTCGTCGAATCGGCCAGCAGCGAGCCCTCCAGTTCGAACTTGTTGTAGTCATTGGAGATCAGCGCCAATTCCTTCAACGGGTCGAAGGCCACTCGATACAGTTCGACCAGCACCCGGGCGTTGCCTGCCGCCGTGTTCACGCCTTCGAGACGCAGGAAGCGTTCCGGCAGTGGTTGGGTGAAGAGGCCAATCTCGGTCACTACACCGAAGGCATAGCTGGCCTTGAAGGGCGCGGTCAGGCTGGTGATGTCCAGATACTGGACGGCACCGAAGTCGGTGTCCGCTGTGTAATGCGTACCCAGGGTCAGGGTTGCGGGCGTGGCCGCGCTGTCCTGCACCACCAGGGTGGAAACCTTGGGGTGCGCCAGGAAGTAGCGGTCGCCAATCACCGGAGAGGCGCCGCCGACGGGTTCGTCGGTGACCGTGCCGCCGGCACTCAGGACGGAACTGCCGTACAGGGCCAGGGCCAGGTTTTCTGGGGTGAATTCCTCGATGGTTAGGCTCACGCTGGCCGACTTCGACTTCACCATGCGGTGATCAAGCGAGCGTTGGCCGGATTGCGACTCGTAGTGCTCCAGCACATCGGTCTTGAGGGCGAGTTTCAGTTCCGCCACGTTGCCAGGCGAACGGACTTCGACCGGATTGCCGGCGGCGTCGCGCTTGCCCAGATAGACGCGGCCCTGGAAGGATGCATAGGTACTCATGAAGAAGTCTCCTCGGACGAGTTGGTTGGGGTAATAGGAGGTGGTGTGCGGATGGAGGACGTCCGTCGTCGGGCGTGCAGTGGTCTATCCGGATCGCTGACCAGGACCGGACGCGCGACACCGGAATCCACCAGCCAGCGGGCCAGCGACGTATCGAGTTCGATGCGGTCACGCGGCTGGTATTCGCGACCGGCGTGGGTGTGGTGTTTCAGGAGTTCAACGAGGGGCATGGCTCATCCCTGGCTGGCGAGATCAAAGGCCAATGTGCGATAGGTGATCTGGTAGCGGGCGGGGATCAGGGCCGCCGTGGCATCGGCGTCCTCCACATCCCACTCGCAGTCCAGTTCCTTGATGCCCAGACACAAGCCGCCGAGATTGGCATTGGTGAACAGCGCCGCGTGAGCGGCTACCAGCAACTGGTCGGCGACACCCTCCGGCGCTTCGGTTCCGGTCTCACGAGCCAGCGCCACCACCCGCACGACCAACTGTCGTTCGACGCGGTCGTTCGAGCGTTGGGTGATGGCATCGGACTCGGGAAACACCAGCAGCGACGGGGACTGCTCACGCGGGATGCCGGTCGTGGGCGAACGCAAAAGGAGCGCACCCTCTGCGGCGGCAACGGGCAATAAAAGTCCCATCACCGCTTGCAGGATCTGCTCGCGGATCGAGTTGGGCATGGCCAGTCCTACAGTCGGGTAAGGGAGGCGCGGGCCTCGGTGCCATCGCCCGTCACGGTGATTTCACGCACGCGATAACTGCGCCCGGATATCCACAGCGTGTCGCCGGAAGCCAGCGCCGACAGTCGGCTCAAGGGATAGCGGATGCTGTAGTTGCGTGAGACGCCCAGACCATCGAGCACGTCCTCATCGGGTGCACGGAAGTCGACCATGGCCTCCGTGCCGCCCAATGCAGCGCGCGTCAGCATCCCGGACCGGGCCGCCGCGTCATACAGGGATTCGATAGCTATCATTGCGCCCAGTTTTGAAAGTTGATGGGTGGTTTAAAGAGATGAAGAAAGCGAAGACAGCGAAGACAGCGGCGGACGCATTGGCCTTGGAGGCCATCCCCAACATCGGCCCGGCGGTTGCCGGGTATCTGCGCGAGGTCGGCATCCACCAACCGACGGACCTCTTGGGGCAGGACCCCTACGTCCTGTTCCAGCAGTTGTGCGGGCAGAACGGGGTCAACTACGACCCGTGCCTGCTCGACACCTTCATCGCCGCCACCCGCTTCATGGCAGGCGACCCGCCG
>JAUXXW010000108.1 GCA_030684775.1 Pseudomonadota bacterium
GGTGCGTCCCGCGACCTGGTCCTGGGTGTCGGTGGCCGTGCCAAGTTGGAACACCACGAAGTCACCTGCAGGGGTCGGTGTATCGATGAACAGCCGCACATTCAGGAGGGCTGCTTCCTGCGCGCTGTTGATGTGGATGAAGGCCTTGCGCCACTTCACCGATCCCGCGCCGCGTTCCGATTGCGAAACGTCCGGGAAGAGATTGTTCTTCACGCCGGAGACCAATTGGGCGAACGCCATGCGGCCACCGTTCTGTGCGGGGATGGCGTCCGACTGCAGGACAGCGGGGCGCCAGAGGATTTCGTTGTCGAGGATGGGCATGGGGATTCCTACACAGTCATGAGTTTCAGGGTGGCAAGATAAAAATCGCCGGGCTGGGGGTGGGCCAGGTTGAACAAGGGCTTCGCCTCGAAGGCGGGTGGCTCCTGGTGGCGGAACATCACCTGGAAGGTCTGGTCACGAAGTTCCAACGTGAAGACGCCGCCCGGGCTGTCAGATCTGAGCTTCAGTGCCTCCACTTGGGTGCGCGTGAACCAGCCAGCGTCCGGTTCTGACTCCAGGGTGATCGGCAGGCCACCGCTGTGCTGGCCGTAGAACACCACCACCGAACCATCCAGGGTGCGGCGCACGGTCTGGGCCACCGACTGGGCGGCAAATTCATCGCCCCACACCAGCCCATCCGGTAGCACTACGTTATCGAGTCGGATCATGGCGACAGGGTCTGGGTGCGGTGCATCGGGCCGGGCACGGGGAGGTAGTCGAAGTCGGTACCATCCGCTTGGCGACGCCGGTTGCTGGCCTCGTAGTAGAGGGTGAGTTCGACGTTCACGGTCGGCGGCGCATTGCCGGCCATCCGCAGCGTGAAAATGCGTGGCAAATCGATATCCCCGGTGACGCACATGATTTGTTGGGTCTGCACCGTGCCGTTGGGCCAGGTCACGCGCACATAGCCCCAGATACAATCAAAGGCATCGCAGGGCGCGGCGTAGTCCAGGACACGCATGGTCAGGGTATGCAGCCAGCGCGGCGACACGGTGTAGGTGTCGGTGACACCCCATCCGACGATAGCCACTCTGGCTTGGCTGTCGGTGGCCGGATTGAAGGCGTCGCAGCCGTTCCATGACACTGGTACGCGCAGGATGACGTGCGGAAACCAGCCCTGCGGCGGATAACCCACATCAACGCCACCGATCGGGATAAGGCGAATGTCCACATCCCGATCCCAGTGGTAAACGTGTCGCTCCAAGGTGAGCCGCAGCTTGATCGTCTCCGGCGTGGCTCCCGCCAGAACCGTGATGCCGATGACGCCGTCCGACTGGAACAGGCTGAAGTCCTGGATGCTGTCCGAAGCGAGTTCCACCTTGCCGACCAGGCATTCGGGCAGGGCCACGACCACTTCCTGGGTCACGCCCAGCGCCGCCGGCCCGACATCGACCTGGGGCAGCACGATATGCGGCGTGCCGGGGCTATTGAAGATGCTGTGCCGGGCGACGATTGGGCGCGAGTCAATCGTGCCGACGTGGTTGATCGAGAGCGTCAGCGTGTCCAGCGCCTCGCCGCTGCCGGCTCGGACGCGCACCAGGGTGATCGCAGTGGGGAGCGCCCGAAAGATCACATCCTCGATGCACCCAGGCGGCACCAGTCCCCAGTTGAACAGCGGCGGCGGTGACGCCCACCAGGCGCAGCCGAGGTAATAACAATAGAAGTCGGTGTACGCCGCTGAGTTGGCAACACTCGGGCTTATAGCGGACCAGGCATCCAGGACCGCGCCGTTGTTCGCCCACTCGGCGGTGAAATCCAGGCGGATGGACGCCACTTCCAGTTCAGTCTGCAGGTCGTCGTAGACCTGAACCTGGGCCGGGATCGGCAGGAAACTGTGGCCGGTGATGCGCACCGCCCCCATCACCCCATCGGCGGTCAGTTGCAGATCCCGCAACGACAGCGGATTGGCCGGATTCAGCAGGCTGTTCACCGGCTGCATCGCCTGTTCCAAGGCCTCCAGATCATAGGTGGCGCTGGCGCCCATCCAGAAGACCGAGCGCGGCACGCTGACTGGCGGCGCATTCGGGTCGACGGGATAGCTGGGGTTGTCAGGGTCGAACGGGTCGCATGGCGGTGGTGTCCCGCCAGTTGGGCTGAAATGCACGTTGAGCTGAGTCGACAACGCCACAGCGGGCGGGCTTTCGCTGATTGTCGTCCGTGCGTCGAGTTTCGAAGCCACGCGCAGTTGCAGGCCGCTTGGCTTTTGCGTGTCGGTCACGCCGCCTTGCAGACAATCCTGGTATTCCCGCTCGGCCGATTCCAGCGCTGCCCGATAGGGTTCCTCCCATTTGTCGATGAACCAGTTGCGTGCGTAATCAGTTAACTGGCCGCCGTACTGGTTGAGATACCCCGGAATCCACTCAAATCCGGGTGGCGTACAGGCTTGGGGATTGGGCTCGCGCCGGACACACGCTTTCAGGGGAATACGCACGCTCGCGTCCATCACGATCCCCTCGACAGTTCACGCAGCGCACTCGCCAGTTGCATCGCGGTGTCGCGCGAAGATTGCACGGTGTGCGGCTTGCCACCAACGTGGAAGCGCAGGTCGACCACGTCGCGTGCGGGGGCCGAGGTCGAACAGCCCCCCATCGTCGCCAGCGCTACGGCGTTGGCCACCGCGCCACCTGCGGCGAAGTGCGGAATGTTGGGAAGTGCGTGCGGCAGGAAGCCGGCGTTGAGCGCAGCGAAGAAGCCCTCGCCGAACTTGCGCACCGAGGCCGCGCGCACCACGAACTCGCCATGCGACAGCAGCGCCGGCACAGAGTCGGAGGTTTCCGTGCCCGGCCCGAAGATGCGGCCGGACATTCGTTTGAACCCCTCGGCGATGGCTTGGCCACCCTCTGCGAACCGCTGGATCAGGCCGCCCTGGGCGTTGGTGGCCACCTTCGTCACATAGATGGTGTGGCGGCTGCTGGTGGGACGCATCAATTCCGCAACCGCCGCGCGGTACTGGCCGAGATCGGGCTGCGGCGTGTGGGTGGCCGACGTCGGGTTGGATAACACCGTGCGCGCATCCTGGGCGAACGACGCCAGTTGCGCCCGAGGCTGGTCGAAGGAAACCAGCGCCGGAATCTCCACCTTGGCCGCTGAGAGCGTGCCCTTCAATTTGTCGATGTCGGCCATCAACTTGCCGGTGTCGGCTTCGACTTTGGCGACCATCGCCAAGTTGCCGGTGTCGGTCTTCAACTTTTCCAAACTGGCTTCGGCTTCTTTGGTGTCAGCCTGGATCTTGGCGATCAACTGCTGGGCATCGGTCAGCGCCTTCAGCTTCTCGATACCGGCCCGCGCACCCTCGATATCGACCTCGAGTTTCAGCTTGTCCTGGGAGAGTAGTTGCTGGCGTAGCTTGCCGAGTTCATCGGAGACCGAAGCCAGGGCGCGCTTGGCCTCATCTGCGCCGGCCCCCGCCGCCGTGGCCGCCTGCTTATGGGCGTCACCCAGCCCCTTCAGTGCAGCGTCAGCGATGCCGGCGGATTCCTTGATCTGGCCGATGGCGGTGGCGGCAGCCTGTCCCTCGGACACCATCGTCTGCGTGACCGTTTTGCCGTTCTGCTCGACTTGCAGGGTGACAGCGGACGCCGAACGCTCGGCCAGGGCAATGGCTTCTTCTGCAAGCTTGCGGGCCTGTTCGTAGTTGCCGGCATCCAGCGCCGCCTTGGCTTGGGCCTGTTTCTCATCGATCTGGCGCAGCCGATCCTGATAGGCGGCGTAATCGTCCAGGCCCTTGCGCCCCAGTTCGCGGATGCGGTCCTCGACCGAGAGCTTCAGATTGAGCCGCGCTTCCTCGGCGGCTTTGGCGGCGTTGAGATGCCGCTGCTCCTCGGCGATCAGCCGGTCGACGGTGGCGCGATAGGCCGATTCCAGTTGGCCGTAGAGGGAAACGCGCGCCTCCACCGCCTGACGCTCGATAGATGCCACATCCTGGCCAGCGGCCCGTGCCAGGGCGACGGCCTGGCCATAGGTGGTCTTCCAGGCGGCTTCCATCTGGCGCGCACCGGTTTCTACCGCCGCGAGCTTCTCGCGCTCGGCAGCGAGCAGGCTCTGGGCGGAATTCTGGATAGTGGCCGACTCGGAACGGGCCGCGCTCTGCGCCGCCGTCTCTTGTCGCTTGTAGTTGGATTCGACCTCGGCCACACGCGCATCCCAGATCGCCTTGATGTCGGCAGCAACCTGTTTGTAACTGGCGGACAGCTGCTTGACCGTTTCTGCAGCCTTCTTGGTTTCGGCATCCAGCGCCTGGCGGATGGCTTCTCCGGCTTGCGTGGCCGCGCCCTGAATCGCGCGCAGGGCGTCGGCCGTGCCGGGCAGAGCCGCCTTTAGGCGCTCGGCGGCCAGGGAAGCCAGTGCCATCTGGGTTTTGACGCTCACCGTGCCGGTGGCGGCCAATTCCTGCATCGCTGCATCGAGTTGAACGATCTGCGACCGTTGCCGGCCAATCTCGTCGATGGCGCGATTGGTTTCGCGGATGTCCTGTACCGTCTTGATGAGACCTTTGCCCATCTCCCAAACGGCTACGGCCGCCAAGATGGGCAGGAAACGAGTGAATGCGGCCTTCAACAGGTTGACCGATTCCAGCAGCTTGGCCGCCGCAGCAACCCCCTTGACCGCCAGCACCGCCACCAGAACTTCGCCCAGGGCGCGCATCACGGCCAGAATCTCGTCGCCGTGGCTGGCCAGGCCCACCAAGGCGTCGGCCAACCGCTGCAAGGAAGGGAGTGCCGCTTCGGCCACCCGCAGGGCAATGCCGGACAGCGCCTGCTTGACCGTGTCGAGCGTGTCGTTGAACTTCTCGGCCGCTTTCGCGGTGTCGCCGCTGATCTCCAGGCCCAGTTCCTTGAACTTCTGTTTCAACTCCTCGATGCCGGCACGGCCCTGGTTCAGGAACGGAATCAGCTCGACGCCAGCTTTGCCGAACAATTTCACGGCCAAGGCGGATTTCTCGGCTCCATCGGGCATGACGGAGAAGGCGTCGGCCAGATCGAGCAGCACCGCTTCGGTCGGACGAATCTGGCCGGCGGCATCCTTCACCGAAACGCCGAGGCGACTGAAGACCTCGACCTGCTCCTTGGATCCGCCCGCTGCCTCGACCATCGACGTGGCCAGCTTCTGCATACCCTTGGCCAGGCCCTCCAGCGAAATACCGGATTGCTCGGCGATGGGTTTCAGCAGTGACAGCGACTCGACCGAGATGCCAGTTTTCTGCGACAGCTTGGAGAGATCGTCGGCGGTATCGAGTGCGGCCTTACCGGCGGCCATCAGTCCGGCGACCGACAGCGCCGCGCCCAACCCGGCCAGCACACCGTTGACCGATTTGGCTGCGGTGGTGATCCCCTCCAGACCGCTCTTGACCGAGGCGAACGCCTGCTTGGTTTGGTCGATGGCAGCAATCAGGATCTGGGCGCGTTCAGAGGCCATGCTGGTTCAAAGACCTTTTGCAGTCAGTTGTTGCAGGATGTTCGTTGCCAGCTTGGGCAGTTGCGCGCGCACGATGCCGGTCAGATCGAAGCGACCGCGCAGGGTCACGCTCGGCACCAGCACGGCAATGGGAATTTCCTGGCCGCGCTTGATGGTCTTTGCGCCGGTACGGCCCCGTTCTGCACGTTTGAAGCGGCGCAACTCGGATGTGTTGTCCTTGATGTTCTCGGCCATCAGGATGACCTTGCCGTGCCGCTCGATGAAAAAGGCATTGCCGGCGCGCATCAGCCCGTCGACCACGCGCTTGAAGGCGCGGCGGCCGATGCGTTGGTGCTCCGGCAGCAGCGGGATCAGCAGCTTGCCGCGCTTGCCGGTGATCGTGCCGCCCTTCATGTGCAGACCCAACCAGGAAATCTTCGAGCCGATGAGCAGCGCCGGGAACCGCTCGGGGCTGCCGGCATAGACCTTCGCGCGCATCGACTTCAGGAAGCCGGCCTTGCGCACATTGAACGCCGACTGCATGCGACTGCGCGCGGCGTCGGCCATTTCGCGGCCAGTGGTTTTCATAGCGGCTTCGACGGCTTTGCGAATCGCTCGGCGCTTCTCCGGCACCCAGCTATCGAGCCGCTTCGGGTCGAGCAGGCCGGAGGTGATCAAGGACAGCTTCATGGCTTGAGGTCACGCAGGAGAGATTTGATTTCGCTGTTGCCGCCGCGCTGCGCGGTGACCAGCAAGGCGAACTGGGCGGCGAGTTCCAGGCGTTCGCCGCGTTCGATCGCTTCGATGAACGCGCGCACCTGGGCCACCGTGTAGTTCAGGACTTCGGGGTAGCGGTGGCCGTGCCCGACGAGGCGTTGGAGAAGCGCGCCCCAATCGTCTCCACCTGACTCGCCACCCGCGCGAGCACCGGGGCCAGGCGCTGGATAAAAAAATCGGCGTTCACTTCGAACACCGCCTCGCTCAAACGAATGGCCTCGTCCAGTTCCCGCGCCGTCACCCAGTCGCGCGGCTTGCGGATGGCCACGGCCAGCGCCG
>JAUXXW010000105.1 GCA_030684775.1 Pseudomonadota bacterium
GGCACGCTGCGCTTTGCCCAACCTACAAAAATCCAGTCCAGGAGTCATCACAAATTCCCCAGATAGCGGCAGCGGGTTTCCTTCAAAGTGAAGGCGGCGAGCGTGCCGAGCAGGGCGGCGGCGGCCAGCAACTGGACACCCGCCGGCAGGCCGTGGCGCTCGATCACCCAGCCGGCCAGGGGTTGCAGGATTGCGGCACCCAGGAAAGCGCCGGTGTTGACCAGCGCGGTGGCGGTGCCGGACAGGGCATGGCGGTTGACCTCCTTGGCCGCCGCCCAGGACAGGGTGAAGCCGGAAGCGCCCAGGCCCATGGCGAAAAACAGGGCATGGCTCCAGCCCGGCGCCAGCGACCAGCCGAGTACCAGTGGCAGCCAGGTGAGCACATACAGCGCGCAGGCGGCGAGGATCACCGGCTTGCGGTAGCCGATGCGGTCGGAACCGGCGCCGATCAGAAACGCGCCGACGGCGAAGGCGCCGAGCAGCAGGGTGGTGTGGAAAGCGGCGAATTCACGGCTCCAGCCATGGGCCTGCATCAGATAGGGAATCGCCCAGAGGCCGGCGAAGGCGAACAGGCTGCCGGAAACCCCCAGGTTGAGGAAGAAGCCCGGCCAGGTGAGGCGGTTGCGCGCCACCACCAGCACGCCGTCGAACCAGTGGCCCTCGTGTGCCGCGTGCGCGGCCTTGCCCTCCAGCTCACGCGGGCTGGGCAGGCCCATTTCCGTCGGGTTGTCGCGCACCAGCCACCAGGCCAGGCCGGCCAGGAGCAGTGACAGGAAACCGGCGAAGATGAAAATCTCGCGCCAGGTCACCCAGCCCAGTGCCCAGGCCAGCGGCGAAGCGGCCAGCAGCGAGCCGAGATTGCCCATGAGCAGGGTGAGGCCGGTAACGGCGCCGAATTTGCGTTCGCTGAACCAGGCGGCGTTGAGTTTGAGCATGGCGATGAACGTCACCGACACGCCCAGCCCCACCAACAGGCGCCCGGCCGAAGCCCAGGCAAAGGTCTCTGCCAGCCCGAACAGCAGCGAACCCAGGCCAGCCAGCACGCCACCGGCGGCGACGATGCGGCGCGGCCCCAGGGTATCGGCCAGCACCCCGGTAGGCAGTTGCATCAGGGTGTAGACGTAGAAATACATCGCCGACAAGCTGCCCAGCGCGGTGGCCTGGATGGCGAACGCCTGTTGCAGATCACCCGCGATGGCGGCCGGCGCGAAGCGATGAAAGAACGCCAGGATGTAGGCGCCACCAACCACCGCGAAGGCGGTCCAGCGCAGGCGGTTCAGGCGTTGATGCTGGGCGGGGGTGAGCATGGGGGGCTTTTACACCCCTTTGCCAAAGGCGCTTATCGCGTTAGTCGCGGATATGAATGAAGGGGCTGGGGAGCGTGGCCTCCCCCTTTTCCAAAGGGGGAATGAGGGGGATTTAGCGACGTTTGCTTGAGCATCCACCGTGGAAATCCCCCCCCGGCCCCCCTTTGATAAAGGGGGGAGTGGCGTCATACCCCGTTCTGCCTGAACCACGTCTGCATCCGCTTCCAGGCGTCCTCGGCTTCTTCCTTGCGGTAGCTGGGGCGGTAGTCGGCATTGAAGGCGTGCGGGGCGTTGGGGTAGACGTAGATGACCGAGGCCTTGCTGGCCGGGCCTCGCGTTTCGGCCAGGGCCTTGTTCATCTTCTCCACGCTTTCCTGTGGAATCCCCTGGTCGAGGCCGCCATAGAGGCCCAGCACCGGCGCGTGCAGCGCATCCACCAGGTCGAGCGGATGTTTCGGCGTCAGATCGCTGGCGGTGCCCACCAGACGGCCATACCAGGCGACGCCGGCTTTGACCTTGGGGTTGTGCGCGGCATACAGCCAGACGATGCGCCCGCCCCAGCAGAAGCCGGTGATGCCCAAGTGCGTGGTGTCGCCGCCATTGGCCGCCACCCAGGCGACGCAGGCGTCGAGATCGCGCATCACCTGGGCATCCGGCACTTTGGAAACCACCTTGGCGAGGATGTCCGGAATCGTCGTGTACTGGCGCGGGTCGCCCTGGCGCGCATACATCTCGGGGGCGATGGCGAGATAGCCCAGTTTGGCCAGGCGGCGGCAGACATCCTTGATGTGTTCGTGCACGCCGAAGATTTCCTGCACCACCAGGATGACCGGGAAGTTGCTTCCTTCCGCGGGTTGCGCGCGATAGGCCGGTATCGCGCCGTCAGGCGTCGCCACGCTGATCTCGCCGGCCGTCAGCCCCTCGCTGGAAGTGGTGATGGCGGTCTGTGCCATTACCGGCTGCACCGCCAGGGCGAAACCGGCGCCCAGCGCGGTGACCAGAAAACCGCGCCGGCTGTGTGGCAGAGGCGGGGGAACCAGGCTGTCGTATTCGGCGCGCAAATTTTCGGTGACATCGTTCATGGCTGGGTCCGCGGGTTGAGGTGGTGCGGAAGGCTACCTGACATGCGGGGGGATCGGTAGCGCCGGACAAGACAGTAGCGCGGGCGTCCCGCCCTCATCGTGGGGCTTATCGGATGGACCAGGCCGGCGGGGCGCCGGCGCTACAGGGAGGAAACGCCGATTATCTCGTCACCCCGGCGAAAGCCGGGGTCCAGGTTATTGATCCTGGAAACAGCAGTTGCCGGGAGGAAAAGGGACTGAATGCCCGGCGGTTCTAGGGGTTTCGAGAATAAGAGTGTGTCACCCACTGGGTGAGTAGACGTAGGTTGGGCAGCGGAGTCGTTGTCCGCTTTAGCGGCTTACGAATCCGGCGTGCCCCTTGCGGGTGCAAAGCGCAG
>JAUXXW010000111.1 GCA_030684775.1 Pseudomonadota bacterium
TAGGGCCTGTCCATGAATAACTCGAACATTCTGGCTGCACTGGCGGGCGCGCTGCGGCGTTGCCGTCCGCTTGCAGGGAGCGGCCATGCTGCGCGTCCGGCGGCTTGCCGCGCATCCCGCCGGCACTCCCATAATTGCCCAAGTTATCCATGGACAGGCCCTTAGTGTGTTTTTTCATAAATGCCTCGAACGCCTCCGGTGAATTCCAGCCGCTTATTGCGATCATCCACATACAGGCCACCCGCGTGGATGATCGATTTCCCCTGGCGCAGGGTGATGGGTTTGTCGCTGCTGAGCAGGCCCGCGTCCGGCACCACGCGCAGATGTTCGCCGGTCAGGCTGAAGGCGGCCTGATTACGCGCCGCGTCGCGTCTGGCCCGCACATCGCCGAGAAAATGCACACTGTCGCGGTCACCGAACATCAGGCCGCGCTCGGCGCTGACCTCGACCGGTGCCTGGCCGGTGGTGGTCAGGCGGAACCGGGGTTGATCCAGTTCAGTGGTGTCGTCGTCCATGTAGTGGATCATGTGCCGGGCGCCGAGGTGATGGCGCGGCCGCCCCGCGAGATCGTATGTCTGCACATTGAAATGCTCGACGATATAGTCGGGATCGTGGGTGAAACCGGCGTTGTCCTGCGACAGTGGACGTTCGGCCACCTGGTTCAGCCAAACGCCCATGAGCGCGAGCAAGGCCGTGAAGCCGAGCGGCAGCCAGTGGACATGGTGCCCGCCAGTCATCGGTCGTAGAGCGCCAATTGCGCGGCCCAGGTGTCCTGAGCGCGCATGATCAGCTCGCAGGCTTCGCGCGCGGCGCCGCGCCCGGCGCCGGCCCGGGTGATGTAATGGCAGCGCGCTTTGACCGCGTCCGGCGCGTCCGGCACGCTGATCGCCAGGCCGCAACGGCGCAACACCGGCAGGTCGACCACATCGTCGCCCATATAGGCGATCTGTTCCGGCGCCAGATTGACGCCGGCGAGCAGTTTGCCGAAGGCATCCAGCTTGTCGTCGGCGCCCTGGAAAAGATGCGCGATGCCGAGATTGCGCGCCCGGAACAGCACCACCTGGGACGTGCGCCCGGTGATGATGCCGGTCTCCACGCCGCTGGCGCGCAACATCTTGATGCCGTGGCCGTCGCGCGAATTGAACGCCTTGTATTCCTGTCCATCGTCACCGAAGAACAGGCTGCCATCGGTGAGCACCCCATCCACGTCGAACACGATCATGCGCACCGCGCGCGCGCGTTCCCGGATATCGCGTTCCTCGATATCTTGCTGGTTCATACCACCCCCGCTCGAAGTAGGTCATGCATGTTGAGCGCGCCGCGTAGTTGCCCCGCCGCGTTGACGGCAAACAGGCCGTTGACCTTGAACTGTTCCATGATCCGTACCGCCTCCACCGCCAGCGCATCCTCGGCAATGGTGCGAGGATCGCGTTTCATCACATCGGCGATCATCGCGCCGCGCACATCCACATCGTTGTCCAGCAGGCGGCGCAGGTCGCCGTCGGTGAAGATGCCGAGGAGACGGCCATCGAGGTCGGTGATCGCGGTCATGCCGAGGCCCTTGCGGGTCATTTCCAGCAGAGCCTGTTTCAGGCTGGCATCTGCCCCGACCACCGGCAGGCCCGCGTCGCTGTGCATGAGATCGCGCACATGGACCAGCAGGCGTCGGCCCAGCGCGCCGCCCGGGTGGGTGCGGGCGAAATCTTCCGCCGTGAAGCCGCGCGCGAACAACACCGCCACCGCCAGCGCGTCGCCCAGCGCCAGCGCCGCCGTGGTGCTGGCGGTGGGCGCTAAATTATGCGGACAGGCTTCCTGCGCGACGCTGGCGTCGAGATGGATATCCGCCTCGCGCGCCAGGGTGGAGGCCGGGTTACCGGTCATGCCGATCAACCTGGCGCCGCGCCGCTTAATCAGCGGCACGATCGCGGCGATTTCCGCGCTCTCACCGGAATTGGATAGGGCGATGACCACATCCTGGCCGGTGATCATGCCCAGGTCGCCGTGGCTGGCTTCGCCCGGGTGCATGAAGAAGGCGGGGGTGCCGGTACTGGCCAGGGTGGCGGCGATCTTGCCGCCGATATGGCCGGATTTGCCCATGCCCGACACCACCACGCGCCCTCCGCATCGCAGGAGCAGATCAACCGCATCCAGGAAGGATTGATCCAGGCGAGCCTGAAGTTGGTGGACGGCGGTGGCCTCGATTTCCAGTGTGCGGCGAGCAAGCTGGAGGATGTCGGCGGGGGAGGCGATTGGGGATGTCATAATCGGCCCGGAGTATAGCCTCCTACCCCTAGCACACTCCATGCCCAGTACCCTCGAACTGACCTTGATACTGCTCGCCAGCGGCGTTTTCGCCGTCGCCTGGCTGAAAGCGATCGGCATGCCCGCGCTGGTTGGATATGTGCTGATCGGCGCCGCCATGGCGCCTTTCCTGCCCCGCCTCACCCATGATTCGCCGGCCAGCCATCTGGCGGAATTCGGGGTGGTGTTCCTGATGTTCTCGATCGGACTGGAGTTCTCCCTGTCGCGCCTGAAGACCATGCGCCAGGCCGTGTTCGGGCTGGGCGGGCTGCAAGTCATCATGACCATGTTCATCGTCATGGCCCTGGGGCTGTTGTTCGATTTGCCCTGGGAACTGGGGCTGGCCCTGGGCGGTGTGCTCTCCATGTCATCCACCGCCATCGTCAGCAAACTGCTTTCCGAGCGCGACGAACTGGGCAGCGAACACGGGCGCCTGATTCTCGGCGTCCTGCTGTTCCAGGACCTCGCCGTGGCGCCGCTCATCATCTTCGTGCCCGCTCTGGCGCAAAGCGCCGGCCTCGGCGAAGCGTTGCTGTTCGCCACGCTGAAGGCCGCCCTGGTGCTGGCCGTGATTCTGGTCGTCGGGCAGCGGCTGATGCGCCCCTGGTTCCATTGGATCGCCCAGGCCAAATCCGCCGAACTGTTCATGCTCAATGTCCTGTTGATTACCCTGGGGCTCGCCTACATCACCGACCGCGCCGGCCTCTCCCTGGCGCTGGGCGCCTTCCTCGCCGGCGTCCTGATCGCCGAAACCGAATATCGCTACCAGGTGGAAGCCGACATCCGCCCGTTCCGCGATGTGCTCATGGGGCTGTTTTTCGTTTCCATCGGCCTGATGCTCGACCTTGGCGTGGTTGCCCAGCACTGGGGTGAAGTGCTGAGCATCATGCTGGCGCTGGTCATCGGCAAGTTGCTCCTCGTGGCCCTCCTGGCCGGCCTTTATGCCCGTTCCTGGCCAGTCTTGTTGCGGGTTGGCCTGGGCCTCGCGCAGGCCGGCGAATTCGGCTTCGTCTTGCTGGCTCTGACCCTGAACAGTGGCCTGGTCGACGTCGAACTGCATCAGACCCTGCTCGCGGCGATGGTGCTCTCCATGCTCACCGCGCCCCTCCTGGTGCTGTACGGCAATCGCCTGGCGAAACGCCTGGAAGGCGGTTCCTGGGTGGAACAGGCGCGTGGCGTGCATGAAATCGCCGCGCGCGCCTTCGGCATTCAAAAGCACGTCATCCTGTGCGGTTATGGGCGCAGCGGGCAGAGCCTGGCGCGCCTGCTGGAATCGGAAAAAGTCCCCTTCATCGCCCTCGACGACGACCCGCGCCGGGTACATGCCGCCGCCCAGGCCGGTGATCGCGTCGTGTTCGGTGACGCCTCCCGCGCCGAAGTCCTGATGGCGGCGGGCGTGCATCGCGCCCGCGCCGTGGTGGTCAGCTTCGCCCACACCCCCTCCGCCCACAAAGTGCTGGCCACCGTGCAGCGGCTGAAACCGGATGCGCCGGTCATCGTGCGCACCCTCGACGACAGCGACCTCGACGCCCTGCGCGCCGCCGGCGCCGCCGAAGTGGTGCCGGAAGTCATGGAAGGCGCCCTCATGCTCGGCTCGCAGACCCTGCTCATGGCCGGGGTGCCCCTCGCGCGCGTCCTCAAACGCATCCGCCAGACCCGCGAGGCACGCTACGGCTCCATGCGCGGCTATTTCCGTGGCCTCACCGACGAGCTGGATGACGAAGCCGGCGGCGAGCGCCTGACTTCCATCATGATCGCCGCCCGACTCGGCGAGAAAGGCAAAACCCTGGCCGAACTGGGTCTGGACAGCCTCGGTGCGGTCGTCGTCAATCTCCGCCGACGTGGCACCCACGGCTTCGAATTCAGCCCGGACACCCGCCTGGAAACCGGCGACATCCTCATCCTGCGCGGCGAAGCCGAAGCACTGGCCGCCGCGGAAATGCGCCTGTCGGAAGGGTAGGCCGGGCAAGTCCCCCGTTTTTCAAAGGGAGAAGGTGCTCATTGCCGGTGACGTAGGTTGGGCAAAGCGCAGCGTGCCCAACATCGCGGCGGTTCGTTGGGCACGCTGCGCTTTGCCCAACCTACGGCGCTCCCCCTTTGCCAAAAGGGGAAGGTGCTCATTGCCAGCCCTTGTGCCAATACCTACGTTAAACGCCCCGAATTCGGGGCGTTTGTGTGCGTACTGAACGCGATTATTTCTTGCCGGTTTCAGGCTTGGCCGCGCCGACAGCCAACTCACCCTTCAACTTCGCCACGCTGGCCTTGCCGAAACCCTTCACGTTGGCCAACGACTCCAGGCTCTTGAACGGCCCGTTTTTCTGGCGATATTCCATGATCGCCCTGGCCTTGGCCGGCCCGATGCCCTTCACCGCTTCGAGCTCCGACTGCGTGGCCGTATTGATATCCACCGCCGCCCAGGCCGAAACAGACAACAACAAGCCTACAAGCAAACTCCCGAGTAACTTTTTCATGATGCCTCCGTTGGGTGTTGGCACGCCGGGAATGGCGCGGTAGAAATCTACTACGGAGTCGGCAAAAAAGGAAACGGACGCGGCTTGCGTCACGCCCGTTTCAACCCGACGTAGGGCGGAAAAGCGAAGCGCCTTCCGCCGAATGGGAAAAGCGGCTTCATCGCGCCTTCCGCCAGGGATTGTCGGAAGGCGCCGGCCCGCCGGCTTTCCGACCTACGCGTGCTGCTAGAAAAACTGCTTGGCGAAGTTGGCGACGGCGATGGCGATCAGCACGCCCATCATCCACTTGAGCAGCGCGTAGCGCGTAGGATGGGTTGAGCGATAGCGAAACCCATCCTACCGGGCTACGCGTGCCGAAAATCCTCTTGCGGGGGTTTTTCATTACTGCGGTGACGCAGATAAGCCATGACCCCCGTTAATAGCCAAGCACCGCCGACCACAATGCAGACGGCCAACGTAAACCCCAATTCGATGCTCATGATTCACCCTCCAGGTTGTCCAACACAAAAGCGGCTCCTTGCAAGGGCAGCCACCCAAGCGCGGCCACCAATAGCAAATAGACGGAATCATGCTTGGCATACAAGCCTCCGCCAAAGACCACTACACCCCAGGAGGCACGCCGCATCTCAACCGCCAACCTCTGCGCGGCATCGGCATTGAATCTAAACCGCATCATATTGGCCACTTACGCACAGATAACGCTGGCAGTCTAGCAAAAACAAAACGGGCGCGGCTTGGCGCCCGCCCGTTTCAACCCGACGTAGGTTGGAAAAGCGGCTTCATCGCGTCTTCCGCCGAGGTTTGTCGGAAGGCGCCGGCAAGAAGTCCGCAAGGGATACCGTCCCGGTCGCTATCGGCGGCCGGGACTAACGCCGGCTTTTCCGACGCGTGATGCAACAACAGCGCCGTAGGTTGGGCAAAGCGAAGCGTGCCCAACGAACCGTCGCGATGTTGGGCACGCTTCGCTTTGCCCAACCTACGGCACTTCAGAGCAATTTGACCAACGCGCCGATCAGCGCGGCCTGGGCGATAAGCAAGCCGGCGAACCACTTCACCAAATCAAGCCGTGAAACCCGGAAGTCGGTGCGCAACTCCGCCAGTTTTGCATCCAGGTAGCTTTTCGTGACCAATTCCTCACCGGTGGCCTCGCGAAAGGCTTCCGCCATTGCTTTGGCTTGGCTGGTTGGAACGCCGGCGGCTTCGAGCGTCTCGACAAACTTGAGCGTATCGAAAGTGATCGTGGTCATGAGGGGGTTCTCCTGAGTGGGGAAAGTCTAACCATGATCAACCAAAAACAAACCGGGCGCGGCTTGCGCCGCGCCCGGTTCCTCAGATTTCAGATGAAACAAGGGCTCAGAAGAATTGCTTGGCGAAGTTGGCGACAGCGAGCGCCAAAAGCACCGCAAGCATCCATTTAACCAATGCCAGTTCCCCGGTCACACGCGCATCCAGTTTGCCAAAATCAGTTTTGATTTCCGCAACCGCGAGGTCAAGGTCAACTTTTGTAACTAATGCGCTATCGGTAATCGCATCCCGGAACGCGGAAGACATCGCCTCGGCTTGTCGCTCTTCAAACCCCGCATCACGAAGCGTTCGAATGAATTTATGTGTATCAAAGGTGATTGTCGACATGAGATCAACCTGCTAACAGAACGTGCTCAATCTAGCATCCAGGCTGTTTGCCAGCAACAAAACAAAACGGGCGCGGCTTGCGTCGCGCCCGTTTCAACCCGACGTAGGGCGGAAAAGCGAAGCGCCTTCCGCCGAATGGGAAAAGCGGCTTTATTGCGTCTTCCGCCGGGGTTTGTCGGAAGGCGCCGGCATGAAGTCCGCAAGGGATACCGTCCCGGTCGCTATCGGCGCCCGGGACATAACGCCGGCTTTTCCGACCTACGCGTGCTATCGGCGCCCGGGACATAACGTCGGTTTTTCCGACGCGTGATGCAACAACAGCGCCGTAGGTTGGGCAAAGCGAAGCGTGCCCAACGAACCGTCGCGATGTTGGGCACGCTTCGCTTTGCCCAACCTACGTCACTGTTTGCCAGCAACAAAACAAAACGGGCGCGGCTTGCGTCGCGCCCGTTTCAACCCG
>JAUXXW010000113.1 GCA_030684775.1 Pseudomonadota bacterium
CGACCTCGGCGCCCGCTCAACCGTCGCCAAATCCCCCCCGGCCCCCCTTTGGGAAAGGGGGGAGCGAGTGGCGTAGGTCGGGTTAGGCGCGGTTTTTTGCGCCGTAACCCGACAACCGCGACTTCTCACCGGCGAGCCGTAAAGGAGAACAACCATGAAAACCTTCCAGCAACTTCGCCCACGGCCACGGCGCATCGCCGTGGTGAAAAGCGCGCCGGGCGAAACCAACCGCACCGCCCTACAGGAAGCCCTCGGCTACCCGGTACAGGCCAAGCTGAAGGTGGGATCTCCCGACGACGTTCTGGAGCGTGAAGCCGACGCGGTTGCCGACCGGGTGATGGCAACGCCGGAGGCCTCGGCGGAGCGCGAGAGCGACACGCGGGAAGAAGAACGGATGTCGCCCGAGCCGGAGGAGGAAGTTCAGCGCCAACTCGCCGAAATCACCCCCTTGCGGCGCGAGCATCAGGTCGCCGAGGCGCCGGAAAGTGTCGAGCGGACACTGGGCGGTACCGGCAAGCCGCTGGAGCCGGCATTGCGGCAAGACCTGGAACAGCGTTTCGGCCAGGGTTTTGCCCAGGTACGGGTTCATGCCGGCGCGGCTGCCGGGCAGTCGGCAACAGAGGTGCAGGCCCGTGCCTATACGGCGGGCACCAATATCGTCTTCGCCGCTGGGGAATACGCGCCACATACCCAGGCCGGGAGGCGCCTGCTGGCACATGAACTGGCGCATGTGGTGCAACAGTCGGCCACCGCCGGCCCGGTTTCCCGACCGGCGCCTCTGCGACGCCATGTGACTCATGATTCCCGCGGAACCATCGGCGGGGCGACGGAGTTTCTCGCCGACCGCGAACCGCAAGGGCGCTACCTGTTCACTCACCGCGGCGGCTGGATAGACCGACAGCACATGCGGCCACACGCCGAGCAGGCGAATCAGCTCATGCGCGAGCTCGAAGCCAGACGGCGAACGATCAGGGTGAGCTCGCAAGACTTCAGCACACGCTACACGATGGACTACGCCCGTATTCCGCCACCGATCGACGCCGCGAAGCTGGAACAGGTCGCTGTCGCCATCATGTTCGATCACGACTACCGCTTCGAGTCCTACCAGGCGAGCGAGGTGATGTCCGCAGTCGCGCAAAGCCCGTTTTCTCATGAGGATTTGCCGTCCGACCGTATCGGCGTCGAAATCGGCTTGCGCTATCGCCGGCTGGCGCGCGCCGCTGGCCTCGATCCCGATGTGGACCTTAATGCACCCGCCAACCGGGCGCAGGCCGATCTGTTGCGCCGCGCCACGCGCGAGGTCGTTACCGAACTCGGACCGGCTTCGGCGTCGCAAGCCTATGCCATGTATGCACAATTTCTGCGCAATCAGGGCAGGGACCCCACCAGCAGATGGGATCAGTACGTCGCGAGCTACCCAACCCACCGCGGCAGCACACCCTACCGCGATCCTGTCCTCTCGCCGGTCACCACGCCGGCTCCTTTCCTGGCGGCCACCTCGCCGACATGGGCCTTTCAGGCCGCCGGCATCGACGCGAGTGTGGCGGCGAGGGCCGCGCAGGATCGGGTGAGAAGAATGCAGGAGCGGATGCGAATGCGTTATCACCGCCGCATGTAGGGACGGATGCCAGGGGACCGGGATGAAAGCTGAATCTGGCCGCGTGGGACGAGGTGGGTGTCGGGTTACGGCGCGAAAAGACGCGCCTAACCCGACCTACGTGGCTACGCGGCTGGTAGCCGTAGTGTGGGCAAAGCGCAGCGTGCCCAACATGGCCACCGTGGAGTGTTGGGCACGCTGCGCTTTGCCCAACCTACTATGCTCGCCCACGTTCTAAAAGCTCCCGCCCCTGCCGGGCGCGCACCCTGGCAGGGGAAAGCCCCGCCGCACGGCGTGCGCGCCAAGCTGAAGCTGGGCGGCGCCCAGGACGAGGCGGAGAAACAGGCTGACCGGATCGCCGCGCGGGCGCTGCGACAGGCGGCGCCCGTGGTTGGAGACGGCAACGGCTTCGGCGAGTCGGCGCATGGCCGCGCGGCGGTGCGCCGCGCTCTGGCGCCAGTGGAGGAGGGCGCCCGCCTGCAAGCGCCGGCCGAAGAGGAACAGGTGCTGCCGGAAACCCTGGAGCGGGAAATCACCGCATTGCAAAGCGGTGGCCAGCCGCTGCCGCCGCCGTTGCGCGCCGATATGGAAGGGCGTTTCGGCATCGACTTGTCGACGGTGCGCATCCACAGCGACGCCAAAGCCGCGCGGCTCAACGAAACCCTGCACGCCCACGCTTTCGCGGTGGGCGAACACATCGCCTTCAACGATGGCCGCTACCAGCCGGAATCCGGGCCCGGGCGTTTCCTCCTGGCGCACGAACTGGCCCACGTCGCGCAGCAGCGCGAGGGTGGCAACCTCATCGCCGGCACCGTCGAAAACAAGCCGGTGCGGCGCGGCTTCTGGGGCGATCTTTACGATTCCGTGGCCGACACCCTGGGCGACATCGCCGATTGGGCCGTCGATAAGGTGCGCGAATTCGGCTGGCGCCTGCTGGAAAGCATTTCGCCCTCGTTCGCGCGCACCGTGCGCGCCATCGTCGATGAAGGCATCCTGAGTTGGCTGGGCCACCAGGTGGCGCGCGCCTGGGATGCCTACCTGGCCACCCTGCGCGCCCTGGTGCCGTTCGACGGCCCGCGCCAGTTGATCGACCTGTTCGCCGGCCTGGTGGAACGCGCGGCCGCCATCGTCGCGGCGCTGGCCTCGGGCAACTGCGAGCCGCTGATGGCGGCGATCGGCGAACTCAAGACCTTCGTCAGCGAAACCGTGGGTGTGGCCTGGAACAAGCTGACCGAGTTTCTCCAACCCATAGGAGAATTCTTCGGCGGCCTCTGGCGCGATTTCGGCGCCCCGGCGGTGCAGTGGTTGACGGATTTTGGCGGCGAGGTGTGGGCCGGCATCCAGCAACTCGGCCGCGACTTCTGGGAATGGATACGCCCGGTGCGCGAGGCCGCCAGCCGGGTGTGGAACTGGTTCAAGGACATGCTGTTTGGCTCTTCCGAAGGCGAGGAGAGCGGCAGCAGTTCCGGCGGGGTAGTTGGCTGGATTTCGCGCAAGGCGGGCGAGGCCTGGGACTGGGTGAAGGAACGCACCCGCCCGGTATGGCAGCCGGTGGCCGATTTCGCTACTCAGGTGGCGGAACTGATTCCCCCCGCTTTCGTGCGCGAAATGGGCGAACACGCGCAACAACTTTCCACCGAACTGGATGGCGCCGCCGCCGGCATGGACGGCGGCGAGGGGGTGCCGGAATCGCGCGACACCCTCAACTCGGTGCTGCCCTCGGTGCAGGCCATCATCGCCACAGTGCGCCGCATCATCGTCGGCGCCGGGCAGTGGCTGGGTGAGCGCATCGCCGGAGTCGCCGGTCTGGTCACTGGCCTGATGGCGCGGCTGCGCGTCAACACCCTGTTGTCCTGGCTGGCCGGCGCCTTCACCTGGCTGGAAGAGGCGGTGAACAGCCTGCTGGCCTGGGCGCGCGAGAAGGTGGCGGTGCTGTTCAACTGGCTGGTGCAAGGCTTCGACGCCCTAACCCCGTTCCTGCAACTGGTGCTGGAAACGGTGCAAAAAGTCATCACCATCTTCGGCGACCTGCTGCAACTGCCGCTGCTGATACTGAACGGCATCTGGCAACGGGTGCCGGCCTGCATTCGCGACCCGATCGAAAACTTCATCAAAAACCAGATCCTCGCGCGCATTCCGGTGTTCGGGCAGTTCCTCAGCGATCCGACCCTGTGGCCGCGAGTGCAACAGACCGCGCTGGGGATACTGCGCCGCATCTTCGTCGATGGCGACATTCTCGGTGCGGCCTGGGCCTTCTTCCAGGCGGTGCTGGGCATCCTCGGGGTGCCGGCGCAACTGGTGGTGCAAATCCTCGCCAAGGCGGCTGCGGCGCTGGGTGACATCCTGACCAACCCGCTGGGCTTCCTCGCCAACCTGCTGCGGGCGATGGGCGCCGGCTTCAGCGGCTTCTTCGACCGCATCGGCAGCCACCTCCTGACCGGCTTCACCGGCTGGCTGTTCAGCACGGTGCGCGAGGCCGGCATCACGCCGCCGGCCGATTTCTCGCTGCGTTCGGTGCTGGGCTTCGTCATGGAAGTGCTCGGCGTCACCGTCGACAACATCTTCGCCCGCCTGGCCCGCCGCCTCGACCCGGCCATCGTCGCCCGCCTGCGTTCCATGTTGAGCGTGGCCACCGGGGTCTGGTCCTTCGTCGCCACCCTGGTGACCGAAGGCCCGGCGGGGCTGTGGCGGGAATTGACGGAACGCCTGTCCACCCTGTGGGATACGGTGATCGAGGGGGTGGTCGGCTTCATCACCGAGCGGGTGATCGGCTGGGCCAGCCGCTGGCTGATTTCGTTGCTCGACGTCACCGGCATCATGCCGGTCATCAATACCTTGATCGCCATCTACCGCGCCATCGAGTCGTTCATGGAGTATCTGCGGCAGATGCTCGAAATCGTCTCGCGGGTGCTCGACGGCATCGTCAGCATCGCGCGCGGCGCTCTTACCGAAGCCGCCGGTTTCGTCGAAAACGCGCTGGCCGGCGCGCTGCCCATCGCCATCGGCTTCCTCGCCAATCAGGCCGGCCTGGGGCGGCTGTCGCAGCGCCTGCGCGAGATCCTCGCCAGCCTGCGCACACGGGTCGAGGCCGCCATCGACTGGCTGATCGACCGCGCCCTGCGCCTCGGCCGCGCCGTCATCGACATGGTGCGGCGCGGGGCGGCGGCGGTGCGTAGCGGGGTGGCACGCTTGCGCGACTGGTGGCGGGCGCGGCGCGAGTTCCGGGTCGGCGGCGCCAGCCACAGCGTCTACATCCAGGGCAGCGGCCGCTCGGCGCGGGTGATGGTGGCGAGCGACCCGGCGCGCTATTCGGACTTCATCAGGAACACCACGGTGGCGGCCGACAAGGAAGCGGACAAGCGCGCCGCCGCCGACATCGCCACCCGGCTCGACGCGGCGATCGAGGCCGCCGCCGCCGCGCCGGTCACCGCGTTGGCCACCACCCCGGCCACCACCCCCCCGGCCGGAGGCGCGGCCGGCGTCGACCATGCCGCGACCATCGACGGTTTGATGGCTGAACTGGCCCAGGCGACGGCCCGCTTCATGCCGGTCGGCGGCGCCGATCAGCCCTCGACCCGGCCGGTCTACGGCCCGCTCAACAGCGCCCAGTACGGCACCAGCGCCACCGTGCTGCGCCTGACCCACAACCGCGATTTCGTGGGCGGCACGCCGAGCCGCTCCCTGCATACCGACGCCTACCGCCGGCTCAACCAGCGCCGTGACGGCGGCCGCAGTTATTACGTCCTCGGCCATCTGCTGAATCACAACATCGGCGGGCCGGGCAATACCTGGAGCAATCTGACCCCCTTGTCCCAGGGCGCCAACAACAGCCGCTCGGATTCCATGCTGCACGGCTTCGAAAAGCACGTGAAGGACGCGGTCGACGCGCCCGATCCGGCCGAGCGCAAGGCGGTGAATTTCATCGTGACCGCCAACTACGGCATGCCGAGCCGGGACTCGGATGCCCGGAATGCCCTGGAACGCGCCCGCGCCGCCGCCAACGACGGCGACAAACGCCGCTGGCTGGCGATCCGCGAGGTGGTCCAGGAAGAACAGACCGTGCCGCGCAACGTCAGCCTGCGCGCCTACACCCTGAACAGCGACGGCGGCCGCGACCGGCAACTCGGCACGGGCGCCGACGTGGATAACGTGCCGGCCGCAGACCGGGACATCGACAACTATGGCGTGACGCCGCGCCCCAATATCCTGGAGGACCATCGTGGTGAACTCTGAACCGAACGACCGTGCATCGGCGGCCGACGCGGGCCTCGCCAAGGCGCTCGGCGAACCCTATTCCTTCGCTCTGCTTACCTGGCCGGCGGTCATCGCTCTGATGGCGGCGCCGGATTGGCCTGGCTGGGCGCCCGTCGCCCTCTGGGTCTGGCTCGCCGCCATGCACCTCGCGGCCTACACGGGTGGACGCGGCGCCGGTTTCGGCAACGTCATGCTGTTCACCAGCGGCATCGTCGCCCTGGCCTGCCATGGCCATCCCTCGCCCTGGGTATTGGCCTGGTTGCCGGCGCTGCTCATCGGCCTGCACGCGGCGCAACGGGTGCGCTGGAACCGCTTGCGCGAAAAAGTGGAAGCGGTTGATCCCGGCGCCCCGGACTGAGTATCGTAGGTTGGGCAAAGCGAAGCGTGCCCAACGAACCGTCGCGATGTTGGGCACGCTTCGCTTTGCCCAACCTACGGTGCT
>JAUXXW010000137.1 GCA_030684775.1 Pseudomonadota bacterium
ATGGCTTTGTATGAGCCGCCCCGCTCTATGAAATAACTGCCGTAGGATGTGGTGAGCGCAGCGAACCGCATCATGCCGCGTGTGCCAGGTTGATGCGGTTCGCTGCGCTCACCACATCCTACGGGGGAGTTCGATGCCGGCCGTTTCACAGTAATACAAAGACTTAGCGTGAGAACAAATTTGCCGTGGGCGTCAGGTGCCCCCCCTTGTCTTCGGCGGTGGCCAGGTCGTTGAAGTCACCAGCGGCGCGGCCATCCCGAAACCGGGGCAAGGCCAGCAGTGCGGGCGCTCCGGCCTCTACTGCCTGTTCCTCATACTTCCGGCCTGCCCCGTGCGCGTCCAGGTCGCCCGCCACCAGCAGCGGCGAATTCGGAAACAGCCGGTGCAGGGTCTCGGCAACATGGCGCAAGTTTGAACCGGCAAAGCCGACACAGACAGCCTGGCCAGCAGCTTCAAAGGCACTCGCGCCCGTGGCGAAGCCCTCCACCAGCACCAGCGGCAAACCATCGCGCGGCTTGCCCAGGTACAGCCGGCCGCCGGCCATTTTCCCGCCGGGATAGCACCGCTTGCCGCATCCGCCGCGATGAACTGAAGGCTTTGCATACCGCCGCGCGCATCGAACACGGACAGCGCCAGACGGCCGGCGACTTCAAGGCGGGCCAGGTGTGGCGGAATGGCGATCTTGTTGAGTAAGCAACTTACTGTTTCAGTTGATGAACAAGTCTTTTTATCGAATAAATGGGACACATAAGGGACAGTGCCGCGCGAAAAATGGACTTATCCACAGGGACGGCGGCGAGATACGGGCAAAGCGAGGGGTGGGGTAATCAGCGGCGGGGACACTGCGGCCGGTTATTGGCGGCGCTTGGTATCACACGACAAGTGCGGGGCAGAACGGGACAGTTGAGGCGATTTGTATTTTGGCAGTGCCCCGCCAGTGCCCCGGAAACGAAAAAGGCCAGCTTGATAGCTGGCCTAAGTCATTGTTCATTTTGGCTCCCCGACCTGGGCTCGAACCAGGGACACACGGATTAACAGTCCGTATATATACACATTTATTGACGTTGACCGACAACATGATTTCTATTGATTTCATGATGTTACGTATGTAGCCAGATAATCCGAAGTTGCTTTATGTTGATTCGCATGGCTACAATCAGGCTACATGGTGGCTACATGAAAAAGCCGCTGGGATTTTCGGATTCATGGAGAAGTGCGATGGAACGTGACAACCTCACTCCGGAACGAATCAAGAATTTCGAGTGCCCGGCCGGCAAGTCACAATCCTTCCTGTGGGACAAGAAGGTTCCACGTCTGGCTGTCCGCGTTACGGCTGCAAATTCCAAAAGCTTCATCTTCGAGTGCAAGCTCGACCGCCGCACTGTTCGCGTGACCATCGGCGATGTGAATGCGTGGCCCCTGGAGTCTGTGTGGCACGGCAGAGGGCATGACCGCGTCGAAGTAAAACGGGGAGCACGTGAGGAAGCGACCCGGCTACAAGGACTGGTGAATCAGGGCATCGACCCACGCCAGGAAAAGGCCGAGCGACTGGAAGCCGTGGAAACCAAGCGCGTGGAATCCCGGCGCCAGGATGCGACCGTGGCCGATGCCTGGGCCGCCTACCTTGAGGCCCGCCGCCCGCGCTGGGGCGAACGCTCCTATGCCGACCATCTGGAAGTTGCCCGTATCGGCGGAGAAGCCCGCAAGCGCGGCGCCGGCACCATCGAACCCGGCCCGCTGGCCACCCTCATGCCACTCAAGCTGTCAGACCTGACACCCGAGCGCGTAAGCGCGTGGCTTGAGGAAGAAAACGCCCGCCGTCCCACCTTTGCCGCCCGCGCCTATCGCCTGTTGCGCGCCTTCATCCGCTGGGCATCTGGGATTTCTGAGTATCGGGCCGCCGCCCACATCGAAGCCGTAGGGAGCCGCGTGGCCCGTGACCACCTGCACCGCGTGAAGGCGAAGGAAGCCGACAGCCTGCAACGTGAGCAACTGCCGGCATGGTTCGCCGCCGTGCGTGCGCAGGGCAACCCGGTGCAATCTGCCTACCTGCAGGGACTGCTGCTCACTGGCGCCCGCCGCGAGGAACTGGCCGGCCTGCGCTGGCAGGATGTGGACTTTCAATGGAACGCGTTGACCATCCGCGACAAGGTGGAAGGCGAGCGCATCATCCCATTGACGCCCTACGTCGCCTC
Organism: Pseudomonadota bacterium; assembly: GCA_030684775.1. GTDB lineage: Bacteria > Pseudomonadota > Gammaproteobacteria > Burkholderiales > Thiobacillaceae > PFJX01. The sequence continues at coordinate 2,196 of JAUXXW010000137.1, forward strand.
TCTGCTCGCCGCCCTGCCCCGCCGCAAGGACAAGGATGGAAAGCCCGTGCCCTGGGTATTCAGCAGCCCCGCCGCCGCTTCCGGACGTATCCAGGAACCACGCGCCGCTCATACCCGCGCCCTTGCTGCCGCTGGCCTGCCGCATTTGTCGCTTCATGGCCTGCGTCGCTCCTTCGGCACCCTGTCAGAGTGGGTGGAGTGCCCGGTGGGCATCGTGGCTCAGATCATGGGCCACAAGCCCAGCGCCATCGCCGAGAAGCACTACCGCCGACGCCCTCTCGACCTGCTGAGGATGTGGCACGTCAGGATTGAAGCGCGGATTCTGGAACAGGCCGGCATCGCACAACCCGAGGAAGGAAACGCCGGCTTGCGACTGGTGAAAGCGTGACCTACCAATATGAACGCAACTTGCGTATATTCATTCCATGAAAGCCTTGTTCGTTGAACTGCCAACATTCACCCGGCATCGCGCTGACTATCTGGATGACGAAGGCTTTCGCGCCCTGCAAAACGACCTGATGACCAGCCCGGAGAAGGGCGACGTTATCGAGGGCACCGGAGGCTTGCGCAAGCTGCGCCAGCCAGACCCGAGGCGCGGCAAGGGCAAGCGTGGAGGGTTACGGGTTATCTACTTCTGGTGGGAAACCGGCCGGCAATTCTGGCTGTACACCCTCTACAACAAGGGCGAAATGGACGACTTGAGCGCCAAGGAAAAGGACTTGCTCAGGTCGATGCTGAAACGTGAACTGGACGCGAGACGATGAAAAAACGGAACCTGTTTGCCGAGATTGCCGAGGGCTTCGACGCACTGGCCGAAGTGCGTGCCGGCAAGCGCACCCTACGCACCCATGAGGTTGAATCCAGGCCCGCGCCGGATGTGACCGCCGATGAACTGATTGCCCTGCGCGAGCGGCTGAACCTCTCCCGCCCCGTGCTGGCCCGCTACCTGCGCACCAACCCGCGCACCCTGGAAAACTGGGAACAGGGCCGCGCCCGGCCGAATGCTCAGGCCGCCTTGCTGATTCGCCTGGTGGAACGCTATCCCGACACCGTGGAACGACTGGCGACTGTGTAACCGAGCAACACCGTCGCCTGACGGTCTCAGGCAAGAAGCGGGGCGCAAGGTGCTGTAACACCGAACGCCCCTAACCACCAAGCAACCGTAGGAGTCACATCATGGCTGAAACGAATCATACCCAAAGTACCGACACCGCCGCCGCCGGCCTGTATCGCCTGAACCATCCGGGCAACATCAAAACCATCCGCGACGCCCTGCTGATCGGCCTGGCAAGCCTTGGCGAAATTGAGCGGCTGCAAGACAGCGGTGTCGAGGTCGTCCACCCGACCGGCTGCAATGACACCGTGCGCGAGTTCGCCCAGGCGTTGATGACTTTGGATGAGTTGGCGGAACTGCCCTTGGCGGCCTGATCCACCATGACCACGCGCCCGGCCTGACCGGGCGCAGTTGTTTTCAGCTGATCCGAAACGAATGGCTGGAACCATTGCCGGAAACATACGGTACCCGCGCGGAGCGGCGGGAAGCGGCGATGGTTTGAGCTTGTGGAGAGGGAGGTAAGAAATGAACGTACCAACGATTGAAATGATTTCAGATTTCGTCAAAGCCATGCCGGTACTTGGCGACGGTGAGGTTGTCTGCGAGAGCGGGCCAAACCCATACGACACAAGATCGTTTCATCCGCTCTATGACGGAAAAGTGGGCTTTAACAGACAGGCCTATGAACGATTTGAACACGACCGCGACAACTGGAACGTGCTTGGATTGGTGAATATCGAGGAGGCTATTGTCCTGAAGAAGTGGCTCAAGGAGGAAGCCGTCTTATGGTCAGTTGGTTTGTGCTTTCCTGGGAGTACCAGGCACAACCCGACGCTTGGCCCACTCGTGTTTGATAAAGAGTCCAAACGCAGATTATTGAATTATCTTGAGCGGTTTTTGCGAAATGCTGATGCCGACGAACTTAGTCCGGCGCAGTGGATTGGGTATGCAAAAGCAAACGGCGGATATGAGCTCGCGCAATGTTCGATGATCTCAAACCCGCAATTCGTGGCGTTGTGGGACATCGCTGAATCGACTGGTTCAAAGTCGTCGGTGGGCGATGCCACCCCACCATGGGACGAACAGGACGCCGGGAACGTGGCGAAGGATGGCGACCTAGATACTCATGGCTTGGTTGCATGGCAAGCTGAGGCCCTTGAACATTGGGGTGAAATTTCCGCTTCGGAGAGAGTCGGAAGAAAAGTGTCACCGACAACTGTGGCGAAGTGGCTAAAAAATCATGGCAGTCCGGACGTGATTTGCAAAGTTCAACCAGAGCGTAATTCGTTGGCTTGGATGGATAGGGAAGGGAAACGCCACACAGTAAAGATATCATCGATTGGAAAGCGTCTTTCTGAATGGCGTGATTCGGGGATAATTTCCGCCAGGTAAAAAGTTTACCGTAGGGTATTCCGCGTGGCTTTCCATTTTCCCCCGTGACATATTTTCAGCATTTATTGGGATAGTTTCGTATTCGCCGAAGCTGAACAACGTGCAATAAGGCACGAATCAGCCGAGGTTTTCCGATAGGAGAACCGAAAATGCGAACGAAAAACAACATCTCAGGCACCGCCCAGGCTGTGCCGTACCTCACCACTGACGCCGCCGCCCAACGGCTCGGACTACGCCCCCAGACCCTCCGCGCCGCCGTCTGCCGCGCCGGCCACTACGGGGGCATCACACCCCGGAAAAAATGTAACCGCATGTTGTCCTGGCCGGCCGATCTGATCGACCGCCTAGCCGCCGGCCTGCCTGTCGCCGAGCCCTCCGACCTGTCCGCCAGGTAGGAGGCCACATGCGCAGCACACCACGCCGGCCACCGGTACGCCGCCGCCGACAGTCCCCCGACGCCCGTATCGCCGCGTACGAGGCGGCCAAGTCCACATGGGACACGGCCCACCCCGGCGCTGACTACCGCACCCGCGACCGCGCCATGCGCCGGATTGCGCGCGCCGTGGGGGTGTAGATGAGCATCCGCATGATGACCCACGTCTGGGACGGCTACCCCGGCGGCGGGAGCGAACTACTCGCCCTGCTGGCGCTGGCGGATTGGGGCGACGATGCCGGTAGATGCTGGCCCTCAATGCAGGCAATCGCCGAGAAAACGCGGCTGTCACGGTCTCAGGCGCAACGCGTCGTGCATGGCCTGATTGACGCTGGTTTCGTTGTTGTAACCGGCAACGAAACCGGAGGCAAACCCGGAACGACCCGCCAATATCAAATCCGTCTTGATCGCTTGAGGGGTAGCGCCCATGCAACCCCTACGGGCCGCATGGATGCGACGGGTAGCGCCGATGCGACGGGTCGCACCCATGCACAAGAGGGGCCGCACCCATGCGGCGAGACGGGCCGCACCCATGCGACCCTAACCGTCATAGAACCGTCAGTAACCGTCAATACATTGTCGACAGCCGTGGCTGATCGACCTTTGGCACAGTCCGCCGACAAGAAATCGAAACCTTCGTGCCCCCACCAGGAAATCATCGACCTGTACCACGATGCCCTGCCCACAAGCCCCCGCATTCGGGACTGGACACCGAACAGGGCGGCTTTGCTCAGGGCCCGCTGGAACGAAGACCCG
>JAUXXW010000148.1 GCA_030684775.1 Pseudomonadota bacterium
TTTCATCCCGGCAACTGCTGTTTCCAGGATGAATGCTGGCGGCATGACAGAAGCGGCCACGCGCCGTTGATCCCGGAAAACTTCAGGTAGCGGCGCGCGCTGACGCGTTTCAGCTTCGCGTTTGGTCCAGCCAACGCAGCAGCGTCTCGAACAAGTGATCCGGGTCGACCGGCTTGGCGATGTGGTCGTTCATGCCGGCGGCGAGACAGCGGCGGCGGTCTTCATCGAAGGCGTTCGCGGTCATCGCCAGGATCGGGGTTTCGGCGTGGTCGGGCAGGGTGCGGATCGCCTGGGTCGCCTCGATGCCGTTCATGTTCGGCATCTGCATGTCCATCAGGATCAACGCGTAACGGTTTTGCCCCGCCAGCGCCACCGCCTCGACACCATCCTCGGCCAGATCGACCTGGAGGCCGGTGTCTTCGAGCAGGCACTTCGATACCTCCTGATTGACCGGTTCGTCCTCCACCAGAAGGATGCGCGCGCCAGCATGGCGGGCCTTCAGTTGCGCCTCGGCGGGGGTCTGGGCGAGCAGGACGGGGGCTTCGATCTTCCCGCTGGAACGCGCCAGACACACGGTGAACCAGAACGTGCTGCCCTCGCCCGGGGCGCTCTCGACGCCGATTTCGCCACCCATCAGTTGCGCCAGTCGTTTGCTGATTGCCAGGCCCAGGCCCGTGCCGCCATATTTCCGGGTCAGGGAGCCGTCGGCCTGTTCGAAGGCGGTGAACAGGCGCTTTTGCACATCCGCGTCGATGCCGATGCCGGTGTCCGCCACCTCGAAGCGCAAGCGCGCTTCCCCCGGCGCCGCGCTTTCCTCGCGGACGCGCACGGTGACGGCGCCCGTGTCGGTGAACTTGATGGCATTGCCTACCAGATTGATGAGGATCTGGCGCAGGCGCGGGGGATCGCCGACAAGTCCCAGACCGGAGAGCCCGGCGGGCAGGTCGAAGCGCAGCACGACGCCCTTTTCGGCGGCCTTGTGGCCGATCATGCTGGCGAGATGCGCCAGAATCTCGCCGAGCCTGAAAGGCGCGTGATCCAGGGTGAGCCGCTCGGCCTCGATCTTGGAGATGTCCAGAATGTCGTTGATGACGTTGAGCAAATGCCTGGATGACTGGTCGATCTTCGCGAGGTAGTCCACGAGTCGCGGGTCCTCGGTCTGGCGCAGGGCCAGGGTCGTCATGCCCATGATGGCGTTCATCGGGGTGCGCAATTCGTGGGACATGTTCGCCAGGAACGTGCTCTTGGCCAGGCTGGCCGCCACCGCGACGTCCTTCAGGCGGACCAGTTCCGCCTGGGTTGCGCGCAGTTCATTCTCGGCCTTGACGCGCTTGCTGATTTCGCGGGTCATCTGGACGGTTCGGTTGGCCAGCTTGTCGTACATCCCCATCACGGTGTCGATGAGCAGCCGGGTCGCGCCGGACATTTCCTGGTTGGCGAGTTCCTTGGCCTGTTCCAGGGAGTTGCCGGAAGGCAGCGACAGCACCACCTTGGCCATGCGGCGGTCGGATTCGATGATGTGCATGGCCAGCCAGTGGGTCAGAAAGGTCACGATCTCCTCGATGACCGCGTCGCTGTTTTCCGCCGTTTCCCTCGCCTTGATCTCAAGAATCTTGCCGATGAAATCCGTGTGCGCCCGCTTGTGCCAGAGTTCCCAGGGGTCGCCGCTGAAATACGTGTGCCAGATGGCCTCTTCGGTGGAGAAGTGATAGACCGTGTAGGCCTTCAGGTCGTTGAAAACCTTATCCAGCGCGGGCGCCTCGGCCTGATAGGCGATATGGCCGACCAGGGAATTGAGCAGGCTGACCAACTGCTTGTGTTGCGCGTCGATTTCCTCGATGCCCGTCGCGAAATTCTCGTTCCAGGGAAATATCTCGACGGATTCAGTGACGATTTCCTCGGCCATGCGGTGCTCCATTCGATCTATCCAAACTAATGTATTTTTTCTTTCCCATGCCAGGCGGCACGGCCGGGATAGTGGCCCGACCGATTTGAAAAAGCCATATTTTCGAGAAATGACGGGAGTGTCATGGTAAGAAGGCGGTTCGCGAAATTGGCCCAAGCGGGCCTGTAGCGCGGGCCTCCGGCTAATGGACAATCTCGAATCACGCCACCTTCCCCGCACTGACGAACCATGAACTCCTTCGCCGCCAGCCACCGCCTCATCGCCGTTCTCTTCCTCGGTTTCGCCTCCGGCCTGCCGCTGGCGCTGACCGGGCAGGCGATGCAGGCGTGGCTGTCGGTGGACGGGGTGGATATCGCCACCATCGGCTTTCTCGGCCTGGTCGGGGTGCCCTATACCTTCAAATTTCTCTGGGCGCCGCTGATGGACCGCTTCGAGCCGCCCTTCCTCGGACGGCGGCGCGGCTGGCTGGTGTTGACGCAGCTGGGGTTGGCGGCGGTGCTGTGGTGGATGGCCAGCATTTCGCCGTCACAGACGCCGCTGTTGTTCGCCGCCGCCGCCGTGTCGCTGGCCTTCTTTTCCGCTTCGCAGGATGTGGTGATCGATGCCTATCGCACCGATGTCCTGGACCCGCGCGAACGCGGTCTGGGCGCGTCGATGTCGGTATTCGGCTACCGCATCGCGATGATCCTCTCCGGCGGCATCGCCCTGATCTGGGCGGAACAATGGGGCAGTTGGGGCCAGGTCTACCGGGTGATGGCCGGCATCATGGTCGCTGCGGCGGTGGTCTCGCTGCTCACCCTGCCGCGCGTGAGCGGCGCCTCGAAGCCGCTGGCGAGCGACGCGGGGCGCGAACTGCTGGGTTTCCTCGCCATGCTCGCCGGGGTGCTGGCGGGGGCGTTCCTGTCGCGCTGGCTGTTGATCGGCCTCGGTCTCGACCCCAACGACGCCAACAAATGGATCCAGTTGCTGTTCGTCATCGCCGGCATCGCCGGGGCCTTGCCGCTGGGCACCTGGGCGGCGCGGAAGGTCGGCTTCGCCACCCTCAACCAGTCGCTCGCCAGTTTCTTCGGCATGCCCGGCGCCTGGGCCTTCCTCGCCCTCATCGTGCTCTACAAGCTGGGCGACGCCTTCGCCGGCAGCCTCTCCACCGCCTTTCTGATCAAAGGCATGGCCTTCAGCCAGGCGGAGGTGGGCATCGTCAACAAGATCATCGGCATCTGGCTGACCATCGCCGGCGCCCTGATCGCTGGCGCCCTGATGCTGCGGCTGAGCCTGTTCCAGGCGCTGCTGGCGTTCGGCGTCCTGCAACTGGCCTCCAACTTCGGCTTCTACGCCCTGGCGGTGCTGGGCAAGGGCGCCTGGGGCAGCTTCACCCTGCCACCGTTCGACCTCGGCTTCGTGGCGCTGGACACCGCGTCCGAGATCGACGGCCTGCTGATGGTGGCCATCGCCGGCGAGAACATCACCAGCGGCATGGGCACGGCGGCCTTCGTCGCCCTGCTGATGGGCCTGTGCAACCACCAGTACACCGCCACTCATTACGCATTGCTGTCGGCGCTGGCGGCGGTGGGGCGCATCTATGTCAGCCCGCTCTCCGGCGTGCTCTCCGAGTCCGTCGGCTGGCCGATGTTCTTCCTCTTTTCCGCCGTCGCGGCAGTGCCGGGCATCTATATGGTCTGGCACATGCGGCAAGCCATTACCGGCTTGTCCGTACAACGCACCCAGTAGCCGTAGGTTGGGCAAAGCGAAGCGTGCCCAACATTGCGACGGGTTGTTGGGCACGCTTCGCTTTGCCCAACCTACACTTTTAAATCCATGCTTAAGTGCAGTAGGTCGGAAAAGCCGGCGTCTTCATGCTGGCGCCTTCCGACACATCTTGGCGGAAGGCGCGATAAGGCCGCTTTTCCGCCCTACGGGGCTTGCCCGCCCGTGTAGCGCTGCATCCGGGCTACCTGTTTGGTTGCGGCTTGGGGATAATCGCCGCTCCCTCGCCGCCCGGAGTCTCTGGTGCCGCCTTTGTTTCACCCCGTTCGCCTGCTCTTGTCCCGGTTTCACCGCCCTGGGGTGGTGGCTGCGTGCGGGCTGCTGGTCGCGGGGCTGCTGGGAGGGCTGGCGTATGACGTTTTAGGACACACCCTCGGCCAGATCGCGGCCAATGAGCGGGAAATTATCGGCCTCGCCAACGTGGCGCGGCTTCGCGCGGTGCTGCAACCGATGCAGACACATCGCGGCCTCGACAGCGCTATCCAGTTCGGCGACACGGACCTGGAGGCACGGCAAGCACTCAGCGTGGCGCGGGTGGATGCCGCCTTCGCCGACCTCCTGGCGAGACCGGCGCTGTCACCCACGCACCACGGTGAGAGTGTCGGCGCGCGTGACACCTGGCGCGGGTTGCGGGAAGTAACGGGCGATCCGAATCGCTTCACGCAACACAGCGCGCTGATCGAGCGTCTTCTGGATCTTTCGCGCCGGGTCATCGACGACAGCGGCCTGAGCCTGGATGCCGACGCCGGCACCTACCATCTGGTCGGCGTGCTCGATGTCATGCTCGGCGTCACCCTGGAACGCGCGGCGCAGGTACGCGGCCTCTATGCCTCCTTGCTCGCCAGCAACGGCGAGGCGTCGCATCTGCGCGGCGAGCTGGGGATGTGCGCGAGGGTGCTGGATGACGAACGCAAACTGGTCAGCCATCACATCGCCGCCGTTCTGCGTTACCGGCCCGACCTGGCGGTACAACTCGGTGAGTTGCCGGCGCGGCTTGAGCAGTCGACCCGCGACTTGCACCAGTTGGTGCGCGAATTTGTGGTCGCCCCGGGGTCGGATCTCGCCACCGAGGCTTTTTTCGAGCAGGCCAGCACCGTGATCGGTGGTAGCTACGCCCTGTTCGACCGCACCCTGGCCCTGGCTGAGCGGTCCCTGCGGACGCGTCAGGAACAGCTAAAGCGTCAACTCGGCTGGAACGTCGCCGGCATGCTGGCCCTGACTCTGGCCATCCTCTACCTGTTCGCTGGCGTGGTGGTGAGTGTGCGCGCCTCGCGCCGGGCAGCGGAGGAACTGGCGCAAAGCGAGGCCTTTCTCCGCAACGTGCTCGACACCTTGCCGGTGGGCGTGGGCATCACCAATGCCGAGGGCCAGATCGTGTCCATCAACCCCGCCGGCGAGCGGATCTGGGGGGAGGCCCGACTGGTCGGCCGGGAGCGCTATCACGAGTACAAGGCCTGGTGGCCGGAGACCGGCAAACGGGTCGCCAATGACGAATGGCCGCTGGCGCGGGCACTCAGCCGGAATGAGGCGGTGCTCAACCAGATCATCGACATCGAAAGCTTCGACGGCCAGCGCAAGAACGTGCTGTTTTCCGCGGTGCCCACCCACGACAGACATGACGCCATCAACGGCGGACTGGTGGTCAACGAGGACATCACCGAACTCATCAGCGCCCAGCGCGCCCTGCGCAACGAGCACGACTTCATCGACGCGGTGCTGGACACGGTGGGCGCCATCGTCCTGGTGATGGATCGCGACGGCCGCGTGGTGCGCTTCAACCGGGCCTGCGAACAGGTGAGCGGCTACCGCGCCGAGGAAGTGGTCGGCACCTTCTTCTGGGAAAAGCTGATCCCGGGCGAAGCCATCGAGCGGGTCAGCCAGGTGTTCCAGACGCTCACCGCCGGCCACTTCCCCAGCCGCCATGAAAACCATTGGCGCACCCTCGATGACGAGCGCCGCCTGATCGCCTGGTCCAATACCTGCATCGTCGATGCGGGCGGGCAGGTGCAGCACGTCATCGCCACCGGCATCGACATCACCGAGGCACGCGCGGCGGAAGAAGAACTGCGACTGGCGGCGCGGGTGTTCGAACATGCCGGCGAGGCGATCATGGTCACCGACGCCGACAACCACATCGTCAAGGTCAACCCCGCCTTCAGCGCCATCACCGGCTATGCGGCCGCCGAGGTGCTGGGCCAGACCCCGTCCAGATTCAAATCGGGTCGCCACGATGCAGCGTTCTATCAGGCCATGTGGCGCGGCCTGAGCGAAACCGACTCCTGGGAAGGCGAAATCTGGGACCGGCGCCGCGACGGCGTGATTTATCCCAAGTGGCTCACCATCAGCGCGATTCGCAATCAGCAGGGCGAGTTGCGCCATTACGTCGCCTTGTTCACCGACATCAGCGAACGCAAACGAAACGAGGAATACATCCGCCATCTGGCCGAGCACGACTCCCTCACCGGCCTGCCCAACCGCGCCCTGTTACAAGATCGGCTGACCCAGGCAATGGCGCGCGCCGAACGTGCGGGTAGCCGCCTCGCCCTGATCTATATCGACCTGGACCGCTTCAAGGTGGTCAACGACACCCTCGGCCACCCGGTCGGCGATGCCTTGTTGCAGGAAGTGGCGCACCGCCTGCAAGCCACGGTGCGGGTCTCGGATACGGTGAGCCGCCAGGGCGGCGACGAATTCCTGGTGCTGCTGGACGAGATCGAGAGCGCCGACGACGCCGCACGGGTGGCGCAGAAAATGCTCGACCTGCTGGCGCAGCCCTGCTGGGTGGCCGGCCACGAACTGACTATCACGCCTTCGATCGGCATCAGCCTGTATCCCGACGACAGCACGGACATGACCACGCTGCCATGTATCAGACCAAGGAGGGTGGCCGCAACGCCTATCAGTTCTACACCGGCGACATGAATGAACGCGCCTCGGAGCGCCTGACCCTGGAGCACGATTTGCGCCGCGCCCTGGAGCGCGGCGAGATGCTGCTGCACTACCAGCCGCAAATCGAACTGGCGAGTGGGCGCATCGTCGGCCTCGAAGCGCTGTTGCGCTGGCGGCATCCGCGCTTGGGCCTGGTGCCGCCCGAACGCTTCATCGCCATCGCCGAGGACAGCGGCCTGATCGTGCCCATCGGCGAGGGCGTGCTGCACGAGGCGTGCCGGCAAAGTCTGGCCTGGCAGGCGGCAGGTCTGCCCGCCATCACGATCGCGGTCAACCTGTCCGCCGTGCAATTCCGCCGCGCCGGCCTGGAAGACAGCCTGCGCGACATCCTGACCGCAACCGGCCTGCCGCCGCATCTGCTGGAACTGGAACTCACCGAGAGCGTCGTCATGGATCAGGCCGACGCCACCGTGGCCATCCTCAACCGCCTGCATGACCTGGGCGTGCGCCTGTCGATCGACGACTTCGGCACCGGCTATTCCAGCCTCGCCTACCTCAAGCGCTTCCCCATCGAGAAACTCAAGGTGGATCAGTCCTTCATCCATGACGTGGCGCATGACGCCGACGACGCCGCCATCGTGCGCGGCATCATCGGCCTGGCGCACAGCCTGGGACTGGGCGTGATCGCGGAGGGGGTGGAGACGCGCGAGCAACTGGATTTCCTACGCGAAATCGGCTGCGAGCAGGCGCAGGGCAACTATTTCAGCCCCCCTCTGCCACCGGCCGAAATCGAGCCGATGCTGCGCAAAGGCGGCTACTGCGAGGAGGTTCAATGAGTTATCAGGCACTGCTACTCAGCAACACCCCCGAGTTTTCCGTCCGCGTGGCGGAGCTGGATGAGTTGCCGGAAGGCGATGTCGAGCTGCGGGTCGACTACTCCACGCTCAACTACAAGGATGCCCTCGCCATCCGCAACAAGAGCCCCATCGTGCGCACTTGGCCGATGATCGCCGGCATCGACGCGGCGGGGGTGGTGGAGCACTCGACACATCCCGGCTTCCAACCCGGCGATGCGGTGGTGTTGAACGGCTGGGGGCTGGGGGAGACCCGTTGGGGCGGACTGGCGCGGAAGACCCGGGCGCCGGGCGAGTGGCTGGTGAAACTGCCACCACCGCTTACATCACGCGATGCCGCCGCCGTCGGCACCGCCGGGTATACGGCGGCGATGTGTGTGCAGGCGCTGGAACGGCATGGCATCACGCCGGGCGATGGGCCGATCCTGGTGACCGGCGCCACCGGCGGCGTCGGTTCCATCGCCGTGGCCTTGCTGGCGCGCGCCGGCTTTGACGTGGTGGCAGTTACCGGGAAAGCGGCGGATCACGCTTATCTGAAAACCCTGGGCGCGAGCAGTGTGCTGGATCGCGGCGAACTCGCCGCGCCCGGCAAGCCGCTACAAAAGGAACGCTATGCCGGGGTGGTGGACGTCCTCGGCGGCCAGGCCCTGGCCAATGCCTGCGCCCAGGTGAAACGCAACGGCGCGGTGGCCGCCTGCGGCCTGGCCATGGGCATGGATTTTCCGACCAGCGTGGCGCCGTTCATCCTGCGCGGCGTCACCCTTTATGGCATCGACTCGGTGTATGCCAGCCAGACGCGCCGCCAGGTCGCCTGGAGCCGCCTCGCCGCGAACCTCGACGGCGCGCTGCTGGGCGGCATCGCGCGAGAGATTTCCCTGGAGGAAACCATTCCCGCCGCCGAGGCCATGCTCGCGGGGAAAGTGGTGGGGCGTTATCTGGTCGACGTGAATCGGTAGTCCCGCGCCCCGCGTGCCCCGGCGCGAGCTTGCGGGTGTTATCCTGCGCCGCTCATTTTTAATAAAACGGGTTCATGTTCGCGCATCTAGGTCGCCTGCTTTGTCGTTTCCCCTGGTTGTTCGTCGCGGTCGCCACAGTGGTGGTCGGCTTGGCGGCGGGGTTCGGCGCGGATGTGGTACGGCATCTGACCCTGGCACCGGGCTGGGATGTACCCGATAGCGGTTCGGAACTGGCCCTCAAGCAGTTGCGCGACCGCCTCGGCAAGGACGAAACCCCGGTCATCGTGCTGTTTCGCGCCAAGCCGGGCCTGGCGGCGAATGTCGATGATCCGGCCTTCCGCGACGCGGTGGAAACCGCGCTGGCCCGCATCAGCCAGAATCCCGATGTGTCCGGCGTGCAAAGCTACTACGGCTCCGCCGATACCCGCTTGCGCTCCGCCAAGGGCGACATGACCTATGCCCTGGTCAAGCTGAAACTCGCCGCCGACGAGGGCATGGGCGCCTACCAGCGACTGCGCGCGGAATTGCACAGCAATCGGGTGGACATCGAACTGGGCGGCGAACTGGCCACTTATGTCGATGTGCGCGAGCAACTGGCGAAGGACATCTGGAACGCCGAAATCGTCAGTTTCATCCTGCTCGCCATCCTGCTGGTCTGGGTGTTCGGCTCGGTGGTGGCGGCGGCGCTGCCGTTGATTATCGGCGGCGTCACCATCGTGCTGTCAGCCGCTTTACTGAAATTCTTCACTCTGTTCACCGACGTCAGCGTCTATTCCGCCAACGTGGTATCCATGCTCGGCCTGGGGCTGGCCATCGACTATGGCCTGTTCATCGTCTCGCGCTACCGCGAGGAACTGGAGCGCGGCGGCAGCCCGGAACTGATCTTGTACGCCACGCTCTCCACCGCCGGCCGCACGGTCGCCTACAGCGGTCTCACGGTGGCGGCCAGCCTGTTCTGCCTGTTGCTGATGCCACAGCGTTTTTTCCAGAACATGGGCCTGGCCGGCGGCATCTCGGTGGGCGCGGCGATGCTGACCTCGGTGCTGCTGTTGCCCGCGCTGCTCGCGCTGCTGGGGCCGCGCGTCAATCGTCTGGCCCTGCCGGTGTTGGCCAAGCGCAACGCGCGCTCGGTGGACAGTGGCGGCTGGTATCGTTTCAGCCAGTTCGTGATGCGCCATGCCGTACTGGTGCTGATCGGTTCCTTCCTGTTGCTGGGGGCGATGGGCTTGCCGGTGCTGCATATGGAGGTCGGCCCTTCCGACAGCAAATCACTGCCGACCAGCGCGGAAAGCCGTCGTGTGCAGGAAACGCTGGACCGCGACTTCAGCCATGCTGAACTGAGTCCCCTGGTGCTCACCGTGCGCGCCACGGGGCCGGCGCACACAGCGCCCAGCCTGGCCGGTCTGCATGCGCTGACCCAGCGTATCGAGGCCTTGCCCGGCGTCATCCGCGTGGCCGGCCTGGTCAGTCTGACCGAGCCGGGCAATCAGGCCGGCAACCTCACGCTTGCCGACTATCAACTGATGTACGAATTCCCCGATCAGTTTCCCGTTGCTCAGTTGGGGCTGCGTGAGTACGCCAAAGGCCCAGACAGCCTGATCTTCGTCTATTACAAGCCGGTGCCGACCTCGCCGGAAGCGCGCGCCCTGGTGCTCCAGGTGCGTGCCATCGCCCTGCCGCCAGGGTTGCAGGAAGTGCAGGTGGGCGGCTTCCCGGCTTTCCATCTGGACTATGTGGAATCCCTGCGTACCTGGGTGCCCTGGGTCATTCTCTCCATCGTCTGCGTGATTTTTGTGTTGCTGTTCCTCATGCTGGGCAGCGTGCTGTTGCCCGTGAAAGCCGTGCTCACCAATTTGTTCTCGCTTTCCGCCACCTTCGGCATCCTGGTGTGGATCTTCCAGGACGGCAACCTGTCCGGGCTGCTCAACTTCACGCCGCAGGGCAGCATGGACGGCACCATCCTGGTTCTGATCTTCGCCAGCGCCTTCGGCCTGTCCATCGACTACGAGGTGTTTCTGCTCTCGCGGGTCAAGGAAATGTGCGTCGCCACGCGCGACAACATGAGCGCGGTGGCCGCCGGCATCCAGAAAAGCGGCCCCATCATCACCAGTGCCGCCCTGCTCATCGGCATCGTGCTCGGCACTTTCGCGATGGGCGAGGTGGTGTTCATGAAGGCGATGGGCCTGGGGTTGCTGCTTTCGGTCATCGTCGATGCCACCCTGGTGCGCATGCTGCTGGTGCCCGCCTCGCTACGCTTGCTCGGGCGCCTCAACTGGTGGGCGCCGAAGCCGTTGTTGATGATCTACCAGCGCTTCAACCTGGGCGAAATCGACCCCCGCCTGAATGAGGAAAAAAAATGAATTCCGTTCGTCTCTGCCTCGGCCTGGCAACCCTGCTGCTTACCGGCTCCGCCGCCGCCGACCTCACCCTCAACGGCCGCAGCACGGTCATGTCGATGAACATGCCCTCCACCAGCCAGGAGCGGGTCTACCTGAAGAAAGACTGGTTGCGCCGCGACCAGCTCGATCGCGGCAAGGCCTACACCTATATCTATGACCTGAACGGCCACGACATCAGCGCGCTCGACCACTCGCAGCGCCAGTTGCGGGTATATGCGATGAATGCGCTCGCCAACACGCCGGAAGCCAAGGTCTCACACCAGGAACTCAAACTGGGTCTGGATGCCACCGGGCAGAAACACACGCTGGGCACCTGGAATTGCGCGGAACACAAACTGGACGCCAGCATGCCGGCCGAACTCGGTCCGGAAAAAGTCCTCCTGCGGCTAGATGGAAAGGTCTGGCTGGCGCGCAACACGCGTGAACAGAAAGACCTGCAAGCTTTCTTCAAAGCCATGGATACACCGGATTTCCTGATCGGCATCCCCGGCCTCCAGAAAAGCTCGCCCGCGCACATCCGGGCATTGGGCGAGGTGCTGCGGCGTCTGTTCAGCCAGGGCATGGTTTGCGCCATCGACGTGGAATTGAAATACGAGGGTGGTGGCCGCATGGCCGAACTCGCGCGGCGCATGGGTTCGCGCCTCAATCTGGTCTACGAAAGCGTCACAACCGACCCGGTACCGGATGAATTCTTCAAGGTGCCACCGGGGTATCAGCAGGTCAGACACTGATTTTTAGCCGGTCATCCTAAATCCAGCAGTTGAAGCCGTAGAAGCGTAGGTTGGGCAAAGCGCAGCGTGCCCAACAACCCTTAGCAATGTTGGGCACGCTGCGCTTTGCACCCGCAAGGGGCACGCCGGATTCGTAAGCCGCTAAAGCGGACAACG
>JAUXXW010000162.1 GCA_030684775.1 Pseudomonadota bacterium
CGGGGTTGAAAGACGCCGGCGAGGGCGCCGGCGCTACAGGAAAAGAATTTGGAACCCGAGCCCGCCGGAAGCGGATTCGCGATACGCCCCCGGCCAAGGTTGGGCTCGGTTTTTTCTGAATGGGCCGCGTGAAGAGCGCGGATTGTTAGCTAACAAGGAGTAATGAATGCCTACCTTCGTCCGTACCGACAAGTGCGACGGCTGCAAGGGTCAAGATAAGACCGCCTGCATGTACATCTGCCCGCACGACCTGATGAAACTGGACCGTGATGGTTCCGAAACCGGCCACGCCATGCGCGCCTTCAACCAGGAACCCGAGCAGTGCTGGGAGTGCTATTCCTGCGTGAAGATCTGCCCGCAGCAAGCCATCGAGTGCCGCCACTACGCCGACGTCGTGCCCCTGGGCGGCTCCGTGCAGCCCCTGCGTGGTTCCGACTCCATCATGTGGACCATCAAATTCCGTAACGGCGTGCTGAAGCGCTTCAAGTTCCCGATCCGCACCACGCCCGAGGGTTCCATCGACTGCTACGGCGGCAAGCCCGCGCCCACGCTGGCCGATATCGAAGTCACCGGCTCGTTCACCCGCGATGTGACTGGTGGCTTCCGCCCTGGTAATCCCGCCGAACTGATCCGCAAGTAATCCGGTTAAACAAGAGGTAATAGAAATGGCTGAATTTGGAAATCCCGATGTCATCCAGGAAGAAGTCGACATCCTGATGATCGGCGGCGGCATGGCCTGTTGTGGCGCCGCTTACGAAGTCATGCGTTGGGCTGACGCCGCGAAAGCAGAAAAAGGCGTTGACCTGAAGATCAAGCTGGTCGACAAGGCCGCCATGGACCGCTCCGGCGCCGTGGCTCAAGGTCTGTCCGCCATCAACACCTACATCGGCACCGAGCAGGACCCCGCCGATTACACCCGTATGGTCGCCAACGACCTGATGGGCATCACCCGTGATGACTTGGCCTATGACGTCGGCCGCCACGTGGACGACTCCGTGCACCTGTTCGAAGAGTGGGGCCTCCCCATCTGGAAACTCGATGCCAACGGTGAGCGTCATGACGGCGCCGCCGCCATCGGTGAAGGCCTGCCCTCCCTGAAGGACGGCGGCAAGCCCGTGCGTTCCGGCAAGTGGCAGATCATGATCAACGGCGAATCCTACAAGTGGATCGTTGCTGAAGCCGCCAAGAAAGCCCTGGGCATGGACCGCATCGAAGAGCGCATCTTCATCGTCAAGCTCATCAACGATGCCAACGACAGCAACCGTATCGCTGGTGCCGTCGGCTTCTCCACCCGTAACCACACCCTGCACGTCTACAAGGCCAAGGCGATCCTGCTGGCTGCCGGTGGTTGCGTGAACATCTTCCGTCCCCGTTCCGTTGGTGAAGGCACCGGCCGTGCCTGGTACCCGGTGTGGAACGCTGGTTCCACCTACGCCATGGCTGCTGAAGCCGGCGCAGAGCTGACCATGATGGAAAACCGCTTCGTGCCTTGCCGTTTCAAAGACGGTTACGGCCCGGTCGGCGCCTGGTTCCTGCTGTTCAAGGCCCGCGCCACCAACGGTTATGGCGAAGACTACCTGACCAAGAACAAGGCCATGCTGGACCAGTACCCCCCGTACGGTCAGGCCGCTGTGCCCGCCTCTTGCCTGCGTAACCACGTCATGCTGAAGGAAATGAAGGAAGGCCGCGGCCCGATCTGGATGGACACCGTGACCGCGCTGGGCAACCTGCGCAACACCCTGTCCCCGCGTGAAGTGAAGCACCTCGAAGCCGAAGCCTGGGAAGACTTCCTGGACATGTGCGTCGGCCAGTGCGGCATCTGGGTTGGTGAGAACGTCGAGCCGGAGAAGAAGAACTCCGAACTGATGCCCACCGAGCCCTACCTGCTGGGTTCCCACTCCGGTTGCTGCGGCATCTGGGTCTCCGGCCCGACCGACGTCGGCGCCCCGACCGAAGAGCTGCACGCCGATGCCGGCAAGATTCCCGCGCACCTGCCTTCCGGCTGGAGCTGGGGCTATCGCGGCATGACCACCGTCAAGGGTCTGTTCACCGCCGGTGACGGCGTTGGCGCCGCCGGCCACAAGTTCTCCTCCGGTTCGCACACCGAAGGTCGCCTGGCCGCCAAGGCCATGGTCAAGTACTGCATCGACAACAAGGACATGAAGGTCGAGCTGGACACCTCCGTTGAGCAGCTGGTCGAAGACATCTATCGTCCCGTGCGTACCTACCTTGAGTTCAAGGACTACAGCACCGCGATCGACGTCAACCCCAACTACATCACGCCCAAGATGCTGCAGTTCCGTCTGCAGAAAATCATGGACGAGTATGTTGCTGGCGTGGCCACCTACTACAACACCAACGACAAGATGTTGGCCGTTGCGGAAGACAAGCTGAACATGCTGAAAGAAGACGCCATGAAGATGCGTGCGAAAGACCTGCACGAACTCCTGCGCGCCTGGGAAAACTACCACCGGATCTTGACGGCGGAAGCCCACATGAAGCACATCCAGTTCCGTGAAGAAAGCCGTTACCCCGGCTTCTACTACCGCACCGACAAGAACTTCGTCGATGAAGAAAACTGGAAATGTTTCGGCAACTCCATCTATGACAAGACCACGCAGAAGTGGACCAACTTCAAGCGTGCTCACTTCGATCTGGTGGACAAGTCCAAGCTGTTCAAAGCGGCCGCCCCTCACTAATCGGGCGCTGTACCCGCAAGGGGCACGCCGGCTCCGTAAGCCGCTAAAGCGGCAACGGTTCCGCTGTAGCTAAAGAAGCCGGGCGCTCACAAGGCGCCCGGTTTTTTTATTGCTGAATGTCGTTCGTAGCTTGGGCAAAGCGAAGCGTGCCCAACATCGCGGTGGTTTGTTGGGCACGCTTCGCTTTGCCCAACCTACGTCATGCGCGGTACCCCTGTTCTCCGAACCGCCATTCCCAAGCGCGCCCTCTTGCGAATGACGCTTTGCCCCCCATTTAACCGCTTCTTTCCGCACGCTATTTTCGAGGCCGCACATGGACGAGACCCAATTCAAGAACCTGGCACAGCACGCTCCTTTCGAGATCAGCCCGGTCATGCCCAACATGCTCGATGGCGACAAGGTCATCCAGTTCCGCTGCCACAAGGATGTGGGGTGCTGGAATGCCTGCTGCGCCAACATCGACATCACCCTGACCCCCTACGACGTCCTGCGCCTGAAGAACCACCTGGAACTGTCCTCCGGTGACTTCCTCAAGCAATACACCGTCCCCTACGAGATGGACCAGGACGGCATGCCCGGCGTGAAATTCCGCCCGGTCGAAGGCGGTACCGCCTGCCAGTTCATGAAGCCGGAAGGCTGCGGCGTCTACGAAAACCGCCCCACCGCCTGCCGCTATTACCCCCTTGCCCTGCTGTCGATGCGCAACCAGGACGAATTCACCGACCGCGCCGTCTACGCCATGGTCGAGGAAAAGCACTGCCTCGGCCACCAGGAGCCGCGCTCGCTGACCATCGACGACTACCGCAAGGAACAAGGCGTCGACGACTACGACGAGAAAGGCCGCGGCTGGCGCCAACTGGTACTCAAGCGCAAATCCGCCGGCCCCGGCATCGGCAAGCCGCCCGCCGTCTCCAATCAGTTGTTCTTCATGGCCAGCTACGATATCGACCGCTTCCGCGCTTTTGTCTCCAGCGACACCTTCAACCGCACCTATGAAATCCCGATGGATGTCATGGCGGTCCTGCTGGACAACGACGAAGCCCTTATGGAGTTCGGTTACAACTTCCTCAAGCATGCCCTGTTCGGTGAGAAGTTTCTGGCCGAACAGCCGGGTGCCTACGAAGCCCGCATGGACCGCCTCAAGGTCAAGACGGAAAAGCTGCGCGCGGAATACCAGGCGAACCGCGATCAACTGGAAGAAGACAAGTACAGCGAACCTGGCCGCCCCGGCGACCTCAGTTGCGGTACCAAGGATTGCGGCTGACGCGATTACGCAACAGCGCGTGTGCGTGGGCCTGGTTAATTTGACCTATATCAAGGCCGAGTAATAACCATTTGATGAGCATGGTCAGGTCTTTTCCCGCCGGATTTTCCGGCGGGTTTTTTTAGCCCTGCCAGGAGATCACCATGCAAAAGTCCATCGCCGTCTCGTTCGCCGCCCTGCTGCTCACCACCGTACAACCCGCCATCGCCGCTCCCGCTGACGATGCCTGCGGCGCCCTCATGGAAGCCCGTGGCCATCTGGTCGCCATGATCGGCTCCACCGACAAAGCCACTCAGGATGACCTCAAAGGCAAAGTTCACGCCGCCAGCGCCAAACTCGACGGCACCCTCGCCGCCATGATGAAGAGCTACAACGCCAGCGACGAAGCCAAAGCCGCCGCCTTCAAGCCCGCCTGGGAAGCCTTCAAAACCACCCGCGAAGGCGAAATCATCCCCAACGTCTACGCCGGCAAAATTGCCGAAGCCAAAGCCATCGCCGGCGGCATCCAGGCCGAGCGCATGAAACAGATGAAAGGCGCGATGGGCTGCAAGTAAGCCTTTCGTTTCGCCTGGACGGCCCCTCGCGGGGCCGTTTTACATTCCACTTCCCGTACAGGGTTGAATTACATGCTCGTCTGGGTGACATTCCCCCGCATTCCTTCACCTCTTGAGTCCTCGCCTTGAACGCGCACAGCCTCGCTCCCGAAGAGCATTTCATTCAGAAAGAACCCTATTACGAAGCTGTCGGCAACGAGATCGCCATCTTCCTGGCCGCATATGCCAACAAACTGCCGATCCTGCTGAAAGGGCCGACCGGGTGCGGCAAGACCCGTTTCATGGAGTACATGGCCTGGCGTTTGCGGCGGCCGATGATTACGGTTTCCTGCCATGACGACCTGACCGCTTCCGATCTGGTGGGGCGCTATCTGGTGAAGGGCGGCGAGACGGTCTGGGTCGATGGCCCACTCACCCGCGCGGTGCGGGTTGGGGGCATCTGCTACCTGGACGAGATCGTGGAAGCGCGCAAGGACACGATGGTGGTGATACACCCCCTGGCCGATGATCGTCGCACCCTGCCGATGGAGAAACTGGGCCAGTTGCTGGAGGCTGCAGACGATTTCTGTCTGGCCATTTCCTACAACCCCGGTTATCAGAGCGTGTTGAAAGACCTCAAACAATCCACCCGGCAACGTTTTGTCGCGCTGGAGTTCGATTACCCGGCGGCGGACCTGGAAGCACGCATCGTCGCCAGTGAGTCCGGCGTCGATGCCGCCCTGGCAGCACGTCTGGTGCGCTTCGCCCAGACCACCCGCAACCTCAAGGGTGCCGGCCTGGAAGAAGGCGCGTCCACGCGCCTGCTGGTGCATGCCGGCAAGTTGATTTCCAGCGGCATCGACCCGGTGCTGGCCTGCCAGAGCGCCGTTGCCCAGGCGATCACCGATGACGGCGACATGCTGGCTGCGATCCAGGAACTATCTTCTTCGTTGTTCTGATCCGGTATGCGACCCTATACTTGGTCAAGTACATGATCTTGAGTAGAGGGCGCCATGCAAACCATCAACATTCACGAAGCCAAGGCCAAATTGTCTGAATATCTGGCCGCCGTCGAAGCGGGCGAGACCGTGGTGATCTGCCGCCGCAATGTACCGGTGGCGGAAATCGTGCCGATTAGCCAACCGCGCAAGACACCGCGCCCGGTCGGCCTGGCCTGCGATGCCGGCTATGAGATTCCGGCGAGCTTCTTCGATCCGCTGCCTGACGATCTGCTTGCCGCCTTCAACGGTGAGTTGCCCGATCCGCTGCTGGACAACATGAATCAACCCGCGCCTTCGCTCATCGCCGCCGAATCGCCCACGCGTTACAAGAAGTGAAAATTCTGCTCGATACCTGCGCGTTTCTCTGGTTGATCCGCGGCCGCCACGAGGCCAGTCCTATCGCGAGAGCCCTGTTCAGCGATGCCGGCAACGAGATCTATCTCTCATCGGTATCGGCCTGGGAAATCGCGGTCAAGCACCGTCTCGGCAAGCTGCCTCTGGGCGATGTGCCGGTGCGTTATGTTCCCGGTGAGCGCGACAAACATGGTGTCGAAGCACTGCCCCTGCTTGAGGCGGATACGCTGGTGCTGGACAAGCTCCCCATGCTGCACAACGACCCCTTCGACCGCATGTTGATCTGCCAGGCCATCGTCAATCAGATGACCATCCTGACGCCCGATCCCTTGATTACCCAGTATCCAGTGCTGACGCGGTGGTGATGAACACCGAAGCCATCACCCGGTCATGTAGGTTGGGCAAAGCGAAGCGTGCCCAACATTGCGACGGGTTGTTGGGCACGCTTCGCTTTGCCCAACCTACGACTGGAAGGCCAGGGTGAACGCCTCGGCCATCACCCTCCTGCTGGAAGATCTGCTGGAAGCGGATTTCTCGTTTCGCAAGGTGGGGCCGGCGGCTGTCCTGGTGGCTGCGCTTTCCGAATCCGACCAGAGTTTTTTGCTTGATTGGGTGAAGCGCATCGCCAGTACCAATCTGGAAGTCGCCTGGCAGTTCACGCGGCGCGCGCCGGCGCTGATCGGCCACATGGATCGCCGGCTGATGGAAGCTTGGGCGGTGGGTGCTTGCGATACCTACGACCGCGAGGGCTTGCGCCAGGCGTTGCAAGTGCTGGAAGAGGCCGACCACTACGCGGAACGGCAACTGGAAATGACCGCCGGCGTGTTGTTCGACGATGTGGCCGGGGTGTTGGGTAATTTCGTGCGCGGCCTCTCCGGGCGGCGCCTGCGGGTGGAGCAGGGCGAGAGCCTGTATACCGACACCGAGAAGGTTCTGCTGCCCGGCGTGATCGCCCGCTTTCCCGTGGTGGCGGACAACTTCAAGCTGGCCAAGGCGGCGGTGGCCCTGCTCTGGGCGCAGACCCGTTTCGGCACCTTCCGCGCCGACCTCACTGCGGCCTGCAACGAGTTTTCCGATCCACAACGCGCGCTGAAACAACTGCACGGCCTGGAAACCCTGCGCCTGTCGGCCTGTATCGCGCGCGAGTTGCCGGGGCTGCATCGTGATATGGAACGGCTGAAAAGCCAGTTGGGCGAGGTGCTGCCGGTCGGTTGGGAGGCCATCGCGCAACGCCTGGCGCAACCGGAAGCGGACCTGGAAGACAGCCTCACCCTTCTGGGCGATGCGCTGCATCTGCCTGACTTCACCCCCTGGTGCTTCCAGGGCGTGCTGAAGCCGGAGGCCGTGGCCGCCGCCTTCGCCGCACGCCGGGAAAAGGAGAAGGCGCGCCTGCGGGTGAAACTGGCCGAGCTGCTGGAGGAGAAACGTAGCCCGGATGCAGCGCAGCGGAATCCGGAAGAACACGCGCCCGAGTTCGCCGCCGAGATCAACGACGAAGACGGCCGCATGGATCTGGAAATCACCCTGGACGGCGCGCCTATCGCTCCGCCCGACGATGTGAAGGCGTTGCTCTCCTCGGTCTACCTGGATTTCGGTGAAATCCCCCCGGAATATCTGGTGCCGGCCGGCGAAGGCGAGTACGACCCCAGCCTGCTTTACGAGCAGAGCGCCGATCCGGATTCGGTCTGGCAGGGCACTTACCATGAGGAAGGCGCGCTGTTCTATCCCGAGTGGGACATGGGCCGCGAGCACTACCGCAAGCACTGGTGCGTGATGCGGGAGAAGGATGTGCCACCCGCGTATGACGGTTTTTACCGGGAGACCCTGGCCAAGCACGCTGGGCTGGTGAAACAGTTGCGCAAGAGCTTCGAGGCCATGCGCGATGAAAACCGCACCCTGAAACGCCAGACCGATGGCGACGAGGTGGACATCGACGCACTGGTCGAAGCCCTGGCCGATGCCCGTGACGGCCGTGAAATGAGCGACCGTTTGTTCGTGCGCCAGCACCGCGCGGAACGCAACATCGCGGTCGCCTTCATGGTCGACATGAGCGGCTCCACCCGAGGCTGGATCAACGAGGCCGAGCGCGAGGCCCTGGTGTTGTTGTGCGAAGCGCTGGAACGTCTGGGCGACCGCTATGCCATTTACGGCTTTTCCGGCACGACCCGGAAACGCTGTGAGTTGTTTCGCATCAAGACCTTCGACGAACCCTATGGCGACGAGGTGAAGGCACGCATTTCCGGCATCCGCGCCCAGGAATACACGCGCATGGGCTTCGCCATTCGCCATCTTTCGAAACTGCTGAACGAAGTCGATGCCGCGACCAAGGTGCTGATCACCCTCTCCGATGGCCGCCCGGACGATTACTTCGACGGCTATCGTGGCCAGTACGGCATCGAAGACACCCGCATGGCCCTGCTGGAATCGCGCCGCGCCGGAGTACACCCGTTCTGCATCACCATCGACCGTGAAGCGCGTGATTACCTGCCGCATATGTACGGCGCCGCTCGCTACATCATCCTCGATGACGTGCGGCAACTGCCGTTCAAGGTTTCCGACATCTACCGGCGATTGACAAGGTAGGGGACGTAGGCCGCGTAGACGTAGGTTGGGCAAAGCGAAGCGTGCCCAACATTGCAACGGTTCGTTGGGCACGCTTCGCTTTGCACCCGCAAAGGGCACGCCGGATTCGTAAGCCGCTAAAGCGGCAACGACTACGCTGCCCAACCTACGAACTACGAACTCGCCGGCGAGGAGTCGGCGCTACACGGGCATGAGCTTGTTTCACGCTAAAGTACTATAAGGTTTCATCACACGAGTTCGGCTCGACCCCATGACCACCGTCACCCTGCAACAGGTTCTCAATCCCGCGGTTCATACCGTGGTGGCGACCACGCCGCTGGCCGAGGTGTGGCGGCGCATGGAAGAACTGCGCATCAGTTGCGTGGTGGTGTTGGATGGACAGACGCCGATAGGTATTTTCACCGAGCGTGACAGCGTGACGCTGGTGGCGAACGGCGGCTGGCGGCTGGGTTGGCAGGAAAACGAACCGATCGCCAGCTACATGCGGGAGCCCTTGCTCGCCAACAATCCAGGCATGGATATCCATCGCGCCTATCAACTGATGGCGGCGCGCAACGTGCGGCAAATGGTGCTGGTGGATGCGCAGGGCGCGCTGTGCGGCCTGGTCACCGAAGGCGATCTGCTGCATTACATCGGCCTGGAGGAGATGGTCCAGCCGCGCACCGTGGCCTCGGCCATGACCGACAAAGTCGTCACCCTGAGCGTGCACCATAGCCTGCTGGCCGCCGCCCGCAGCATGTCGGAGCGGGTGTTGAGTTGCGTGGTGGTGGTGAGCGACGACGTCCCGGTGGGCATGCTTACGGAGCGGGATGTGGTTCGTCTCTCCCGGCAGGGTGGCGATCCGGCGCAGCGCCTGCTGGGCGACGTGATGAGCCGGCCGCTGCTCACGATACCAGCCGACGCCTTCCTGGCGGTTGCCATGCAGCGCATGGAACAGAGCGGAATCCGTCGCCTGGTGGTGTTGGATGGCGCCGGCGCGATGGTCGGTCTACTCACCCGACATGACGTGGTCAAGGCCTTGCAGGCGCACTACGTCGATATCCTGCAGGAAACCATCGAGCGCCTGGAACAGAACCTGCACATCACACGCGACCGTCTGGAGTCGGCGGAAAACCGTCTGCTGCGGCACAGCGTCATGGATCAGGTGAACGACGCGGTATTCGTGGTGGCCATGGAGAACGGCAGCCTGGTGGAGGCCAACGAGTCGCTCGGTGACATGCTGGGATACAGCCGCGACGAATTGCTCAGCCTCTATTGCCATGACTTCGCCGATATCTGTGGTGGTTTGGAAGGTTGGCCGCAATGGGCGGCGGCTTTCGCGGAGCGCGGCATCCTCACCGAGGAAACCCGTTTCCGCCGCAAGGAGGGGACAGGTTTTCCGGTCGAACTCAGCCTGCGCCTGGTGCATAGCGAAGGCGTCGCTTATCTGGTTGCGGTCGCCCGTGATATTTCCCAGCGCAAGCGCAATGAAGCGCGCATCCGCCTGGATCGCGAGCAGCAACATGTGCTGCGTGAAATTCTCGAAATCGGCATCGGCGATGGCAGCCTGGAATTGCGGCTGGGACGCTGCCTAGAGCGCCTTCTTGAGGTTTCCTGGCTGACCCTGCTGCCCAAGGGCGGCATTTTCGTCAGAGATACGGAGGGCCTGCGTCTGTTGGTCAACCGCAATTTTTCGCCGGAAATTCGCGCCAGTTGCGCGCACGTGGCGATGGGGCATTGTCTCTGCGGGCGTGCCGCCGAGGCCGGCGCCACGCTTTACGCGGAGTGCGTCGACCACCGCCACGAAATCACTTATGACGGCATGACCGAACACGGCCACTACAACCTGCCGCTCATGGCCGGGGGCGAGGTACTGGGGGTGCTGGTGTTGTACCTGCCGGCGGGACATCCACGCATCGCGGAAGAACAGTATTTTCTGGAGGCCGTGAGCGATGCCCTGGCGGGTGTGCTCAGGCGCGACCGCGTGGAGCGGGCGGTTGCCGCCAAGGAAGCGGAAATCCACCTGCTGCTGGATTCAACGGCCGAGGCGATATTCGGCGTAGATATGAATTGCCGCTGCACCTTCGTCAATCGCGCCTGCCTGGAACTGCTGGGCTACGACAGCGCGGAGGAGCTGTTGGGCCAGCCGATCCATGATCGCATCCATCACAGCCACGTCGATGGCAGCCCTTATCCAGAGTGCGAATGCCCGGCGCTGCCCGACTCCGCCCTGCGAGACAAACGCCACGTCGACAACGAGGTGTTCTGGCGCAAGGATGGCTGCGCCGTGCCGGTCGAGTATTGGTCGCATCCGGTGATCCAGGAAGGGACGCTGGTCGGCGCGGTGGTGACTTTTCTCGACATCAGCCAGCGCAAGGCCGCCGAGGGCAAACTGCGCCTGGCCGCCAAGGTATTCGACAGCACGCTGGAAGGCGTGATGGTGACCGACGCCGAAACCCACATCCTGTTCGTCAACCGCGGCTTCACCACGATCACCGGCCACAGCGAGGCCGAAGTCGTCGGCAAGACCCCGCGCCACCTCAACTCCGGTCGTCACGATGACGAGTTCTATCGCGAACTGTGGCGCGAGCTCGCCGCGAATGGCGGCTGGCAGGGCGAAATCTGGAATCGCAACAAGGCGGGCATGGAATACCCGGAATGGCTGTCGATCAGCGCCATGCATGACGACAGCGGCCGGGTGGTGAATTACGTCGGCGTGTTCGCCGACATCAGCCAGATCAAGCAATCGGAGGCGCAGCTCGAACACCTGGCGCACCACGACCCGCTCACCACCTTGCCCAACCGCACCCTGTTCCAGTCGCGCCTGGCCCATGCCATCAATATCTCGCAGCGCCACGGCACGGGCCTGGGGCTGTTGTTCATGGACCTGGATGGCTTCAAGAATATCAACGACAGCCTCGGCCACCCGGCCGGCGATGAATTGTTACAGGCCATCGCCCTGCGCCTTTCCGCCAACCTGCGCACGGTGGACACCCTGGCACGCCTGGGGGGCGACGAATTTGTCGTGCTTCTGGAAGACCTCGAAGGCCCCAACGAGGCCGCCGTGGTCGCCCAGACCCTGCTCGCCCTGCTGCGCCAACCGTTCCATTTGAGTGGTGGCCAGGAGGTGTTCAGCGGCGCCAGCATCGGCATCAGCCTGTTCCCGGAAGATGCGAGCGATGCCACCCAGTTGGTGCGCAATGCCGATGCCGCGTTGTACCAGGCCAAGTCGCAGGGGCGCGACACCTATCGTTTCTATACCGAAGCGCTCACCCGCGTCGCCAATGAGCGCATGCAACTGGAGTCGCGCCTGCGCGGCGCCCTGGAGCGCGGTGAATTCGTCGTCCACTACCAGCCCCAGGTCGCCACCCGAGACGGCCGTCTGCTCGGCGCCGAAGCCCTGGTGCGCTGGCTGACGCCGGAGGGCGAACTGGTGCCGCCGGACCGCTTCATCCCGTTGGCGGAAGAGACCGGCCTGATCCGCCCCCTCGGCGAATGGGTCTTGCGTGAGTCGTGTAGACAGTTTCGCGCCTGGTTCGAGGCCGGCATGGAACCGCTGAGCCTGTCCGTGAATCTGTCCTCACGCCAGTTCGAGCAACGCGATCTGGTCGAGCGGCTGCACGCCGTGCTGGAGGAAACCGGGTTTCCCGCGCATCTCCTGGAACTGGAAATCACCGAAAGCGCCATCATGGCCCAGGGCAACCAGGCCTCCGCCGCGCTTGCCGCGCTGAAAGGGCTGGGGGTGAGGCTCGCCATCGACGATTTCGGCACCGGCTATTCCTCTCTGGCCTACCTCAAGCGCTTCCCGGTTGACAAACTCAAGATCGACCGCAGTTTCATAAAAGACATTCCACAGGACATCAACGATGTGGAAATCGCCGCCACCATCATCGCGATGGCGAAAAACCTGAAACTGAAAGTTCTCGCCGAAGGTGTGGAAACCGAGGAACAACTGGCCTTTCTGCAAATACACGACTGCGACGCCTACCAGGGCTATCTCTACAGCCGCCCGCTGCCGGCCAGGGAGTTCCTTGAGTTGTGGCGGAAACAGCAATACACATAGGCTGCTACTTGTCAAGTCCCGCCTGTTTATAAACGCGCTTGACGAATAATTCGGGCTTATCCGCCTGCCACTTTTTCAGCGCCTGT
>JAUXXW010000172.1 GCA_030684775.1 Pseudomonadota bacterium
GGGGTATTCGGCACGGCCGCCACGACGGCTTCGAGGATGCGCGCCACCAGGGGTTCGTCCTGCAACAGCGCGGAGCCGGCCATCACATTGCAGATTTTCTTGGCCGGGCAACCCATGTTGATGTCGATGATCTGGGCGCCGTTGTCCACGTTGTGGCGCGCCGCTTCGGCCATCATCGCTGGGATGCTGCCGGCGATCTGCACTGCAATCGGTTCCACCTCGCCCTCATGGTTGGCGCGCCGCAGCGTTTTCGCGGAACCGTAGAGCAGGGAGTTGGACGTAACCATCTCCGACACCGCCATGCCCGCGCCCATTTTCTTGCACAACTGGCGGAACGGCCGATCCGTCACGCCCGCCATGGGGGCGACGATCAGCTTGTTCTTCAGTTGGAATGGGCCGATGAACGGGCCGACGAAGGGGCCGGATTGCATGTTCGGGGGAGTAGCGGGCGGGGAAAGGCTGCGCATTTTATACGCAACGGGGGGAGGGACAAAGCCTCGATTCCCCCGCCGCTATACTCGCCGCTCCTTGTTTGCCACGAACTTCCGCCATGCCAGTAGAGCCCTTCCAGACCTTCCATCCGCGTCTCGGCAAGCAGGTTTTCATTCACGCCGGCGCCACGGTGATCGGCGATGTGGAACTGGGCGACGAAGTATCGGTGTGGCCCGGCGTGGTGATCCGAGGCGATGTGAGCCACATCCGCATCGGTGCGCGCAGCAACATCCAGGACAACTCGGTACTGCATGTCAGCCATCGCCGCGCCGCCGATCCGGAAGGTTCGCCGCTGCTGATCGGCTGCGACGTCACCGTCGGCCATGCGGTCATCCTGCATGGCTGCGTGATCGGCGATGAATGCCTGATCGGCATGGGCTCGTTGGTGATGGACAAGGCGGTGCTGCAACCGCGTGTGCTGCTGGCGGCCGGCAGCCTGGTGCCGGAAGGGCGGGTGCTGGAGTCGGGCTGGCTCTATCTGGGTCGCCCGGCCAGGGCGGTGCGTCGATTGACGCCGGAAGAACTGGATTATTTCGCCTATCAGGCCGGGAATTACGCGCGGTTGGCGCGGGAGTACGCGGAAACAGGGTAGATGCGTAGGTTGGGCAAAGCGCAGCGTGCCCAACGATCCGTCGCGATGTTGGGCACGCTGCGCTTTGCACCCGCAAGGGGCACGCCGGATTCGTAAGCCGCTAAAGCGGACAACGACTCCGCTGCCCAACCTACCTTGCTACTCCCGATCCAGGCGATGCTTGTGCCGGTTCAGGCTGCCGGTGAGTTCCGAGATGATTTCGCCCGCCGCG
The DNA here is from genome assembly GCA_030684775.1 of Pseudomonadota bacterium. Lineage (GTDB taxonomy): Bacteria > Pseudomonadota > Gammaproteobacteria > Burkholderiales > Thiobacillaceae > PFJX01. The sequence continues at coordinate 1,296 of JAUXXW010000172.1, forward strand.
CGGATGATCTGGTTGGGGGTGAAGCCGCAGTGGCGCATTTCCTTGAAGAAGGCTTTTGCCAGCATACGCGCGACTTTGTCCGGTTCGTGGCTGGACAATGACACTACCGAGCAGGCATCGGCGCGGCCTTCCAGGGTGAAGGCCAACTGCGCGAAGCGTGAATCGAGCATGCGGTCGAGGCGCGCGGCATGGATGCTGCGGCCGATCAGTCGGGCGGCGAGTTCGGCCGCATCGAGGTCGGCGGGCGTGAAATGCGCCCGCTCGATCGGTTCGCTGACATTGAGCACGCCCGCCGGCTTGCCAGCGATCAGGATGGGACAGGTGATGAAACTGCCGGTGCCGCCCAGTCGGCGCGCCAGGGTGCGCCAGCGGGAATGGCCGATGTCCTTGACGTGCAGACATTGGCCCTGATCGAGTACATGCCGGGCGATGCTCTGTTCGTGCGGAGTGTCATCACGCCAGGCCGTTTCCGGCAGTTCGCCGTAGACGGCGGCAAGTTTCAGGCGCACGCCCTTGTCGCTGCCGGTATCCAGCAACATCAGCGAAACTCGGCGCGCCGCCATGGCATCGCCGGTAATGCAGGTGATGCGGTACAAGTTGTCTTCGAAGCGGCCGGTGGGTTCGAAGCCCGCCAGTTCCAGCAATTTCCCTTGTCGCTGTGGGTTCATGCACTGCCTCCTGTGCAAACGCTCAATTCAACGCGCGCGCCAGCTTGCGCCGATATTCGGACACCAGCGGACCCTGGCCACCCAGCAGGCTGAACACGGCGAGGATGGCCTTGCGGGCCGCTTCATCGTTCCAGGCACGGTCGCGCCGTACCATTTCCAGCAACTGTTCCAGCCCTTCCTGGTGGCGGCCAGCGGCCACCAACCGGTTGGCAAGCTGCATACGCGCCGCCATGTCATCCGGTTGTTCCGCGATGCGGCCGCGCAAGCTGGCTTCATCGCCACTCTGCTGGCCACCTTCCGCAAAACTCAGCCGCGCCAGCACTTGTTGCGCGCGTTCTTCCATGCGCGCAAGCGCCGACAGGCTATCGAACAGGCGCCGAGCCTCATCCAGTTGGCCCAATTCCACCAGAATGTCGGCCGCATCCAGGCGTACCGCCTCGTTCCGAGCATCCACTTTCGCGGCTTCACCCAGGAGCTTCAGGGCCTCCGCCAGATTGGCCTGGTCGCGCGCGCGGCCGGCGGCGATGTGCAATTCACCGGCTGGCGAGGGAATCAGGCGCTTGAGAAATTCACGCACTTCCGATTCGGGAAGCGCTCCGGAAAACTCATCGACGATCTCGCCGCCCAAAAAAGCTTTCACGCTGGGAATGCCGCGCACGCCGAATTGCGCGGCAATGTCCTGATTTTTGTCGGAGTCCACCTTGGCCAGGATGAACTTGCCCTGGAATTCCGCCGCCAGTTTTTCCAGGATGGGCTTCAACGCGCGGCAGGGGCCGCACCATTCAGCCCAGAAATCCACCAGCACCGGCACATGTTGTGAGCCTTCGATCACCACCTGCTGGAAATTACCGGCATCGACATCGAAAGAATATTGCTCCATGCGTGTCGCTCCAAAAATGGGGCCATTGTGCGGCCGTGGGCCGGGGTTGACCAATGGAACGGGCAATCGACGAGCCTACGCGCCCGCCGTATGGCCGCGGCAGCCGGAACCCCGGTAGACCTGAACCTGATCGCGGCCGAGCTTCTTGGCCGCGTAGCAGGCCACATCCGCCTCGGCCAGGGCGCGGGTCGAGTCTTCGGTTTCCGGGGTGATGAGGGTGATGCCGACACTGGCGCCAACTGAATAGAACTCGCCCTGCCACTCGAAGCGCAGTTCACGCAACGTCCCGAGCAGGTTGTCGGAGACCCGCACCGCGTATTCCAGGGCGCAGTTTTCCAGCAATACGCAGAACTCGTCACCCCCCAGGCGCGCCAGCGTATCGGCATCGCGCACCTGGCCTTGCATCACCCCGGCCAACTGCGCCAGCAAGGCATCGCCGGCTGCGTGGCCGGCGTGATCGTTCACCAACTTGAAGCGGTCCAGATCGAGGAAACAAAGGGCATGCACCGCGCCTTCCTGGCGCGAGCGCAGCCAGGCGCGCTGTACACGGCGCTTGAACTCGCGTCGGTTGGCCAGCCCGGTGAGGGCGTCATGGCTGGCCTCGTGCTTGATCCGGCGACTGGCGCGTAGCGCGTCGGTGATGTCGTGGCCGACGCCGCGAAAGCCGGAAAAATGGCCGCTCGGGTCGATCAGCGCCTCGCCGGAAAGGCGGAAAGCCGCGCGTTCACCTCGCTCCAGTTCCACTTCCAGAACGGCATCCTGGAACGGCCTGCCTTCCTTCAGGGCGGCCAGCGTCTCGGCGCAGTGCTCACCCGGCAACAGCCCCGGCAGGCCGCCGCTGAAAGCATCAGTGAGACGGTCGCCTTCACGGATCGGCCCGTCGCTGGACCAGATGACGTGGTGATCCTCGTCGGTTTCCCAGAACCAGTCGGCGGCGATGCGGGCGAAGTGGCGCATGCGCGCCTCGCTCCATTTCAGCCGCTCGTGCGCCCGCTCCAGTTCCAGGGCCTTGTGTGCCAACTTGACGCAATCCACCGGCTCGGAGGAAAGCGTGCGTGCGTTTTCCAGGCTACAGGGCATGAAGCGCGCGTTGACACCGGCCTTGCGCAGTATTTCGCTGATTTTTTCGAGGTTGTTATCGTTGTCCTCGAATATGAACGCCTTTTTTTTCATGGCGCCTCCCGATAAAACGGAAAAAATGAATTCTAAGTTTAAGGCGGTATCCCGGTTGGGTGTTCGGCTTGTTTGCGCCTGGCAGCCTGTCGGACTTTGGAATCGTCGGCTGCAAATTGATCGCGGCGGTCCATTTTTTGCCAGCTTCTTGCCCCGCAGTTCGACTATGCGGCGGCGAACCCGGCAAAAACCAGCCTCGCTGGGGCCGATTCTCGCTATCGACGACCAAAGCCCGACAGGCTGCTAGTGGCGTGCGAGGTTCGGGCTATTTCTTCCTGGCGCGCGGATGGGTCTGGTCATAGACCAGGGCCAGATGCTGGAAATCCAGGTGGGTGTAGACCTGGGTGGTGGACAGGCTGGCATGCCCCAGCATTTCCTGCACCGCGCGCAGATCGCCGGACGATTGCAGCACATGCGAGGCGAAGGAATGGCGCAGGGCATGTGGATGCACATGTGCCGTGACGCCGTGTTTCAGCGCCAGTTTGTTCAATGCCAGCCGCACCGCCGTGGCGCCGACGCGGCCGCCGCGGGCGCCGAGAAATAGGGCCGAGGCATCGCGCGCCACCTCAGTTGCAACCTCAGTTGCCACTTCTCCACGCCGCGCCAGCCAGGCGCGCAGCGCCTCCAGCGCCTGGCGACCGACCGGCACGATGCGGGTCTTGCGCCCTTTGCCGACCACCGTCACCTCGCCCGCGCTCAGATCCACGCTATCCAGATTCAGTCCGATCAACTCGGCGCGGCGCAGGCCGGAGGAATACATCAGTTCGAACATCGCCTGATCGCGTAGCGACCAGAGATCGTCCGCCGGCCCTTCCAGCAACTTCGCCATTTCGTCCACGGACAGCGCATTGGGCAGTTTTCGCTCGCCCTTGGGTGGGCGCAGGCCCAGGCAGGGATTGGCCGCGACTTCGCCCTGGCGCGCCAGGTAGTTATAGAAACTGCGCCAGGCCGACAGCGTGCGCGCCAGGGTTTTCGGTTGCTGGCCACGTGCGTGCTGGGTCGCCAGGGCGCGTCTGATGTCGTGAACGGCCAGGCTGGCGGGATCGACATCCCCGACCAATTCCAGCAGATGCGCGAGGTCGATGGCATAGGTGGAGACCGTGGCCGGGCTGTACTGACGCGCTTGCAGCGCGTTAAGAAAAGCGTCGATCCGGGAGGTGAGCGGAAGCGTCAGGGGCACGATGCAATCAGTTCAAAGGAGACGAGAAGACTATAACGGAAGCGCCTTGGCGCGGCGGTGGCCGCCGCCGGCTTGACAGTCCCCAGCGCCGCCCATAAAAGGTTGCTCTCCCTTTTCTGATTCGCCATCCGCCATGTCCGCCGTATTCATTCCCCCCGCCCATCCCGTCACCGACGTCCCGCCGGTGCTGGAAGAAACGCTGCGATCCGGCGAGCGGGAGGAACTGGTCGCGCGCATCAATCAACGGATGCGCGAGCAGGATGCGGTGCTGGTGGCGCATTACTACGTCTCGGGCGAATTGCAACGTCTGGCCGAGGAAACCGGCGGCTGCGTCTCCGATTCCCTGGAAATGGCGCGTTTCGGCCATGCCGCCAAGGCGAAAACGCTGATCGTCGCCGGGGTGAAGTTCATGGGAGAGACCGCCAAGATCCTCAACCCGGAAAAACGCGTGCTGATGCCGGACCTGCGCGCCGAATGCTCGCTCGACCTGTCCTGCCCGGCGGACGAGTTCAGCCACTTCTGCGATGCCCACCCCGACCGCACCGTGGTGGTCTACGCCAACACCTCGGCCGCCGTGAAGGCGCGCGCCGACTGGATGGTGACCTCCAGCATCGCCGTGAAAGTGGCGGAACATCTGAAAGCGCGCGGCGAGAAGTTGATCTGGGCGCCGGACCGCTATCTCGGCGATTACGTCCAGAAGGTCACCGGCGCCGACATGCTGCTGTGGCAAGGCTCCTGCGTGGTGCATGAGCGCTTCAAGGCCGAAGGCATCCGCGCCATGCAAGCCGAATATCCCGAGGCCGCCGTGCTGGTGCATCCGGAATCGCCCGCAGCGGTGATCGCGCTGGCCGATGTGGTGGGCTCCACCACCCAGCTCATCCGCGCGGCGGCGGAATTGCCGAACCCGGTGCTGATCGTCGCCACCGACAACGGCATCTTTCACAAGATGCACGCGGTCGCGCCCGGCAAACGCCTGCTCGAAGCGCCCACCGGCGGCACCGGCGCCACCTGCGTGTCCTGCGCGCATTGCCCGTGGATGGCCATGAACGGCTTGAAGAACCTGCTTGCCGTGCTGGAAAACGGCGGCAACGAAATCCAGGTGGACGAGGCCGTGCGCGTGCGCGCCGTGCGTTCCATCAACCGCATGCTGGAGTTCGCCGGCCAGGCCGGTATCGCGGTCGCCGGCCGGAGCGCGGACTGACCGGCTGGTATATTTGCCGGGCACCCGAGTGAGCGGCCTCACTGAACCGCGCGCGGTGGCCGTGTTTCCATCACGTCGTCAAATCACATGAGGAGTGAGCCGTGAGCATCGTTCAGGAATTCAAGGCTTTCGCCATGCGCGGCAATGTCGTCGATCTCGCCGTCGCGGTAGTCATCGGCGGCGCCTTCGGCAAGATCGTCAATTCCCTGGTTCAGGACATCGTCATGCCCGTGGTCGGGGGCATGACCGGCGGCGTCGATTTCAAGCAGCTTTACCTGAATCTGGGCAGCCAGACGTTCGAAAGCCTGGAAGCCGCCGAGAAGGCGGGCGCGCCACTGGTCAAATACGGCGCCTTCATCAACAGCATGGTGGATTTCATCATCATTGCCCTGGTCATTTTTCTGGTGGTGAAAGGCATCAACGGCCTCAAGCGCAAGGAAGCCGCCGTGCCGGCCACACCGGCCGCGACACCCGAAGACGTTATGCTGCTGCGGGAAATCCGGGACTCCCTGAAAAAATGAGCCTTTCCAGACGCCATTTCATCCTTGCGCTTGCCGGCCTGGCCTGCGTTCCGTCGGCGCGCGCCGAGGGCTGGTCATCCGTCACCGCCGCCGAAGCCACCCAGGCACTGCGCGACAGCCTGAGTCAGGGCGCGCGCGCGGCCATCGCCCGATTGGGTCGGGAAAACGGCTATTTCGGCTATGCCAAGGCCAAGATCGGCCTGCCGAAAAACTTTGCGCGGGCCGAAGGCATCCTGCGTTTTCTGGGACTGGGAAAGCAGGTGGATGATCTGGTTCTGGCCATGAACCGCGCCGCCGAGGCCGCTGTTCCGGAGGCGCGCGACGTGGTGTTGGAAGCGGTGCGGAAGATCAGCGTGGTCGACGCCAAAGCCATCCTCGCCGGTGGCGACGGCGCCGCCACCGCCTGGTTCCGCAAGGAAACGGAAGCCCATCTCGTCGATAAAATGGCGCCTATCATTCACGCGGTCGCCGAACGGAGCGATCTGGTTCGCGCCTATAACGCCCTGTCCAGCCAACTGGTCAAACTGGCCGACATCAAGAGCGAACTGGCCACCGTCGAGAACTACGTCAACCGCAAGACGCTGGATGGCCTCTACACGCTGATCGCCGAGGAAGAACACAGCATCCGCGCGCAGCCGCTAAATTACGCCGGCGGTGTGGTCGGAAAAGTCTTCGGATTACTGAACTGAGCTGCTCTCCCGCAGCCCTGAAAACCACGATTGAACAGGAGTCGAACATGCGTATTTCCGTTTTTGCGTTGAGTGCCCTCGGCACGGCATTGCTGTCCACCATGAATGTCCAGGCGGCGGACGTGCCGTACTACAACCCGGCCAACCCGGCCAGCCCAAGCGGCATGACCACGGGTTATGAACTTTACAAGACCATCGGCTGCCCGGGGCGGGGCATCCTGGAAGCCCCCTGTGCGGCGCCGGTGGAGGCCAAGGCCGCTCCGGTCATGAAGCCGGCGGAAAAACCGGCCGAGAAGCCCATGGCAATGCCTGCCGCAATACCGGCCGCGACGCCGATCGATAGCGATGGAGACGGTGTCGTCGATGCGAAGGACCGCTGTCCCGGCACCACCAGGGGCGCCAAAGTGGACGCCAACGGCTGCGAACTCGATAGTGATGGCGACGGCGTGGTGGATCGCCTGGACCGTTGCCCGACCACCCCGGCCGGCCGCAAGGTCAACGCCCAAGGCTGCGAACTGGATGGTGACGGTGACGGTGTGGTCGACGCGCTCGACCGTTGCCCGACCACCCCGGCCGGCCGCAAGGTCAATGCCCAAGGCTGCGAACTGGATGGTGACGGTGACGGCATTGTGGATGCCGCCGACCAGTGCCCCAACACGCCGGCTGGTGCGCCCGTCGACGACAAGGGCTGCACCCTGCCGAAAACATTGACGCTCGAAGGCGTGAACTTCGACAACGACGAAGACATCCTGCGTCCGGACAGCATCGCCATCCTCGAAGGGGCAACCGCGACCCTGAAGCGCTACCCCGGCTTCAAGGTGGAAGTGGCCGGCCATACCGACAGCCGAGGCAGCAGCGCCCACAACCTCGACCTGTCACAGCGCCGCGCGCAGGCTGTCATGAACTACTTCATCGCCCACGGCATCGCCGCCGACCGCCTCAGCGCCAAGGGCTACGGTGAAACCCGGCCGACCAGCAACAACTACCTGGAAGAAGGCCGCATGAAGAACCGCCGCGTCGAACTGCGCACCCTCGACTGAGGGTTGCGGATGTGGTCGCCCACGGCGGCCAAAGTGCGGGGTTGTCGCAAGAAGCTTTGCGGCGACCCGCGCCCTTTCCTCGTATGGGATCGTCAGACAACGGCTGTCGATTGCCCACTGCCCGCCAGTGTCCCGCAAGCCAGAAACGAAAACGGCTTCCACCTTGGGAAGCCGCATGAATACTGGAGGCGCGTGCCGGAGTCGAACCGACCTACACGGATTTGCAATCCGGTGCATAACCGCTTTGCTAACGCGCCTTGTGGCTGAACGTTCGCCTGAAAGTGAAAGGGGAAGGTGGAAGCAACTTCCACCTTCCCCTGTAATGCTGGAGCGGGAAACGAGACTCGAACTCGCGACCTCAACCTTGGCAAGGTTGCGCTCTACCAACTGAGCTATTCCCGCATCGAAGTGAGCGCGCATTATAAATACGAACTTCCATCTGTCAAGCCGCGTTCGTTCAGATAACGCGGATATTTGAGCGAGGACAGGCCTTTACCTCTGAAATGCACCCGCTGGCTGTCAGGTCGTTTGCTCCACCTTCGGTTGTTTCAGTTCCCGGCGCAGGGCGATGCCTTTTTTGCGCTGTTCATGCAGCGCTTGTAGCTGGTGTTCAAAGTGCGCCTTGCGGCTTGAATCTTTGGATTTCTCCATTTTTTCCCGCAGCTTTACTTCCTGTTTTTTAAGGCTTTTCAGCAACAACTTGAGTTGTTTGATCTTCGCTTCCTGGCGCCTGCGTTTCTTGTCGAAGAAGCGGTACAGCTTGTCGAGCAGACTGGTCTTTTTCACGGCTACGCCTCGGCTGATGGGCTATTGATGAAAGGCCTGTTCCTCAAGGACCAGGCTTTCCTGGACTTCCCGCATGATCGACTCTCTCGGTGAGAACAGCACCTTGGCCATGCTGATCAAACTGTCGGCGGCATCGTAAGCATAGCTGCTGTCGTTCATCAGGGAGGTAGCCATTTCCGGAGAGATGTCGCCGCCCCGGATCAGGCGCTCCAGATTGCCGCTGGCCAATGCATCGTCCGCGAGCAGGTCGGCGCGCAAGCCGTCCAGCGCCAACAGCGCCTCGCTATCCGGGTCTTCGGCGAGGGCGTGGAGATCCTTCAAGAGCAACGCCAACCGTGTCCGGATGGCGTTGTATTCCCGCTGGATATGCGGGTTGGGCGAGCCGATATAGCGCAGCAGGTTCTTTTGCAGGTGCTTGATGGCCTTGACCGCCTCCACGATATCCCGACTGGCGTCGCGTAGCGCATAGAGGTCATCGCCCTGCGGCTTGGTCTCGGTGGCGACCTGGGCGCGCGCGATGAAGTCGATGATGGCGCTGTGGAGCGACTTGATGCGGCGGTCGTAATAGTCGTCGATGTCGATGGCCCTGACGGTGGCGGGGGGCTGCGCCAAGGTTTCCAGGTCGGTGTCCTTGCGCAGTTGGGCGGGTGCGACATTGAGTACGAGGGCGATGACCTCGAAGGCGTTGGAAAAAAGGTGCTGTACTTCCTGGTGCAAGGCTTTCAAAGCCGCATCCGGGTAGTCGATGACCGCATTGTTGATAAAGCGCGGCATGGACACCGTGCGCGGCTGCTCCTTGAGGAGGCGTTGCAGGAGAGCGACCAGTTTCTGGATGAAGGGCAGCATGACCACGATGCCGACCAGGTTGAACAGGGTATGGAAGACGGCCAGTTTCAGCGTGTAGTCGGTTGCCGCGATGCCCATTCCGTGGCTGACCACATCCACCGCCCAGACGAACGGCTGGATGAATACGATGGCGATCAGGCCGGTCACCACATTGAACAACAAGTGCGCCGCCGCCAGGCGTCGCCCTTCCACGTTGGCGCTGATGGCGCCGAGGATGGCGGTGATGGTGGTGCCGACGTTGGCGCCGATGGCCAGGGCGAGCGCGTTTTCATAGGTGATCTGCCCCGCCGCCAGGGCGGTGATGATCAGCACCAGGGTGGCGTGGCTGGATTGCATCACCACCGTGGCGAAGACGCCGATGAAGGTATAGAGCAGCAGGCCGAGGAGGCCGGGCACGGCGAACTGGGAAAGGTCGATGGCCGCCTTGAACGACTCGAACCCCTCTTTCATGTAATGGATGCCGAGGAACAGGAAGCCCAGGCCGCCCAGCACATAACCGATGCCCTTAAGGATCTTGGAAGACTGGAACAGGAGAATCACCCCGAACACCAGCATCGGCATGGCATAGGCGGCGATGTTGACCTTGAGGCCGAAGCCGGCCACCAGCCAGGCACCGGTGGTGGTGCCCAGGTTGGCGCCGAAGATGATGCCGATACCCTGGCTCAACCCGATCAGCCCGGCGCTGAGGAAGGAGATGGTGACGACCGAAACCAGCGAACTGGACTGCATCACCGTGGTGGCGACAACCCCGAATGCCAGGCTTTTCCAGAGCCGGTCGGTGGATACCCGCAGCAGTTTCTCCAGCACGCCGCCGGTGAAGGCCTTGAAGCCTTCTTCCAGCGAGAGCATACCGAACAGGAAGATGGCGACGCCGGCGGATATTTCCTTGAAGTCCGGGCTGACCCAGAACCCCCAGGCGAGGACCAGGAAAATACTGGGGAGGAGGATGCGTCGTAGCACAGTCAGCACGCTCAGGGCAGCATCATGCCGCGGATGGTGAAGTAGAGCATGGCGGCCATCAGCGCGGAAACCGGCACCGTGATCAGCCAGGCGCCGACGATGCGCATCAGGGTGGAACGCTTGACCAGTTCCTGGCGGTAGATGTTCTTCAGACCTTTGCGCTCTTTCTTGGACAAATGGCTATCGACCACCGCCTGCTTGCTTTCCCGCAGGTTCGCGAGCATGGCGCCTTTTTCCTCGAAGTCGGCGCTATGGAACTTCTCCAGATAGGCCTCCACGATTTCGCGGTCATCGCCCAGGTGGTGCTCCTCGATGGTTTCGATCATGCGGCCGTAATTCGCCTTGATGTACTCGCGCAGGAAACCGACGCCGAAGATCGCGCCCACGGCGATGTGGGTGGAACTGACCGGCAGTCCCAGTTGCGAGGCGACGATGACGGTGATGGACGCAGCCATGGCGATGCAAAAGGCGCGCATCTGATCCAGTTCGGTAATGCCCGACCCCACCGTCTTGATCAGCTTGGGGCCGTACAGGGCGAGACCAAGCGCGATGCCGATGGCGCCCACCAGCATCACCCAGAGGGGAATGCTGGCCTTGCTGGTCACCGCGCCGTGCATGACCGCCTCGTTGATCGCCGCCAGTGGACCTACCGCGTTGGCCACGTCGTTGGCGCCATGCGCGAAGCTGAGCAGGGCGGCGGAAAAGATCAGCGGCATGGTGAACAAACTGTTGACCCCCTGCTTGCTGTTTTCCAGGCGGGTGGAGGCGTTCGCCACTCTTGGCCGGGTGATGACGTAAGTGGCCAGGGCAAAGCCCAGCCCGATCAACACGGCGCTAGCGAAATCCACTTTCCAGATTTGCTTCAAGCCCTTCATCACCAGATAGGTGGTGAACGCCCAGGCCATCAGCGCCAGCAGGAGAGGCACCACTTTTCTCGCCGCCAGCAGCATGTCCGGCTTGTAAGTGATGGTGCGTTTGATCAGGTAAAGGAAGCCGGCGGAAACCACGCCCCCCAGCACCGGCGAAATAACCCAACTGGCGACGATCTGCCCCATCTGGCCCCAGTCGGCGATACCCCAGCCACCGGCGGCGATGCCGGCGCCGAGCACGCCGCCGACGATGGAATGAGTGGTGGAAACCGGCGCCCCGGAAGCCGTGGCGATGTTGAGCCAGAGCGCGCCCGCGAGCAGCGCCGCGGTCATCAACCAGATGAAGACTTCCTTGTCGGCAATGGCGGCGGGATTGATGATGCCGCTCTTGATGGTGCCCACCACATCGCCCCCGGCGATGAGCGCGCCGGCCGCCTCGAAAATGGCGGCGATGAAAATGGCGCCGGTAAGGGTCAGCGCCTTGGAGCCGACCGCCGGGCCGACGTTGTTGGCGACGTCGTTGGCGCCGATGTTGAGCGCCATGTAGCCGCCGATCATGGCCGCGACCACCAGGGAAACGCTGACCTCGCCGCCCCGCATGGTGATGTAGAGCATGATGCCGACGAGGAACAGCAGGGCGGTGCCCAGCCGAAACATCTCGCGACGGCCCTTGGCGGTGGCCTGTTCCAGTATCAACAGCTTTTCTAGTTCCATGGGGCAGCCTGCTTCCGCTTGTTTACATCAATCGAATGTAACAAAACTGTAGCAATAAGGCCGCCTATGAAATACCGCGCAAGCCTTCGATGGGCTCATGAAAGGTAACTGCTCAATAACTTACGGCAGCGCTGAAGCAAACCTACGCCTTGCCTTATTGCAGCATTCCCGCCGCCGGATTTACCAGCCAAACGCTGTTCGAACCGGCTCAAGCAGCCTCATTTTTCAGCGCTTTCCAGGCCATGCGCAGGTAATGGAACATCGACCAGAGCGTGAGGAAAGCCGCCAGATAGAGCAACCAGCGGCCGATGACGGGCGTCCACTGCCAGTCGCCTATGGGATCGTGGTAGAGCAGCAGCAGGATGGCGAGCATCTGCGCGGTGGTTTTCAGCTTGCCGATGAACGACACCGCGACATTGCCGGAACGCCCCAGCTTGGCCATCCACTCGCGCAGGGCGCTGATCGCGATTTCGCGGCCGATGATGATGAGCGCCACATCGACGCCCGCGCGGTCGAGATCGACCAGGACGATGAGCGCGGCGGCGACCATGAGCTTGTCGGCCACCGGATCGAGGAAGGCGCCGAAGGCCGACATCTGGTTGAGGCGGCGCGCCAGCCAGCCGTCCAACCAGTCGGTGATGGCGGCGAAGGCGAAGATCAGGGCGGCGGTAAGGTTGATCGCGTGTTTAGGCACCCAGCCGTCAGGCAGGTAGAACACCGCGACGAACAACGGGATCAGGAGGATGCGCAGCCAGGTGAGGGTATTCGGAAGGTTGAAGGGCATCTGAGCCTATTTCAGTGCAGTTCGCGGTAAATCTTTTCCGCCAGATCGCGGCTGATGCCTTCGACCCGGGCCAGTTCGTCCACGCCGGCATCCACCACGCCACGCAGGCCGCCGAAGGTTTGCAGCAATTTCTGGCGCCGCTTCGCGCCGACGCCGGCGATGTCTTCCAGGCTCGACTGGGTGCGCGTCTTGCCGCGTCGGGCGCGGTGGCCGGTGATGGCGAAACGATGCGCCTCGTCGCGCACCTGCTGGATCAGGTGCAGGCCGGGATGATCCGGCGGCAACCTGAGCGGCTCCACTTCATCGGGGAAAAACAACTGTTCCATACCTGGCTTGCGCTCCACGCCCTTCGCCACGCCCAACATGGGCAGGCTGCCCAGGCCCAGTTCCGTCAATACATCCACCGCCATGTGCAACTGCCCCTTGCCGCCGTCGACCAACAACAGATCGGGCAATTTGCCTTCACCCTTTGCCAGTTTCCCGTAGCGCCGCGACAGCGCATCGCGCATCGCCGCGTAATCGTCGCCGGGGGTAATGCCGCTGACATTGTAGCGGCGATACTCCGAGGCCTGCATCGCTCCCTGGTCGAAAACCACGCAGGACACCACGGTGGCCTCGCCCATGGTGTGGCTGACGTCGAAACATTCGATGCGCTGGATACCCTCCTCGCTCAACGCCTCGTTCAGCGCGGCCAGGCGCGCGGACTGGTTTTCCCGCAGCCCTTCACGCGTCGCCAGCGCCAGTTCCGCGTTCTTCAGCGCCATCTCCAGCCAGACCCGGCGTTCCTCGCGCGGCTGCGCGACGATGGCGACGCGATGCCCGGCCTGCTCACTCAACCAGTCGCCCAGCCCCTCCACCTCGGCATTGAGAATCAAGGTCGGCGGCACCGGTCGGCCCTCGTAATGCTGGCTGACGAAAGCCTCCAGCAGCATGGGCAGATCGGCATCGGCGGCCTGGCTGGGAAAGAAGGCGCGCCCGCCCAGGCTGCGGCCGCCGCGCACCATGGTGAGATAAACGCAGGCAACGCCGCCGCGCATCACTCCGGCAACGATGTCGGCGTCCTGGGTCGAGCGGCTTTCCACGAACTGGCGCGCGCGCACGGCGGAAAGCGCCTGAATCTGGTCGCGAAACACGGCCGCCTGCTCGTAGCGCATCGCGGCGGCGGCCGCCTCCATTCGCCGCGAAAGCTGTTCCATTACCTCGTTGTCCTTGCCATTGAGGAACAACGCCGCATCCTTCGCGTCGCGCGCGTAATCGACGTCACTGATCGCGGCCACGCAGGGCGCGCTACAGCGTTTGATCTGATGCAGCAGACAGGGCCGCGAGCGGTTGGCGAACACCGTGTCCTCGCAGGTGCGCAGACGAAACACCTTCTGCAATATCTGGATGCTCTCGCGCACCGCCAGCGAGTTGGGGAAAGGTCCGAAGGCGCGATGCTTCTTGTCCGGCGTGCCGCGAAAGAAGCCGAGACGTGGATAGGCATGGCCGGACAGCAGCAGATAGGGGTAGGACTTGTCGTCGCGAAACAGGATGTTGTACTTGGGCGCCAACCCCTTGATCAGGTTGTTCTCCAGCAACAACGCCTCCGCCTCGGTGCGTGTCACCGTGGTCTGGATGTCGCGGATGCGCGCCACCATGTGGGCGATGCGCGGACTGAGGTCGGATTTCTGGAAGTAGCTGGAAACCCGCTTCTTCAGATCGCGCGCCTTGCCCACGTAAAGCAGCGCGCCGCCCTCCCCCAGCATGCGGTAGACACCGGGCAGGCTGGGCAGGGCGGCGAGGAAAGGCTTGGGGTCGAAGGGGAGAGGCGAGGTCATGGATAAGTCGGTCGGTTTCGCTTCTCGATCAGATGGCCCGCGGCGGCTGAAGCCCCGCCGGGGCGGGGCAAAGTAGTCGAGCGGCAATTTCTCCGCCGCAGCCTCCTTTTATACTGCCCCTCTCGCGCAATGGATTGAGCCTCCCATGAATGTTCACGCTTCCAGCCCCCTGCTTTCCGTCATCGAACTACTCGGCTACCCCAACCTGCGGCCGCTCTATGAACGGCTGGGTTTCCAGGTGCACTCAGAATTCGCCGTGCGCCGCGCGATCAGCCACCTGCGCCGTGAAAAGCCGAAGGTGATTGTCGCCGATTTCTATTTCCAGCCCGACTTCCGCGACCGCGTGAGCAATCTTGAATCGCTGCTGGCCAGCGTGCAGTCGAGCGCGGATGTAAAGGTGCTGGTGCTCTACGAGGCGACGCACCAGCATGCGCTGGACCGTCTCATGCAGCGCTTCCGCATCGATGCCGCGTTGACCCTGCCGGCGGATGAAGCGCGGCTCGAAGCCCTGCTGGCCGAGTGGAGGGCATAAGTTACTATCCAGTCCCGCGAAAAATCTGATTGTGATTCCTCATGAAAACCATCTCTCTCCTTCTGCTCGCCGCCGGCATGGTGCTCGCCCCCGTCTACTGGATCTACGCCAAGTTCTACTCGGGCAGCCAGGCGGCCCTGGTGCCGTTGACCCAGGTAGATGCGGCGACCGGCATCTGGCGTTCGGCGGAATTCAAAATGACGGCGGATATGGCGCCGGTGGGCCTGATCCTGAAATCGCAGGGCAGTTTCGCGCCGAACATGGAAGAGAACCGCCCGCCCAAGGATTTGTATGCCGCGCTGCTCAGCCGCGAGGGCGAGAGCGCCAAGCCGCTGGGCTTCGAGCTGAACGCCGGCAGCACCGGCAACAGCAATCCCACCTTCAACTCGCATCTGGTGCTGTTCCAGACCGTGAAGGACGGCGCTTACCAACTGGAAATCCAACCTTCCGACTCGCCCAACATTCCATTACAGAAAGTCGAACTGGAAGTGCGCCAGCATCTGGTCGAACCCAACCCCAACATCGTCATGGCCGGGGTATTGCTGCTGGTGTTCGGAATATTGGGGCTGGTGATGGTGTGAAATGTAGCGCCGGCATTATGTCCCCCAGGGACGGTATCCTTTAGGGCCTTGCCGGCGGTCTTTAAAACAGCAGGCTGGAGAGCGTGGTTGTTGCCGCCGGGGTTTGGGCGGCATTACAACCACGGCCTACCCCTTGCGGGTAAGCCGGCGCTACATTTCACCCCCGTCGCATCGAGTCGAAGAACTCCGCGTTGTTCTTGGTGGCGCGGATTTTGTCGGAGAGGAATTCCATCGCCTCCAGATCGTCCATCGGGTAGAGCAGTTTGCGCAGCACCCAGATCTTCTGCAGCACGCTGGCTTCGATCAGGAGTTCTTCCTTGCGGGTGCCGGAGCGGTTGACGTTGATCGCCGGGTAGACGCGCTTTTCCGCCATGCGCCGGTCGAGGTGGATTTCCATGTTGCCGGTGCCCTTGAATTCCTCGTAGATCACGTCGTCCATGCGGGAACCGGTGTCGATCAGGGCGGTGGCGAGGATGGTCAGCGAGCCGCCTTCCTCGATGTTGCGGGCGGCGCCGAAGAAGCGCTTGGGCTTCTGCAGGGCGTTGGCGTCGACGCCGCCGGTGAGCACCTTGCCGGAGGTCGGCTGCACGGTGTTGTAGGCGCGCGCCAGGCGGGTGATGGAGTCGAGCAGGATCACCACGTCCTTCTTGTGCTCGACCAGGCGCTTGGCCTTGGCGATCACCATCTCGGCCACCTGGACGTGACGGCTGGCCGGTTCGTCGAAGGTGGAGGCCACCACCTCGCCGCGCACGGTGCGCTGCATCTCGGTCACTTCTTCCGGGCGCTCGTCGATCAACAGAACGATGAGAATGGCGTCCGGATAGTTGGCGGAGAGGGCATGGGCGATGTGTTGCAGCATCACCGTCTTGCCGGACTTGGGGCTGGCGACGATGATGCCGCGCGAGCCTTTGCCGATGGGGGCGACGATGTCGACCATGCGCCCGGTCATGTTCTCTTCCGCCTTGATCTCACGTTCCAGCTTGTACGGCTTGTTGGGGAACAGCGGCGTCAGGTTCTCGAACAGGATCTTGTGCTTCAAGTCCTCCACCGGCCCGCCATTGGCCTTGTCCAGCTTGGTCAGCGCGAAGTAGCGCTCGCCGTCCTTGGGGGTGCGGATTTCACCCTCGATGTTGTCGCCGGTGTGCAGGTTGAAGCGGCGTATTTGCGAGGGCGAAATGTAAATGTCGTCGGGGTTGGACAGGTAGGAAGTGTCCGGCGAACGCAGAAAGCCGAAGCCATCCGGCAGAATCTCCAGCACGCCATCACCGAAGATGCTCTCGCCATTCTTTGCCTTCTTCCGCAGCAGCGCGAAGATCAGTTCCTGCTTGCGCATGCGGTTGGCGTTCTCGATATTTTCGGCTTCGGCCATTTCGAGAAGCTGGCTGACGTGCAATTGCTTGAGTTCGGATAGATGCATGGCTTATGGATGCGTGAGGCTGAACCGGCGAGGGTGCCGGGAGCGGGAAAAACAGGGGGGCTTGGGGGGGTGAGGCGCCCGGTAGAACACCGGACGCCGCGAAACTAGCGGAACTTAGATGTTGCTGTCAACAAAAGCCGTGAGCTGCGACTTGGAGAGCGCGCCCACTTTGGTGGCTTCGACGTTGCCATTCTTGAAGATCATCAACGTGGGAATGCCGCGGATGCCGTACTTGGGCGGGGTGCCCTGGTTTTCGTCGATGTTGAGCTTGCATACCTTGAGGCGACCGGCGTATTCCTTCGCGACCTCGTCGAGGATGGGGGAAATCATCTTGCAGGGGCCGCACCAGTCCGCCCAGTAGTCCACCAGCACGGGCATGGGGGACTGTAGAACTTCCTGTTCGAAGGTGTCGTCAGTGACGTAATGGATGTGTTCGCTCATTGTGGAACCTTTGCGGGATGAGATTGAGGTGTTGCCAGGATAGTCGTGTGGGGTTGGCCGTGGATGGCCGGGGGCGCATTTCGTCGCTATCCTAGCGAAAAAGTCATAGCGAGGAAAGAATGACCTACGTCGTTACCGAGAACTGCATCAACTGTAAATATTCCGATTGCGTGGAAGTCTGCCCGGTCGATTGTTTCCACGAAGGGCCGAATTTTCTGGCGATCGACCCCGAGGAGTGCATCGACTGCTCGCTATGTGTGGCGGAATGCCCGGCCGAGGCCATCTTCGCGGAGGACGACGTACCGGATGACCAGCGCGATTTCATCGCCCTCAATGCCGAGCTGTCCCTGACCTGGCCGGTCATCACCGAGAAGAAACCCGCACTGGCCGCGGCCGACACCTGGCTTGGCAAGCCGCATAAACGCGAGTTGCTGGAGCGTTAGCCGTGGGAGCGGTCCGCGTCCGCGATTGGGTGCCGAGGATCGCGGACGCGGTCCGCTCCTACTTCCTGCTCTCCTGCTCGATCAGCTCATCGAGCACCTTGAAGGTCTGCGGGTTGCCGCCGGTCAGGTAGGCGGACGTGCTGTACTTGCCGTTGACCACGAAGGCGGGTACGCCGTTGAGCTTGAGCGCGCGGGTCATCTGCTGGGCGCGCATGACGTTGGTTTCGACGGCGAAGCTGTTGTAGGCGGCGGCCAGTTTTTTGCGGTCGGCGCCTTTTTTCGCGGCCCAATCGAGGAAGACGCCCGGCGGGTTGAGATCGAGGCCTTCGACATGGATGGCGTGAAACACGTCGTCATGCAGTTTTTCCAGCAGGTCGGCGGCTTCCAGCGCGTAATAAGCGCGGGTGAGCGGTATCCAGTTCTCGTTCAGGACACCCGGCACACGCTTGAACACCACGTTTTTCGGCAGCTTCTTCGTCCAGGCGTTGAGTTCCGGCTCCAGATGAAAGCAGTGCGGGCAGCGGTACCAGAAGAACTCCAGCACTTCCACCTGGCCACGCTTGACCGAGGTCGGCTGCGCGGGCACCTCCACATAGTCTTTGCCCCATTCCAGGGCGGCGGCGGGCATGCTGGCGAACAGCAGGGCCAAGGCAATCGGGGCAAAGCGTTTCATCACGGCGTGACTCCTTTCACAGGTTCTTTGAACAATCTCGGTTCGTAATCGTTGGTTGCCAGCGTATCCAGGTCGGCGAAGGCATCCTCGTCCCGTTTGTACGGACCCACGCGCACCCGGTAGAGGGTTTGTCCGGTGCTCTCCACCTGCTGGATGGCCACGACCAGGCCCAGCAGGCTCAGACGCGCTTTCAACTTGTCCGCATCGTCAGGGCTTTTCAAAGCGGCGACTTGCAGCCACCAGAGCTCCGTGGGTTTCGGAGGTTCCACCGCCTTGGCCGGTCTTTCGCCGGGCAGGATACCGTAGAAAGTGAGCGGCACACGGGCGGTCGGTTCACTTGCTTTGAAGGGTTTGCGCTCGACGATGGGGGCAGCCGGCGCGGCGGCGGGAGCGGGCTTTGTCGGCTTTGCCTCGACCGGTTTCGTGGCCGGCGGCGCTTCCGGGGCGGGCGGGGACTCACGAGCGGGAGGTGGCGCCTTGACCAAGGGTTCGGCGGGCCGGTCGGGTTGCACCGGCTGTACCGGCGCGGTCATGTTCGGTGCCTGCTCCGCCTGTTTGAATTCACCCGTCGTGAGATTGAAATACCAGGCGAGGCCGGCGGCGGCCACCAGGCCGACTACCAGCCCCAGCAACAAGCCCAGGAACAGTCCGCCGGGTTTGCCGCCCCCACGCTTGGGCTCCTCGCGCTGAGTCGATCGGGTTTCTCGTCTGGCCATGCGCTTACATCTTCTCCGGCGCGGACACGCCCAGCACGCCCAAGCCGTTACGCAACACCTGGCGGGTGGCGGAGATCAGCAGCAGGCGCGCCTGTTTCAGCGGCTCTTCCGCGTCCAGAAAGCGGCAGGCCGCATAGAGGCCATGCAGATCGGCCGCCAGATCTTTCAGGTAATAGGCGATGACATGCGGCGACAACTCGCGGGCGGCGCTGTTGACGGTTTCCGGAAACTCGACCAGGCGTTTCAGGAGCGCCAGTTCCTGCGGTTCCCGCAGCAGGCCGCTGTCGGCATCGAGCAGATCGCGCTCCACCCCGCCCCAACTGTTCAGCACGCTGCAGATGCGGGCGTGGGCGTACTGGATGTAATAGACCGGGTTGTCGTTGCTCTGCGACTTGGCCAGGTCGAGGTCGAAATCCATGTGTTGTTCGGATTTGCGCAGCACGTAGAAGAAACGGGCGGCGTCGTTGCCCACTTCGCCACGCAGTTCGCGCAGGGTGACGTACTGGCCGGAGCGGGTGGACATCGAGGCCTTCTGGCCGTTGCGGTAGAGCACGGCGAATTGCACCAGCGCGACGGTGAGGCGGTCGGCATCGAGGCCGGCGGCGGAGAGCGCGCCTTTCACACGCGGGATGTAGCCGTGGTGGTCGGCGCCCCAGACATCCAGCACGCGGCTGAAGCCACGCTCGAACTTGTTGATGTGGTAAGCAATGTCGGCGGCGAAATAGGTGTAGATGCCGTTCTCGCGCCGCACCACGCGGTCTTTCTCGTCGCCGAAGGCGGTGGAGCGAAACCAGAGGGCGCCGTTCTGTTCGTAGACGTGGCCATGCTTCTTCATCTGCTCGACGGCGCGGTCGATGAGGCCGGATTCGTGCAGGGTCTGCTCGGAAAACCAGGTGTCGAAGGTGACGCCGAATTCGGTGAGATCGTTGCGCGTATCGCCCAGTTGCTCTTCCAGGGCATGTCCGTGGATGTAGGCGTAATCGGGGCCAAGCAGGCGTTTGGCATTGGCGATGAGGGCATCGAGATGGCCTTCCGCATCGTCAGCCGCCGCCGGCACGCCGAGCACCGCATCGGCGGCGACACGTTTGTAACGCTCGCCGTGCAGCGCATGGATGCTGTCCGCCATCGCACCGACGTAGTCGCCCTGATAAGCGTTGCCGGGGAAGGGCACGACCTCGCCGCACAGCGCCAGGTAACGCAACCAGGTGGAGAGCGCCAGGATGTCCATCTGACGCCCGGCGTCGTTCACGTAGTACTCACGCTGCACGTCATAGCCGGCCAGTTTCAGCACGTTGGCCAGGCTGGCGCCGAACGCCGCGCCACGCCCATGTCCCACATGCAGCGGCCCGGTGGGGTTGGCGGAAACGAACTCGATCTGCACCTTCTCGCCCTGGCCGACAGCGCTGCCGCCATAGGCAGCCCCCCGCGCCAGCACTTGCGCCGCAATGCCCTGCCAGGCGGCCGGCTTGAGGAACAGATTGATGAAGCCGGGGCCGGCGATTTCGGCTTTCTCCAGCAGATCGGAAGCGGGTAACGCGCCGATGACCGCCTGCGCCAGATCACGCGGATTGCGTTTCATGGCCTTGCCCAATTGCATCGCCACATTACAGGCGAAGTCGCCATGGCTGGCCTGCTTGGGCTGCTCAAGTTCGATCAAGGGCGTCGAATCGGCGGCGACCTGCCGCAAGGCTTGTTCGAGCAGGTCGACAAGCTGGGATTTGGGATCGAGATAGGAGGTCATGGGCGGACACGGCTGGAAAGACGCGGAATTATAACGGCAGGCATGCACACCTCGACGCCGGGTTGTAAAAGCCGGCACTAGCAGCCTGTCGGACTTTGGAATCGTCGGCTGCAAATCGACCGCGACGGCCCATTTTTCGCCAGCTTCTTGCCCCATAGTTCGACTATGCGGCGGCGAATCCGGCAAAAACTGGCCTCGCTGGGGCCGCTTTTCGCTATCGACGACCAAAGTCCGACAGGCCTGCTAACAGGCAGCTTCGCCTGCTCGACGATTTCATCTCGACGGCCGGGTACGGCAAGGCCGGCGGCTGACGCAATCAACCTAAATCCAGCAGTTGAAGCCGTAGAAGCGTAGGTTGGGCAAAGCGCAGCGTGCCCAACAACCCTTAGCAATGTTGGGCACGCTGCGCTTTGCACCCGCAAGGGGCACGCCGGATTCGTAAGCCGCTAAAGCGGACAACG
>JAUXXW010000182.1 GCA_030684775.1 Pseudomonadota bacterium
CCGTGGTTGGATGTGGTGAGCGAGAGCGAACCGCAGCATGCCGCGCTGGCCTGGTTGATGCGGTCCGCTATCGCTCACCACATCCTACGCAGGGTTTCGATGCAGGCTGGTTTCACAGTAACGTCGGACAAGGTGCGGCGCGCACCGTGGCTGTAACATCGCGGCATTGAGCGCAGCCGAGCTTGCCCGTGCAACTCACCTCCTATTTGCAATTTGTCGGCAGCCCGCCGGATACCAGCCTGCTTTATGCCGGCATCTATGACCCCTGGCTGGTACTGCTGTCGATCCTGATCGCGTCGTTTGCCGCCTATGCCGCGCTCGATGTCGCCGCGCGCATCGCTTCCAGCCCCACGCGCGCGCAAGCGGCATGGTGGACCGGCATCGGCGCCCTGGCGATGGGCGGCGGCACCTGGGCCATGCACTTCATCGGCATGCTCGCCTTCGATCTGCCCTGCCGCGTCAGTTACGACCCCGACATCACCCTGATTTCCATCCTCCCCGGCATCCTCGCCAGCGCGGTGGCGCTACGCGTAATCAGCCGCCGCAGTATTTCCCGGCGCGCCCTGCTGGTCGGCGGTGTGCTGTTGGGGATGGGGATCGGCGCCATGCATTACACCGGCATGGCGGCCTATCGCCTGGATGGCCTGGTGCGTTACGACCCGGCGCTGTTCGCCTTCTCCCTGGTGGTGGCCGTGTTGCTGGCCTTCCTGGCGCTGTGGATACGCTTCGGCCTGTATGGCCATGTGCCGCCGCGCTGGCTGGCCCTGTTGAGCGCCCTGGTGATGGGCGGCGCCGTTTCCGGCATGCATTACACGGCGATGGCGGCCGCCTATTTCATCAGCGATGGCCGCCCGGACATCGCCGACTCCGGCCTTTCCGCGAACTTCCTGGCGATCTGGATCGGCATCCTCACCGCGCTGCTGATCGGCCTGGTGCTGGTCGCGACCATGGCCTGGCGGCAGCGCGATCTGGCCAACCGCCTGCAAATCAGCGAGCAGCGCATCCGCCGCATCCTGGACACCACCCAGGAGGGCTTTCTGATGACCGACCTCGACGATGTGGTGGCAGAGGTCAACCCCGCCTTTGCGAAGCTGTTGGGTGGCCGGCCGGAGGACTTCGTCGGCCATTCCATCTATGACTTCGTCGATGCCGCCAACCGCGCGATCCTGTTGGATCAGGGGGCGATGCGTGAGCGCGGCGAACAATCCATCTACGAAGTCGATCTGACCCGGCTGGATGGCGCCTTGGTGCCCTGCCAGTTCAGCGCCTCGCCGATTTCCGACGAAACCGGAGCGAAGGCCGGCGCCTTCGCCCTGGTCAGCGACTTTTCCAGCCGTCGCGCCCATGAAGCTTATGTGCGCCAGGTGGTCGCCATGTTCGAGAGCACCGCCGAGGGCGTCATGCTGACCGACCTCAAAGGCCGCATTGTTTCGGTCAACCCGGCCTTCACCTCGGTGACCGGTTATTCGGAAACCGAGGCGCTCGGGCAAAACCCGCGTTTCCTGCAATCCGGGCGCCACAACGAGGTGTTCTATCAGGCGATGTGGGCAGAATTGAACGCCACCGGCCACTGGCAGGGCGAACTCTGGAACCGCCGCAAGAATGGCGAGGTGTTCCCGGAATGGCTCACCGTCAGCGCCGTGAGGGACGCCGGTGGCGCGGTACAAAGCTACGTCGGCGTGTTTTCCGACATCAGCCACATCAAACGTTCCGAGGCGGAACTGGAGCGCCTGGCGCACTACGACCCGCTCACCGGCCTGCCCAACCGCATCCTCATGCATGCCCAGCTCAACCACGCACTCGACCGCGCCGGACGGCACAAGGAGCGGGTCGCGGTCATGGTGCTGGACCTGGATGGCTTCAAGACGGTCAACGACAGCCTCGGCCATCCCGCCGGCGACTTGTTGTTGCAGACCATCGCCGGACGCCTGCAGCAACTGCTGCGACGCGAGGACACGGTAGCGCGCATGGGGGGCGACGAGTTCGCGGTAATCGTCGAAGCGATCGGCAACCCTGGCCTGATCGCGGAAAAAATCATCCGCGCGGTGGCCGAACCGGTGGAACTGGACGGCCATAGCGCGCTGGTCACCGCCAGCGTCGGCATCGCCCTCTTCCCCGATGACGGCAACGACACCACCAGCTTGTTGCAGGCCGCCGATATGGCGATGTATGCCAGCAAGCAGGCCGGCCGCAACACCAGCCGTTTCCACCATGCCGACATGACCCGCGCCGCGCAGCAACGTCTGGTCATCGAACAAGGCCTGCGCCGCGCCCTGGATAACGACGAGCTCGAAGTCTGGTTCCAGCCGCAATTCGCGCTTGCCACCGGCGCGCTGGTCGGCGCCGAGGCCCTGGTGCGCTGGCGCTCCCCGGAACGGGGACTGGTGCCGCCCAACGACTTCATTCCCATCGCCGAGGAAACCGGCCTGATCCTGCCGCTGGGCGAATGGGTGCTGCGCCAGTCCTGCCGCCATGCCGTCGCATGGCAGGCACGCGGCCTGGAAGCGGGCTCCGTTTCCGTCAACGTGGCCGGCCCGCAGATCGAACGCGGCGACTTCTTCGCCATCGTGCAAACCGTGCTGGAAGAAACCGGCTGGCCGGCCGAGCGTCTGGAACTGGAAATCACCGAAAGCTTCCTGCTGCGCAATGCGGAACAGGCCATGGCCGTGGTGCAAAAGCTGTCGGAACTCGGCGTGAAAGTCGCCATCGACGACTTCGGTACCGGCTATTCCTCGCTGTCCTACCTGAAGTACCTGCGCGTGAACAAACTCAAGATCGACCAAAGCTTCGTGCGCGACCTGCCCGGCGACCACGACGATGCCGCCATCACGCGCGCGGTCATCTCCCTGGGCCACAACCTCGGTTTCAGCGTCATCGCCGAGGGCGTGGAAAGCGATGCCCAGCGTGAATTCCTGAAACAGGAAGGCTGCGACCAAGCCCAAGGCTATTTCTACAGCCGGCCGCTACCGGCGGCGGAATTCGAAAATTTCCTGCGCGCGCGCATCGCGGCGGTTTGACACCCCATTTCCCAAAGTGCCGTAGCCCACGTTTAACAACTCCCTCTCGATTCCCATTGATTTCCGCACGTAACCCATTGATTCTTTGTTGCTTCCGTCCTGAATTCGTGGTGTAGTGCCTTATTATTTATGGGGTCGTCCCACAAACCCCTTGCCTGG
>JAUXXW010000201.1 GCA_030684775.1 Pseudomonadota bacterium
AGTTTTTCGCCGTCGCCTTCAACCTTCTTCGATACCCCACCACCGCCGGCCAGATCAAAGTGGCGTAGGTAGGGCAAAGCGAAGCGTGCCCAACAACACGACGGTCCGGTGGGCACGCTTCGCCTTGCCCAACCTACGGTGCTAGTTTTTCGCCGTCGCCTTCAACCTTCTTCGATACCCCGCCACCGCCGGCCAGATCAATGCCACCAGTGGCGTAGGTTGGGCAAAGCGAATCGTGCCCAACATCACGACGGTTCGTTGGGCACGCTTCGCTTTGCCCAACCTACGGCTCTAATTTTTAGCCGTCGCCTTCAACCTTCTTCGGTACCCCGCCACCGCCGGCCAGATCAAAGCCAGCAGCACCGCCACGGCCAGCAGCAGCGGCCAGCGCGCCGGCTGGTTCCACTTCGCCTGATAGGCGGCGCGCGCGGCCGGGTCGATGCGGCGGTACTTGAGCAGGTTGTGGGTCATCAGATTGGGCTTTGCGTTCATCACCCAGCCGTGACGCAGGCCAAAACTCTTGGGGTGGAAGGCGAAGATCCAGGGCGCGTCCTCGCGCGCCAGTTTCACCATCGCGTCGATCACGGCCTGCCGCTCGGGGCCGTTGTCCATATCCTTCATCCGCTCGAACAAGCGGTCGAATTCCGGGTTCTGGTAGTTGGCCGCGTTCTCGCCACCGACACCCACTTTCTTGTTGGGGCCGTAGAGCAGGAACAAGAAGTTTTCCGGGTCGGGGTAATCGGCGTTCCAGCCCCACTCGAACAGTTGCGCGCCGCCCTTGCCCATCTTGTCCTGGAAGCGGTTGTAGTCGGTGGCGCGAATCACCAACTGAATGTCCAGCCGGGCGAACTGCTTGCGGAACCAGTCCATGCGCGACTTGGCTTCCGGACCGCTGGCGGGCGTGTCGAAGTAAAGGGTGAGCGGCTGCCCGGTGACGGCGTCGCGGCCATTGGGGTAACCGGCCTCGGCAAGCAGTTGCTTCGCGTCTTCCAGGGGGCGGCGTTTGAAACGGGCGCAGTCGGCTGAACCTGGTGAAACCAGCTCCCCCCCTTTTTCAAAGGGGGGCAGGGGGGATTTTTTCACGGGTTGCGCAACCGCCGACGTCGCCAAATCCCCCCCCGCCCCCCTTTGGGAAAGGGGGGAGTCCGTGTTTGCCGCATGCTCGGAGTCGGTACGGCCCAGGTTCCCGCAATCCGCCCGGAACACCACCGGATTCACCCCCGCCAGCCCGTCCCGATAGCCGAAGATGCCCGGTGGCAGCGGCCCCTGCCCCGGCAGGCCTCGACCATTGAGGAAGATGGAAATGAACTCGTCGTAGTCGATGGCGATGGACAGGGCCTGGCGCAGTTTGCGCGCCCGTTCCGACAAGCCGCCCACCACCGGGTCGAGCATATTGAAGCCCATGTAGTTGAGCGATGGCCGCGCGGCGGTGGCGAGCAGGATGCCGCGCGAGCGCATGTCGTCGGTCAGGTCCGGCTCGCCCTTGGCGTTCATGCGGATGGCCTGATCGAAGCTGTCGGAACTCACCCCGGAGGCGTCGTAATAGCCTTGCAGGAACTTGTTCCAGTACGGCACATCCTCTTTTTCCAGCGAATAGATCACTGTCTCCACCATCGGCAGACGCTTGCCGGCGTCGTCCAGCAGACCCGCCTCGCGATCACCGGGGTCACCTTCCGAAGGATAAAAATCGTCGCGGTAATGCGGGTTCTTTTGCAGGCGCATCACCCGGTTGGGGTCGTTCTCGGCCAGGTAATAGGCACCCGTGCCCACCGGCTGCCAATCCAGGGTGAAATTCCGCTCCGCCATGCCCGGCTGGCGATAAAAGCGTTCCGCCTCCTCCGGCACCGGCGCGAAAAACGGCATACCCAGCCAGTAGACGAACTGCGGATACTTGCCCTTGATGCGGATGCGATAGGTGTATCTATCCACCACATAGGCGCCGGGGAAGTCGTATTTCACGATGTCCAGATAAGCATCCTTCGGCTGTTCCTTGGACGCCTTGCCCAGATCCTTCGCCAAATCTTTCAGGCCGACGATGTAATCCGCCATCAGCCCGAGGATGGGCGACTGCACGCGCGGATGCGCCAGACGACGCACCTGGTAGACGTAATCGGCGGCGATCAGCTCGCGGCTGCCCTGCTCCGGAAAATCCTCGAAGCGGGCGATGCCCGCCAGTTCCTCCGGCTTGATCGGCACATAGCGCGGCTTGCCCGCCGCATCCCTGGCAAAGGCCGGATGCGGCTGATAGCGGATGCCCGGCTTGATGCGAATCTCATACTCCGACACCGCGATCTTCGCAGCCGCCACATCGGCCGGCAGTTCCCGCCCCTGAGCATCGAGATAACGCACCGTCGGCATCGCGGCGGCAGTCTGCGGTTCCAACTGATAGGGCCGTTTCAGATAGTGGTATTGCAGCGGCGGCTCGTAGATGTTGCCGAGAAAAACGTACTCGTTCTCGCTGTAGGAACGTGCCGGGTCGAGATGCTTGGGCCGTTCGCCGAAGGCGGAATAGACAACCGATGCGCTGCCGTTTTTGCCCCCCTCGGAAGCGGGATAAGGACTGTTCACTGGCCGCGAACAGGCGGCGAGGAAAGCCAGGAAGAACAAGAACGAATACCGCACCAGCACCATCCGCTCAGGCATTGTTTTCGTCAGTAGCCAATTTCCAGCGTGTTGCATTACAGCCGATCCGGCATGGGACGGGTATTTCTCAGCCACTCTCGCACCGGCGACAGATCATCCCAATCCAGCGTCAAACCCAGGCTGCCATCGTCGTTGATGACCCGCAGTCGATTCTGATCCTTGGTCAAAAACAGCACTTTGCCGTAGGTTTTCGGCACACGCCGCGCCTTGCGCGCGGCATCCTTCACGTTTTCCTTGGTTTCAACCAGGCGCGCCGCGGGTTCGTCACCCGGCACATGAGACAGGCACACGACGAAATCCGGATAGAAATAATTCTGGTGTTCGCCACGCACCAACTTCACCGCGTAAGGCTTGCGATCCGAATTGCGGTGCCACCATTCGACGAAATCGGCGCGATCCAGTGCATGGGCGAAATCTCGTTCCTCGCCATTCAGCTTGGAACTGCCGTCGTAGCGGCCCACGCTGATTTCCGCCGCGCCCAACGCCAGCGTCCGGTCGGCCAGCCATTCCCGCTCATCCAGAAGCAACGTGGTGTCGATGGCCGCCAGGTCTTCGTCGGAAGGCGGCAGCACGCCATAAATGTTCTTGCGCGAAGCCGTCAGGCTCAAGGCGGCCGGAAACAACATCAGGTCTGGCAACGGTTCGGCATCTTCCAGCGTGGTGAATTCCGCGACGATGCTCTGCATCAACTCGGCCAGATTTCCGGCTTCGCGGCGAATCACCCAATGCGCCGCATCGCGGGCGTGACGGTTGAGGTCAGCCTCACTCGGACGCGCCTCTTCATCCATATCTTCGAACGCCTCGTCGATGGCCGCGCGCAAACGGCGCGCCAGCACGCCGTCGATGATGCGCACATCGGCGTCTTCCACCTGCGGCAGGTTGCGCAAGATCGCCACGGCTTCGCGCGCCATCGCGGCACGGTCGGTAATCACCTGGACGTCTTCCTCGCTACGCTGGCCCTGGGTCAGTTCAGTGTGAACTTCCTTTTCCTTCAAGCGGTTGAGCGCCGCGCGCACCGCGTTTTTCTTCAGTTCATCCGGGATAGGCAGGCGGATCGCCACCGCCTCCGACACCGCCGACATATCGTCCATTTCCGGCCGCCGTTCGCGCTTGAGCGCGGCCGGCAAATTGCGCAAGCCGCCTCGGCGCGGATAGGCGCGGATATTTTTCTCCGTCAGCAAGTCGAGCAACGCCTCCCTGGACGCCGGCACGGCCCGCCGCGCGCGCGGGGTTGGCGTAGGCAGCATTTCATCCAACACATAGACCCCACCGGGCTCATCCGCCGGCAGCGTGTCGAACAGCGACGGCTGCTTGCTGTATTCCGCTATTGCCGGATGCACCGGCAATTCAGCCGCCTTCTCCGGGCTGTCCGGCAACGGCATGTCATATAGCAAGGGCGTCTGCGGGCTGGAACGGTTGGTGTAGACCAGCGCGCCGGAGGCCATTTTTCGCGCCTCCAGTTTTTCGGTCTGGCCTTCGAGCTGGGATTTCACCCCGCTGGTCGCCTGTACCGCCGCCTCGAAACCTCGCTGTGCTTCGGCGTCAGCCAGATACACATAGGCGGTATTGAACTCGTCCGGAATAGCTTGTGGCTTCGGCCAGGCTGCGCGCACGGCGCGCGCCACCCGCATCACGCGGCCGACAAACTGCATGGCGAAATCGCTGTCGTTGACCGACTTGGTGGACGCCAGCACGAACGCGCGCGGCGCATCGAAGCCGGTGCCGGCCGACTGCTTGAAAATCAGCACCTCCTTGCCGGCATCGTTGGCGATGGCCGCCATCAGCACCGGGTCGGGCGCATCGGAAGAATGTTTGCCGATAGCGCCAGGATGAACGCCGCACAGATGGATCAAATCCTGTTCGGCTTCGTCCACTGTCTTTTCACCGTTGGCTACCTGGATAAGCAACAACGGCGTCAGCGCCACGCCGGCCGCTTGCAGATGCCGCTTGATCCGTTGCGAGCGCTTCCAGGCCTGGCGCAGCACCGTGCGCTTCAAATCGGTCACGCTCTGCGCGCTCTGCCGCAAGTCGTACACCACCGCCTCGATATAGCGTTTGTTGAGACGCGCGTTGACCACTTCGGAGCGAGAGGCGGCGAAGCTCTCGAAGGCGCTGTGACCGGACTGCTGCAAGAACTCCAGCAGTCGCGCGTCTTTCGGCGTCGCCGTGGCCATGATGAGAAAGTCCGGCGTCAGCCAGTGCGCGAACTGGCCGAATTCCGTGGTCTTGTCCAGGCCGATATGCGCCTCGTCCACCACCAGGCCGATGTTCAAGCCACCCACGCGGGCGCGCGCCACGAACGCCGCCAGCGTGCGTTTGTCATCGTCGCCGTCGGCGTTGTAATTCGCGCGACGGTCCACCGCCCGCGCCACGCCCTGCGCGGTGGACAGCAGCACCATCCCGGCCTGGGCGTCCTGATTGCGACCCCGGTTCAGCATCACCGGCGTCAAGCCGGCGCAATTCGCGGCCAGAGCATCCTCGGTCTGTTGCACCAGATTCACGAACGGCACGAACCACAGCCACAGCGTCGGCCGTTCCAGGCTGATGTTTTCCAGCACCCGCGAGATGACGAAAGTCTTGCCCGAACCCGTGGGCGCGCGCAACAAACAGGGCGGCGCCGGGGTGCGCAGCAACGCGCGGGTCATGCCGTCGATCAGCCCGGCCTGGAAGATTTCCGGCTCCAGCGCGCCGGATTGGGGCGCGATGATGTCGAGTGCATTCATCCCGCTACTCCCTGCTTGGTGTCGTGGGTCGGGTTAGTCGCAGCCGTAACCCGACAAGCGAAACGTCGGGTTACGCTAACGCTAACCCGACCTACGTTGACTTGTTGCGCCAATTCATTCATGCCGCGTTGCCTCCCTGCCCACCCAGCACCGCATCCATCAGGCTGTAGCAGTTCGCCTCGACTCCGCGCGCGGCGAGTTTCTCGGCCAGCGTTTGCGGGCGCAGTGTGTAGATCGCCAGGCGCGCGGCGCCGGATTGCGCCGGCCAGGCTGCCAGGCTTTGCAGCGTGGCGGCGTTGAATTCGCCACACAGCAGCAGCTCGCAATCCGCCAACCGCCCCAGGCGTTTGATCGGTCCTTCGGGTATCGGCAGGGCTACGCCCAGCCGCTTCATTGCCAGCAACTGAAACGCCTGATCGAGATCGACTTCGTGATGCGCATCCGCCGCCTCCACCTTGTCCAGTTGCAGATAGGCGAACTCGCCGCCCTGCTCCACGGCATAGCCCGGCTTGCCACCGTAGCCGGCGATGACCCGGCGCATGCGTTCGGCGCAGACGTCGCGGCAAAGGTTCTTGTCAGGTTCCTTCTTCGTCGCCTCGGTGCTGGAGCAGAGGATGAAACGACGCTGGCCGCCATCCTCGGCGTTGAGTTCCAACACCGCCTGGCCGGTGGTGCCGGAACCGGCGAAGAAGTCGAGGATGGTGTCGGTGGGGCGGGTGGCTTGGCGGAGGAGGTTTTTGATCAGGGACAGCGGTTTGGCGTAGTTGAAAGCGCGGTCGCCAAAGATTTCCGCCACCACGCGCGCACCTTCCTGGTTGGTGCTGGAAACAAAACTGGTATCCGCTTCGTAACTGCCTTCCTCGAAACTGGGCACGATCCAGCTGGAAAGCGGCTGCGTCTGGTTGCGCAGATCGGCCTTGTAGCGCTTGAACTGCGGCCGGCCGAAACCGGCCGGGCGGCCGACCCAGAATTCCAGATTGGGGAGGTCGCGGCGCAGCAACGGCGTCTTGCCGCTCTTGGGTACATCGCCCGCGTCGATGGCGGCCAGCAACGCCTCCAGCGTCGGCCAGGTTTCCACGCGCTGTTCGGCTGGAAAAAGGATCTGGCCCAGTTCGATAAACGCCTCCATCGTCTTGGCCTGCACCGTCTGGCCTTCCTTCAGCCGTGCTTCTGACGCGTAGACCCAGACGCGATCCGGATTGGGCGGGTAAGCGATGCCGGTCTTCTGATCCAGCAACGGGTAATACAGGTTGGGGCGTTCCTTGTAGGAGAAGCCCAGCGTCAGGTCGCTCGTTCGCCAGTCGCCGCGCGGGTCGTTGTCCGGGTTGCCATACATCTCATAGCTTTTGCTGAAACCGTTGAAACTGAAACCGGCGTTGCCGTAGACCAGCACATGTTCGTGATCGACGGAGAGAAAACATTGCTGGTCGGCGTTCGAGCCCTGCCGGGTGCGCCAGGTCATGCTTCCCAGCCGCCGCCCCGGAAACACCTCATCCATCAGCAACTCCAGCCGCGCCCGGTTTTCGTCGTTGATCGACACCAGAATCACGCCGTCCGGCGTCAGCAGGTCGCGCGCCAGGGTCAGGCGGCGATAGAGAAATTCCAGCCACTGCGAATGCCGCCAACGGTCGTTGGCGCCGACATAGCGGTCGTTGTAGACCCAGTCCTTGTTGCCGGTGTTGTAGGGCGGGTCGATGTAGATGACGCGGACTTTGCCGCGATGCGTGGCACGCAGCAGGCGCAGCGCGTCGTAGTTGTCGCCTTCGATGATGAGGTTGCGGTGGGCAAAAGCGCCCTCTCTGATGGAACTACCAGCCAACCGACTAGGCCGCCCAACAACGTCGGCCAAGTCTCTGGCTGCCCGGGACTCCCCCGGGGGGGGAGGGGGAAAAACGTCCACCAGTCGGGGCAGCACGACATCGGCGTTGAGCGCGCGGTCGCGCTCGATGGCGCTGGACTCCCAGTACAGGCCCAGCTTCTGTCTGGTCAGGTGTTCCACCAGCAGCCGGCGCAACTGGGGTTCGTTGAGGCCTTCGAGCTGGCCCAACAGATCGCTGGTTTTGTCGCTCACGCCGCCGCTTCCAGCGCCTGGCCATGCTCGATTCGGTTGCGGTAAAGATCCATCACGGGGAAGCACAAGTCAAAGTCACCCCAGACCAGTTCGCCATATTCAATACGGAATTGTGCGAAACGCTCTGGCGCGGACCAGGCCCGGATATCCGGGTGAAGCGAGGCGTTCAGGAACGATTTGAAGTCGACAATCTGTTCGACGCCATCATCAAAACAGATCCTGGGCCGAAGTTCGCCGACGACTTCCGCGGACACCACATTGATCACTACAGGGTTCATTTAAGTCTCCTCGTGATGTTTTCCGGGCGAACCGGTTTATGCAGTACGAAGGGCCGTTGGGCCGTAGGATGCGGTTACCGAAGGGTAGGAGCTTCATCAGATCGCAGCGAACCGCATCAACCACGGTTGCGCGATGTGATGCGGTTCACTGCGCTCACCGCATCCTACGTGGGCTTACTCGAACG
Organism: Pseudomonadota bacterium; assembly: GCA_030684775.1. Lineage (GTDB taxonomy): Bacteria > Pseudomonadota > Gammaproteobacteria > Burkholderiales > Thiobacillaceae > PFJX01. The sequence goes on from JAUXXW010000201.1 coordinate 7,901, forward strand.
GGTGCCGCCGCACGATGGTTTCTTCCCGGTCCGGGCCGGTGGAGATGATGTCGGCGGGGACGCCGCAAAGTTCTTCCATGCGTCGCAGGTAGGACTGGGCGTTGGCGGGCAGTTCTTCGAAGGTCTTCACGCCGACGGTGGTTTCTTTCCAGCCGGCGTGATCTTCATAGATCGGTTCGCAATCGGCGATGCTTTCCGAGCCCACCGGCAGGATGTCGCACACTTCACCGCCCATCTTGTAGCCGGTGCAGATGCGGATGGTGTCCATGCCGTCGAGCACGTCGAGCTTGGTGACGCACATGCCGGTGAGGCCGTTGATCTGGATCGCGCGCTTCAATGCCGCCGCGTCGAACCAGCCGCAACGACGCGGGCGGCCGGTGGTGGCGCCGAACTCGTGGCCCTTCTCGGCCAGCCATTTGCCGTCGGCATCGAACAGTTCGGTGGGGAACGGGCCGGAGCCGACGCGGGTGGTGTAGGCCTTGGTGATGCCGAGGATGTAGTGCATGGAAGACGGGCCCATGCCGGAGCCGGTGGAGGCGCCGCCGGCGGTGCAGTTACTGGAGGTGACGAACGGGTAGGTGCCGTGGTCGATGTCCAGCAACGTGCCCTGGGCGCCTTCGAACAGCAGGTTCTCGCCGCGCTTGTTGGCTTCGTAGAGGTTGCGCGGCACGTCACCGATCATCGGTGTGATCTTCTCGGCCAGTTCCATCGCCTGATCGAGGGTCTTGTGGAAGTCGACCGTTTCCCACTTGAAATAATGTTTGAGCACGTAGTTGTGATAGTCGAGGACTTCGCCCAGCTTGGCGGCGAAACGCTCGCGATGCAGCAAATCCTGCATGCGGATGGCGCGACGCGCGATCTTGTCTTCGTAGGCCGGGCCGATGCCGCGGCCGGTGGTGCCGATCTTGCCGGCGCCCTTGGCGGCCTCGCGGGCGTGGTCGAGGGCGACATGATGCGGCAGGATCAGCGGGCAGGCTTCGGAGATGGTCAGGCGGCTGGCGACGTCGATGCCGCTCTTTTCCAGCATTTCCACTTCTTCCATCAGCGCCTCGGGCGAGACCACGACGCCGTTGCCGATGAAGCAGCGCACGTTTTCGCGCAGGATGCCGGAGGGAATCAGGTGCAGGACGGTTTTCTTGCCCTCGATCACCAGGGTATGGCCGGCATTGTGGCCGCCCTGGAAACGCACGACCCCTTGGGCGCGATCGGTCAGCCAGTCGACGATCTTGCCCTTGCCTTCATCACCCCACTGGGTGCCGATCACCACGACGTTCTTGCTCATATTTCGTCCTTGAAGAATGAATTCAAACGTAGGTGGGGTTTGGCGCGTCTTCATGCGCCGTAACCCGACATCGCACCATGTCGGGTTACGCGATGAAGCCGCTAACCCGACCTACGAAAAGCTATTGAACACGCCAACCCGAATCTGTTTTCACCAGTCGCTGGTCGCAGCCCGATTCCGCGCCATGGGCTTCCTGCCCCGGCAATTCGACCACAACCCGTTCACCGGCGGCGCGCAATTCGGCGATGCTGGCGCGCAAGCCGGCGTCGTCCAGGCTCGGCGCCAGGATGCCGCCACGCGACGCTGGCGCCCCAAGGCAACCGAGAAGCTGGCGCAGATCCAGGGAAAAGCCGGTCGCCGGGCGGTGGCGGCCGAAAACGCTGCCGGCGCCGTCATAGCGGCCACCCAGGGCCACCGCGCGCGCCTGGCCACCGGCATAGGCGGCGAAGGTGGCACCATTGTGATAGCCGTCGCCACGCAAATCGGAGAGATCGACCGCGACACTGGCCTGACCGAGGGCGTTGCCGGCGGCGAACAGACGGTCGAGTTGATCCAGCGCTTGGCTGATGGCGGGCTGCTCGGGCAATTCCTGGCGCGCCCGCGCCAGCGCCTCGGCGCCACCGTAGAGTCCAGGCAGTCGGCAAAAGGCGTCACGCCAGGGCGCTGCGAGGTCGGCGCTGAGCGCCTCCACTTCCGGCACATCCTTGCCGCGCAGGGCGACGAACAGGGCGGCGGCGCGATCCTCGGTCAAATCGGCGCCCGCGACCAGCGCGTGGAACAGACCGGCATGGCCCAGGCTCAGACGCGCATCCGGCACAGCGGCCGCGGCGAGCGCCGCGAGCAGGAGTTCCTGGATTTCCAGATCGGCCTCGATGCCGGCATGGCCGAATAGTTCGGCGCCAATCTGCAACGGCTCGCGGCAGGCGAGGCCGGCCGGCTTGGTACGCAGCACCGGGCCGGCGTAACAGAGGCGGGTCGCGCCCTCATGGCCGATCAGGTGGGCATCGATGCGGGCGGCCTGCGGCGTCATGTCGGCGCGCACGCCGAGCAGGCGGCCGGAAAGGCCATCCACCACCTTGAAGGTTTTCAGGTCGAGATCGCGGGCGGCGCCGGTCAGCAGGGAATCGAGGTATTCCACCAGCGGTGGTACCACCAGATCGTAGCCATAGCCGTCGAACAGATCGAGCAGGCGACGGCGCAGGATTTCCGCCTGCCGGGCATAGGGCGGCAGAATGTCTTCGATGTACTCGGGCAGGAGCCAGGCTTGGGTCATTGTGTGAGAACGAGAAGGGCTAGGCCGGCGAGCATGGAAATCAGGCCCATGAAGCGCACCTGACCATTGTTGAACTGGATCATGCGGGCGAAGGTTTCACGCCAGGCGGTGGGGGCCAGGAAGGGCAGCAGCCCTTCCATGACCAGCATGAGCGCGAGCGCGGGAAGCCAGACATCGCCCAGACTCACGCCATGCCACCCGGCTTATAGACCGCGACGCGGAATCATTTGCCGCCTCGCGGCGACTTCATATAGCGGAAGAACTCGGAATTGGGTTGCAGCACCATCACGTCGCTCTTGCCGGAAAAGCTCTGCTTGTAGGCTTCCATGCTGCGATAGAAAGCATAGAACTCGGCGTTCTTGCCGAATGCATCACCATAGATCGCGGCTGCGCGGCCATCGCCCGCACCCTTGACGCTCTGCGCATCGCGGTAGGCCTCGGCGATGATGACTTCGCGCTGCTTGTCGGCATCGGCACGAATTTTTTCCGCTTCGGCGGAACCGGTGGAACGCAATTCGTTGGCCACCCGCTTGCGCTCGGCTTCCATACGGCGATAGACCGACTCGCTGACTTCCGACGGCAGATCGACGCGCTTGACGCGCACATCCATGACCTCGACACCGAAACGACGGGCGTCGGCATCCGCCGACTTGCGCAGGGTTTCCATCACTTCATCGCGCTGGCCGGAAACCACGTCATGCACCGTGCGCTTGCCGAACTCGGCGCGCATGCCGTCGTTGACGGTCTGCGACAAACGGTTTTCGGCGCGCCGCTCATCACCCGCGAAGCTGACATAGAACGTGCGGATATCCTTGATGCGCCACTTGACGTAGTAATCCACCAACACATTCTTCTTCTCGGAGGTGATGAAGCGCTCCGGATCGACGGCGTCCAGGGTCAGGATGCGGGTATCGAAGTAGCGGATGTTCTGCACCAGCGGCAACTTGAAGTAGAGGCCGGGCGCTTTCTTGATGTCGACCACTTCGCCCAACTGGAACACGATCGCCGCCTGCCGTTGATCCACGGTAAACATCGATAGCGACAGGAAAAACAGGGCGACGACCAGGCCGACCACGATGACAGCGTGATTTTTCATGGCCGTACCTCCCGCTCACGACCGCGGAAGGCATCACGCGAACGCGACAAGTCTTCACCACGGTTGGACGTGCTGTCCTGACGTTGCGGCATCAGTTCGATCTGCTGCGGATTAGTCTGCGTCGGCTGGCCGCTTTGCGTCATGTTCATGAGTTTGTCCAGCGGCAGATAGAGCAGATTGCCGCCCGACTTGTCGTCCACCAGCACCTTGGTCGTATTGGAAAGAACCTGTTGCATGGTGTCCTGATACAGACGTTCACGGGTGACCTGCGGCGCCTTGGAATACTCGGCCAAAACCTGCTTGAAGCGGGACGCTTCACCCTCGGCCTGCGCTATCACGCGCTGCTTGTAGCCTTGCGCCTCTTCGGTGAGGCGGGCGGCGACACCGCGCGCTCTCGGAATGACATCGTTGGCGTAGGACTGGCCCTCGTTCTTGAAGCGTTCCAGATCCTGGCCGGCCTTCACCGCGTCGTCGAAGGAAGCCTGAACCTGTTCGGGCGGCTGCGCGTTCTGCATGTTCAGTTTGCTGACCGTGATACCAGTCTTGTAGCGATCGAGGATGTCCTGCATCAGCTTGGTGGCGCGCGCGGCGATGTCGGCGCGGCCTTCGTAAAGCACGTAGTCCATCTTGCTTTTTCCCACAATCTCGCGCATCGCGGTCTCCGCCACCTGTTTCACCGCGTCGTCCGGAGAACGGTTGGCAAACAAATAGTCCTCCGGATCTTTCAGAAGATATTGCACAGAGAATTGGAGGTCGACGATGTTCTCGTCGTCGGTGAGCATCAGCGCCTCGGACAGCACCTTGGCTTTCATGTTGTTCTGGTAACCCACTTCAACGGTACGCACCTGTTCGACATTGACCTTTTCGACATTTTCCAGCGGCGTCGGCAAATGCCAGTTCGGGCCGGGCTGGGTGGTTTCGAGGTACTTGCCGAAACGCAGCACCACGCCGCGTTCACCGGCATCGACGATGTAGAAGCCGGAAGCCAGCCAGACCAGAAACGCCAAACCGATCAGCAGACCGGCACCACCGGGAATGTTGAATTCACGCCCGCCACCGATGCGCGGCGGCTCGTCGCCGGAATCGCCGCCTTTCTTGCCGAACAACTCGTTCAGACGGCGATTGAGGTTCTTCCAGAGCTCATCGAGATCCGGTGGGCCACCGGCATTTTTATTGCCGCCGCCACCCCATTGCGGGTCATTCCAGGCCATCGATATTGGTTTCCACATAGCTTTGAGAAAGTTCGGCCTCTTGAGCCGCCAGTACTCTGGTTTCATGTTGTTGATCACGAGCAAATTCCGCGAGAACGCTCCGGAGCAATTCCACCCCATCGCCCGTCTTGGCCGAGAGCCAAACGGCGGCGATCTTACCATACTCATCCCGCGCCACTTGGGGCTCGGCATCGGTGAGGTCGACCTTGTTCATGATCTGGAATTGCGGCACCTGTTCCGTGCCGATTTCCTTCAGCACCTTCTCCACTTCGACGATCTGGCGCTCACGGTTCGGGCTGGCACTGTCGACCACATGCAACAAAAGATCGGCTTGGACGGCTTCTTCCAGGGTGGCATGAAAGGCGGAAATCAGGGAGTGCGGCAAGCGGGTGATGAAACCGACGGTATCCGACAGCACGATCTGTTGCCCGGCTTCCGGCAGCCAGAGCTTGCGGGTGGTGGTATCGAGGGTGGCGAACAACTGGTCGGCGGCAAAGGCGCTGGCATGGGTCAGGGTATTGAACAGGGTGGACTTCCCGGCATTGGTGTAACCCACCAGGGAAACCGACAAAACCCCACCGCGTTTCCGGCTGCGCCGCTGCAAGGCGCGGCTTTTCGCCAGTTTTTCCAGCTTCCCCTCGATGTTCTTGATCTTGGCCAGGATCATGCGGCGATCCAGTTCCAACTGGGATTCGCCGGGGCCGCCACGCATGCCGATGCCGCCTTTCTGGCGTTCCAGGTGAGTCCAGCCGCGCACCAGCCGGGTCGAGTAATGGCGCAGTTGCGCCAACTCCACCTGCAACTTGCCTTCGTTGCTGCGCGCGCGCAGGGCGAAGATTTCCAGGATCAGCGCGGTGCGGTCCAGCACCCGGCATTGCAGGCGCCGTTCCAGGTTGCGTTCCTGAACCGGGGAGAGTTCGTGATTGAAGATAATCAGGGAGGCGTCGGCCGCGCGGGCGGCATCGCCGATTTCATCCGCCTTGCCGGAGCCGGCGAACAACGCGGGATCAGGCCGTTTGCGCTTGCCTTCCACCACGCCGACCACGACCAAACCCGCGCTGCCGGCGAGCAGTTCAAGTTCGCTTAGACCCTCGGAGTAATCCTCTTTGCCGAAATCCAGGGAGGCCAGGATGACCGCCTGCCCATGCTCGGGACGCTCAAACACGTATCAGTCGGCTTCGCTGGCTGGGCCAGCACGTTGTACGGAAATCGGGCGAGCGGGTACCACGGTGGAAATGGCGTGCTTGTAGACCATCTGGGTGACGGCATTTTTCAGCAGCACCACGTAGGGATCGAAGCTTTCGATGATGCCCTGGAGCTTGATGCCGTTGACCAGGTAGACCGAGACCTGAACTTGTTCCTGACGCAGCGCGTTGAGGAACGGGTCTTGTAATTGCTGCCCTTTGCTCATGAAGAATCCTTTATATGAATAGGGGGTATTGCGGAGCAATACGAAAAAGAAGGCGAAACAGGACGCGGATTTTATCGGGTTTTATTTCCCCAGCCCGGATTTTCTTCGCGGCGGGGCGAAGCAGCTCACCTTGCTGATGCGGTTCGTACCTCACCACATCCTACGAGTGGACGTAGGATGTGGTGAGCGCAGCGAACCGCATCAACCACGCCACACCCTACGATTCTTCCACCTGGGGCCGGCCGAAGCTCGGCAGGACGGGTTTCGCTATCGCTCAACCCACCCAACCCGCACTGCACGCTTACGCCACGCCCCAATGCGGCGTGGCGATACCCTGGCCCAGGTCGGCCTCCACCAGGCGGCGGCGGGCTTCCAGCAACTTCTCGATCAGGGCCGGTTCGGCACGGCCATAAGCGTCGGCGTCGGGAACCCGCTTGACCACCACGCCCAGCAGTTCGGTGATGGCGTTGCCGATGGAGTTCTGGCTGATGGTGACGATGAGCTTGCCGGCATCGTTGCGGTAGATCAGTTGCTTGAAAGCCGGCTGCCAGCGGATCGAGTTCGCGTATTTGGCATCCTTGATGCAACGGTCGCGCACCATCTTCGCGGTCTTCAACAGGCCATTGTTGAACTGCAACTTGTTCTCCACCAGCGCCGGGAAATAGATGTCGCGCGGCAGCGGCGCGTTGCGGGTGGAAACCTGGCCGAAGAAGGTGCGATAGAAGTCGATGAAGCCCTTCAGGAGGGTGTCGTACTCCTTCCAGAAGCGAACTTCCTTCAACGAATCGACGCCGCCGGTCACTTCCCAACTGGGCAGGCCCTGCGGGTAGCCGGTCAGCGCGATACGGCAGGAGCCGGATTGGCACGGGCGCAGGATTTGCAGATCGAGTTCGTCGAAAAACGCTTGGTAGACGTCACGCATATAGGCCTGGAACAGCGAATGCTGGCCGCCATCGGTGAGGTTGGGGTTGCTGGCGTCGGCGATGGGCGCGTCGCGCAACTCGGCCTTGTTGAACACGATGAAGTGGTTGTGCAGCATGCGGATGCTCGGCACCCCCGGCGAAGTCAGCGGCCAGGTCGCGTCCAGGCTCGCCTCGCCGGCCAGCACCAGGGTCGCGTCCGGGTCCGGATACTGCTCCAGCATGTATTCGATAATTACCTGATTCATCCGATTCCAGACGTTCTTCACCTGCTCCGGCACCTGGGTGCGGCGCACCGGGCGGCCGAGTGGATCGAGGATGGTTTGCGAGGTGTTGTAGATGATCGAGGTATCGAATTCGTTGCTGTGGCCCAGCGCCTTGCGATAGAGCAACAGCCCTTCCGGGTTCTGCAACAAGCCGTTGTTGTGCACCAGATCGTTGAGGTTCTCGGTGCTGTTGAAAAACTCGTTCGCCTTCATTCCCTCGGGAACATCGAGCGGAATCTGGCGAAATGGCGTAACGATCTCTCTGGGGCCGGAAAGCATGGGATACCTCGAAAAAGCGGGTGAAAACGGGATGTGAAGGTCGGGAATCATAGCCGCCTTCGGCTTGCTGTTGGTCAGGTTGCCGAAGCCGAACCGACGATCCACGCGCAAATCACCACCCGCGCATCATCCCGCGAATGCCCGTGCAAACGTAGCCCGTCACCCGACCCACCCACTATTTCTTGAACGTTTTGTTGCGCCGCTTGGCGTCGCGTTCGGCGGTGCGGATCTGGCGCGGGGTGAGGGGGTTGGGATTGCGCGCTTCGAACGGGTTGTGGCCGGATTTGAAGTCCACCCGCAGCGGCGTGCCTTGCAGATTGAACACGGTGCGGAAAGTGTTTTCCAGGTAACGCTTGTAACTGTCGGTGATGCCTTCCAGGTGGTTGCCGTGGATGATGATGACCGGCGGGTTGCTGCCGCCCTGGTGGGCATACTTGGGCTTGGGTCGGAACAGGCCGGAACGACCGGGTTGTTGCTGGGAAACGGCATCTTGCAGAACACGGGTGAGGCGCGGCGTGGGAAGCTTGGCCATGGCCGCCGCGTAGGCTTCGTCGACCGACTTGATAAGGCCACCCACCCCGTCGCCCCTGAGCGCGGAGATGAAGTGAAAACGGGCGAAAGAGAGAAATTCCAGGCGCCGAGTGAGTTCCTGCTTGATCTGATCACGCGAGTAGTTGTCCATGCCATCCCACTTGTTCACAGCCACCACCAGGGCGCGCCCGGCTTCCAGGACGAAGCCGGCGAGGTGGGCATCCTGATCGGAGATTTCCTGCTGGGCATCGAGCACCAGGATGACGACGTTGGCGTCCTCGATGGCTTGCAGGGTCTTGATCACGGAGAACTTTTCGACGACCTCGGTCACCCGCCCCTTGCGCCGCACCCCGGCGGTGTCGATCAGGGTGTAGGGCTTGCCGTTGCGTTCGAAGTCGACGTAGATGGAATCACGCGTGGTGCCCGGCTGGTCGAAGGCGATGACGCGCTCCTCGCCGACGAAGGTGTTCACCAGCGTGGACTTGCCGACGTTGGGGCGGCCGATGATGGCGATCTTGGGATGGTCCGCGTCGGCGCCCTCATCCGGATCGACTTCGAACGACTCCAGCGCCAAATCCACCAGATCACGCACCCCTTCGCCGTGGGCGCTGGAAATCGACACCGGCTCACCCAGGCCGAGTTCGAAGAATTCGGCGCTGACCACGCTGCGATTCATGCCCTCGGTCTTGTTCACCGCCAGGAACACCGGCCGCCCGCTGCGACGCAATTTCTCGGAAATGATCAAATCCTGCGGCGTGACGCCGGCGCGGCCATCAACCAGGAAAACGACCACATCGCCCTCCGCCACCGCCTGCATGGTCTGCTTGGCCATCGCGGCAAGGATGCCGGTTTCCACCACCGGCTCGAAGCCGCCTGTATCCACCACCAGAAACGGCTTGGAGCCGCTACGGCCATGACCGTAATGGCGGTCGCGAGTAAGGCCGGGAAGATCATGAACGAGCGCGTCGCGCGTCTTGGTCAGACGATTGAACAACGTGGATTTGCCGACATTGGGACGGCCGACCAGGACTAGGGTGGGTTTCATTTGGGGGACAAGTAAGAAGTAAAAACAGAGGAGAAATTCAACTGTAGTGAATTACGGAAACACCGTAGCCCGGATGCAGCGCAGCGGAATCCGGGAAAATGGCACGCAACCACAAACCAGGACGCGGCAATTACCTCACTCAACAACAATATGATTTGCATGTTCCTGAAACCACGCTTGCCGCTTGCGTTCTTTCTCCGCGTCCATCGCATCGAAGAAGGCTTGTGTACCGCGAAATACGCCGCGTGGCTGGAAATCCGGCACGCCGGGCAGGCGCGTCATGGTGTCGAGGCGCGCGCCTCGTTCCAGGGCTTCTTGCGGACTCGCGGCGAATTCATGCCAATGGCGGTTGCCGACTTGGCGGGTCGAAACCTTATCCATGTAGGTAGCCTTGTTCTCGTTGATGCCGAACCGCCAGCACCAGCGCGGCGTCCGTTGCCACAACATAGCGGTAGAGCGCCAGGTATCCGTTGCGGCCATGTGAAATCACCAGTTCCCGGTAGCCTTCCTCGACTTTGCGGCCGACCAGAGGGTGGTCTTTCAAGATAGATAGGCCATGCATGAGGATGTCGCCGATTTCCAGCGCGGCTTGCGGACTAGCCTCCAGGAGAAAACCGATGAGACGTTTCATGTCTTTGAGGGCGCCGGGAGAGAGAGCCAGTCGCGACACGATTTACAGCTTGACCGGCGTGGGGTGTTCAGCGTCGCGGCCTTCCAGCGTTGCGCGCAGGTAGCTGAACACTTCGTCGGCGTCGTAGACCATGCCGTATTGCGCGACTTCCTGCTCGGCCTGTTTCGCGGCATCGACGAATTCGCGCCGCCTTTCCGCCAGTTCGGTTTGCGCTTGCAGCGCTTCGAGCATGAAAGCGTGGGGTGTTTTACCGACGTGTTCGGCGGCGTGGACGATGCGGGATTTGAGGGTGTCCGGCAGTTTCAAAGTGGTGGTGGTGGACATGCTCGGTCTCCAATTACGAAGCGGTGTCACCAGGGTAGCACTGCGGGTTTTAGCGAACAAGAAGCGCCGGCGGGAGTTTGTCGGGTTCCCCCATTCGGGGACGATGACGGCGCGAAAAGACGCGCCTAACCCGACCTACTGAATCTTGAACGCCATCACTCCGCCATTCGCGGTCTGAACGATCAGGCCGGATTTGAGTGGAATCATGACGCCCTTGATGGCGCTGCCGTCCGTGGAACTCCGGGCGGAGAAGGCGCCGTCTTCGGCGTTGACGAGATGAATCTGACCCTGGTAATCACCTACCGCGACATAGCGCCCGGCCACGGCGACCGGACTGGAGATGCCGCGGTTACGCAGCTTGTCCTGTTTCCAGGAGTTGCCGCCACGACTGCGCTCGTAGGCGAGTAGCGCGCTCTGATCGTCGCTGGCGAAGACGTAGCGGGCGTCCATGTCCACCCCGCGCGGGGAGGAAAGTTCGCGCGCCCAGGTTCCGTTTCCGGTGGCGCGGTCGACACAGGCGATGCGGCCCTGGTAGGCGGCGCCGCACACCAACTGCTCATCCAGCGCCAACGGGCCGACCACATCGGCGATGCGTTCCAGTTCGGTGGTGCCGCGCGGCAGGGCTATATTGGCCTCCCACTGCGGTGCGCCGTTGACCAGCGAGAGCGCGCTCAACTTGCCGCCGGCATTGCCCGCGTAAAGTTCGCCGCCGGTGAGTACCAGATACCCTTGTTCGCGCAGGGTGAGGGTAGGCAGCGCGCGGCTGTTGGCCCAGCGCTGCTTGCCGTCCCCGGCCTCGAACAGGGCGATCCTGCCGTCGTTGCTGCGCGCGGCGACGACACCACCAGCCGCCACGGGCGGCACCAGGAGTTCGCCGGAGAGCCTGGCTTTCCAGGCGACGCCGCCATCGGCGGCCCTGTAGGCGAGCAGTTCGCCCTTGGGCGTGCCCACCAGCACCAGGCCTTCGCCGACACCGACGCCGGCCGAGAGCACTTGGCCGGCGTCGATGCGCCATAGTTCGCGGCCATTGGCGATATCCAGCTTGACTACCTTGCCGTCGTGGCCGGCGGCATAGACGGCATTGCCATCGGTTGCCGGCGAGAAATCATAGGGGCCTGAGGCGCCTACACGACCTTCCCACTGTCGGACCAGATTGGCCGTGGCCTTGAATTCGGTCAGTTCGGCCGGTTTGGCGGCGGGTTTGTCGGCGCTGAACCAGCCACTGAACCAGGAGCAGCCGGATAGCGTGGTGGCAAGGGCGGCTAGCAATAGGGCACGTTTAAGCACATCAGCCTCCCAAGGCATCCAGCCGGATTTCCAGCAGGGGTTTCAGTGAACTCTTGTCGTCCAGTTTTCCCAGCGCCAGCTTGTAGGCGGCGCGAGCTTCTTCGGTCTTGCCCTGTTCGATCAGGACATCGCCCTTGAGTTGGGCGGCCAGTCCCTGGAAGGCGGGTTCGTAGGACTCGTTGAGCAGGGCCAGGGCGCCGGCATGGTCTTTTTCCTCGAACAGGATGCCGGCCAGACGGATACGCGCCAGTTGCTTGAGGCCGCCGTCCTTGGCGTGTTCCAGGGCGTATTCATACTGGGCGCGCGCGCTTTTCAGATCGCCGTTCTCGTAGTTGACACGACCGGCCAGCCAGGCTGCGGGCGTGGCATACGCGGTGCGCGCCTGGTTTTCCATGATCCGCGCGGTAACGCTCTTGGCGGACTTCAGGTCATTCAGGGAGGCGGCCTGCACCGCGGTGTCGAACAGCATGGAGGCCTCGGCGGCCTGATTGCGCTGCCAGGTTTCCCAGGCGCGCCAGCCGCCGACGATCACCAGAAAGGCGGTCACGCCGAGAATGACTTTCATGCCGTGTTGTTTCCACCACAACTTGAATTCGTCTATTTGTTCCTGTTCTTCCAGATCGAACGCCATTGTTTACCCTTTCAAAAATTCCGCGGCCGCCCCCAGGGCGACGCGCTGTTGTTCACCTTCCCCACGCAGGGGTTTGATCGTCACTTCACCGGCCAGGGCTTCGTCGTCGCCGATAATCATGGCGTAACGGGCGCCGCAGGCATCGGCTTTTTTCATCTGTGATTTGAAGCTGCCGCCACCGCCGTGCAACACCACATTGAAGCCGGCATCGCGCAGGGTTTCGCCCGCATGTTGGGCGAAACGGCTCGCGGCTTCGCCGACATTGACCAGATAGACATCCGGTACATCGGCGGGCGGCGCCACGCCGACCTCCACCATCAGGGCCAGCAGGCGCTCCACCCCCATCGCATAGCCGCAGGCCGGCGCCGCTTTGCCGCCGAGTTGCTGGACCAGGCCGTCGTAGCGGCCACCGGCACAGACCGTGCCCTGGGCGCCGAGGCGGTCGGTGACCCACTCGAACACGGTGTAGTTGTAGTAATCCAGGCCGCGCACCAGGCGCGGATTGATCGTGTAGGCGATACCGGCGGCCTCCAGCCCGGCCTTGACCGCGTCGAAGTGTGCCAGCGCAGTTTCGTCGAGTTCGTCCATCAGCCTGGGCGCGGCTTCCACCAACTCGCGCATGGCCGGGTTCTTGGTGTCGAGGATGCGCAGTGGGTTGCTGTGCAGGCGGCGCTTCGCGTCTTCATCGAGCAGGGCTTCATGCGCCTGAAAATAGGCGATGAGCTTTTCCCGATGCCGGGCGCGCGATTCGGCGCCGCCCAGGGAGTTGAGCTCCAGATGGATGCAGTCGGCCAGGCCCAGCAGCTTCCACAGGCGCGCGGTCATCAACAGGTGTTCGATGTCCAGATCCGGCCCGGCGTAGCCGAGGGCTTCGATGCCGAACTGGTGGAACTGGCGGTAGCGGCCCTTCTGCGGCCGCTCGTGGCGGAACATGGGGCCGGCGTACCAGAGCCGCTTGCCGCCGTCGAACAGGAGGTTGTGTTCGATCACCGCGCGGACACAGCTTGCGGTGCCTTCCGGGCGCAAGGTCATGCTCTCGCCATTGAGTTCGTCGACGAAGGTGTACATTTCTTTTTCGACGATGTCGGTCACTTCGCCGATGGCGCGCTTGAACAGCCCGGTGTGTTCCAGGATGGGGGTGCGCATCTCGCGGTAGCCATAGGCTTTCAGCCAGGCGCGCAGGATGCCTTCGAAGCATTGCCAAAGCGGCGCATCCGCAGGCAGGAGGTCGTTCATGCCGCGCACGGCGCGGAGTGGGTTTGTCATGGCTGGCTGGTGGCTGGTGGAGACGTAGGTTGGGCAAAGCGAAGCGTGCCCAACAAACAACCGTTGCAAGGGCGTGGGCGTAGGTTGGGCAAAGCGTAGCGTGCCCAACAAACAACCGTTGCAAGTTGGGCATGCTTCGCTTTGCCCAACCTACTCACCGCTGTTGCCATAGGTTCGTTTCACATAGTCTTCGACGATGGCCTGGAATTCCTCGGCGATCTGGTCGCCCTTGAGGGTGACGGTTTTCTTCCCGTCGACATAGACCGGGGCCACTGGAACTTCGCCGGTGCCGGGCAGGCTGATGCCGACGTTGGCGTGTTTGCTCTCGCCGGGGCCGTTCACCACGCAACCCATTACCGCCACGTTCATGCTCGCCACGCCGGGGTACTGGCCGCGCCAGACCGGCATCTGGGCGCGCAGCCAGTTCTGGATTTTCTGCGCCAGTTCCTGGAACACCGTGCTGGTGGTGCGGCCGCAACCGGGGCAGGCGGTCACCAGGGGGGTGAAGGAACGCAGGCCGACAGTCTGCAGGATTTCCTGCGCCACCTGGACTTCGGTGGTACGCGATTCGCCCGGCTTCGGGGTGAGCGAGACGCGGATGGTGTCGCCGATGCCTTCCTGCAACAGGATGGCCAGAGCGGCGGTGGAGGCGACGATGCCTTTGCTGCCCATGCCGGCTTCGGTCAGGCCGAGATGCAGGGCGTAATCGCTGCGTAGGGCGAGATCGCGGTAGACCTCGACCAGGTCCTGCACGCCGGACAGCTTGCAGGACAGGATGATACGGTTGCTCGGCAAGCCCAGTTCCACGGCGCGGGCGGCGGATTCGAGGGCGGAGACGATGAGCGCGTTGCGCATCACCTGTTCCGGCTCATGCGGCTCGGCGCGTTGCGCGTTCTCGTCCATCATGCGCGCCAGCAGTTCCTGATCCAGGCTGCCCCAGTTGACGCCGATGCGCACGGCCTTGCCATAACGCGCGGCGGCTTCCACCAGGGTGGCGAACTGCTCGTCCTTCTTGGCGCCACGGCCGACATTGCCGGGGTTGATGCGCAGCTTGGCGAGTGCCTGGACACATTCCGGCACGGCCTTGACCAGGCGGTGGCCGTTGAAATGGAAGTCGCCGATCAAGGGCACGTTGCAGCCCATGGCATCGAGTTTCTCGCGAACGGCGACCACACCGCGCGCGGCTTCCTCGGTATTGACCGTGAGCCGCACCAGTTCGGAACCGGCCTGCCAGAGGTCATAAATCTGGATGACCGTGCCGGTGACGTCGGCGGTATCGGTGTTGGTCATGGACTGCACCACCACCGGAGCGCCGCCGCCCACCGCGACATGGCCCACCATGACCTGTCGCGTGGGGCGCCGCGCGATTGTTCGGCTCATCGTCATTGCGCTGTCATTCCGGGTTTATTCCAACGTCAATCGGGCGACCTTCTGCCCGATGAAGGGGGCGAGGTCGATGTGGTGGCCGTCGTAACTCAGTTTCACCTGAGCAGCCTCGCCCACCACCAACTTGAACGGCGCCTCGCCGGCAAAGGTTTCGACGCTGCCCGCGCTCACCAGCTTGGAATAGCGCTTGCCCTTGCCGTCAACCACCTGAATCCAGGCATCCAGGCCCGGAACAAAACGCAAGGTGTGGATCTTGCCGCCGGGAACGGCGGCGGCAGGCGCGATTGGCGCGGCCTGGCTGGAAGGCGGCGCGGACTGGACGGCGGGCGCGGGCAATGGCAGTGGCGCCGGCGGCACATTGACCGGCGCGGTGGATACGGCATCGGCGGGCACCACGGTTTCCGGTGCAATGGGGAGAGGAAGTGGTTGTGGGTAGGTCGTGGGCAACGGCGCGGGTGCCGGCATGACCGACGGTGGCATGGCCGGCCCGCTGACCAACGCATTCTCGCCCTGGCGCAACCAGTAATAGAGCGCGGCCACCAGCAACAAGAAGAAAGCCAGTGCCAACAGAGGCAACAACACCCAGCGGCGCATACCGGGCGACGTGAAGATCACCCCTTCGCTGGGCGCGGTAATGGTCTCGGCGACGGCGGCATGGATGTCCACCGGCACGATCAACTGTTCCGGATCGACCTCCACCAGGCGCGCGAAATTGCGGACAAACCCACGCGTGAACACATCGTTTGGCAGATGCGCCAGATCCTCGGCTTCCAGCGCCTCGATCTGGCGAGGACCGAGTTTGAGTTTGGCCGCCACCTCGGCGGGCGTCAGCCCGAGAGCCTCGCGCGCGAGCCTGAGCTTTTCACCGAATCCGGGATGAAAAACCGTGGGCTGCGATGCCGCGCTCATAACAAACTCCCCATCTGGTCGTATTGGCCGGTAATCAGCCATTGGGTTTGCATGGCTTCCGGATAACGTCGGCGCAACTGGGCGCCATAGTTGGCTTCCGCCTCGCGGTCGCCCAGGCGGCGCTCGATGCGAACGCCCAGCCAGAGCGCCTGCGCGCTGACTTCAGCCTGCTCGGTAAGTTGCCGCAACTGGGCTCGCGCGCCCAGCCAGCGATCCTGGCGAAACTGGACTTCGGCCACCCCCAAACGGGCTGATGCGTGGTTGGGCGCGCGCTGGATGGCGCGCGTGAAATACATTTCCGCCGCCGCCAGATCACCCTGTTCCAGGCTGCACGCACCGGCATTGCTGAGCGCCTTCTCGGGCGAGACGTAGAGCGGATTAGCCAGCGCCGTTTCGAAATGTGGCCGCGCTTCCTTCATGCGCTTGCGCTGGCAGAGGAACTGGCCAAAGTTGTTGTGCGCCTCGGAAAACTGCGGCGAACGTTCGATGGCGTGACGGAAATTCACTTCCGCGCGCTGGTCCTCGCGCAACTCGGCGTACACCAGGCCCAACATGTTGTAGGCCGGGGCGTAACCGGAGTCGGCCTTGATCGCCTCCGCCAGCTCCTGCAGAGCCACGGCATGCTGGGCGCGCAGGAAATAATTGGCCGCCAGATCGGTATGGATCTGGGCACGGAAATCGCCACCGCCGACAGGGCGCGCCTCGGGACTGCTGTTGGAGGCGGGCTGCCCCACACAGCCGGCGAGTCCGAGCAGGATCAGCAGGAACAAATATTTCATACTCCCCCCATGAATTTCTCGATGCGGCTGCTGACAAGTCGATCAGCGGGTCGCCCCAAGGTCGGCTTGACCCCACCGGAGGGCGGATCGGACGCATTTTCCAAGCCGGGGGCAGCCTTGACTCGCCTCGACTTGTCCTGCACCTGGCCGGCCAACTGGCCGCAGGCGGCGTCGATGTCGTCGCCGCGCGTCTTCCGTGTCGTCGCGATCTTGCCGCCCCCCATCAACTGGCTGGCAAAACGGCGCACCGTCTCCGACGGCGAACGCTTGAAGCCGGAATTCGGGAAGGGATTGAAGGGAATCAGGTTGAACTTGCAGTTCACGTCACGGGTGAGATGCAACAACTGCTCGGCATGCTCGGGACGGTCATTGATGCCGTCGAGCATGACGTATTCGAAAGTGATGAAGTCGCGCGGGCCGTCCTGGGCATAACGCTGGCAGGCGGGTATCAGCTCCTTCAAAGGGTACTTACGGTTGATCGGCACCAACTGGTCGCGCAAGGCGTCGTTGGGCGCGTGCAGGGATACCGCCAGGGCCACCGGCATCTGGGCGCGCAGCCGGTCCATCGCCGGCACGATACCGGAGGTGGAGATGGTGACGCGCCGCTTCGACAGGCCATAAGCATGGTCGTCGAGCATCAGGGATACGGCGGTCACGGTGTTGTCGTAGTTGAGCAGGGGCTCGCCCATGCCCATCAACACCACGTTGGAGACGATGCGTTCCCCTTCCTTGCCAAAGCCGCGCAGCGGCTCTCGATGCTCCCCTCGCCCGTTGGCGGGATAAGCAGCGACTTGGCTGCCGTAGTTGGGCAGCCTAGTCGATTGCTTAGTAGTCCCATCAGAGGGGTTGGGGGTGAGGGGATCGCGTCCCATCGCCTTGTTGGCCCACCAAAGCTGGCCGATGATTTCCGCCACCGACAGGTTGCGGTTGAAACCCTGCCTCCCGGTCGAACAGAAGGCGCACTCCAGCGCGCAACCCACCTGGGTGGAGACGCACAGGGTGCCGCGCTCGGCTTCCGGAATAAACACCGTCTCGACCCGATTTTGCGGGCCGACTTCCAGCAGCCATTTGCGGGTGCCGTCGTCGGACACCTGCTCGTGGTGCAGCAGCGGCGGCCGAATCTCGGCCACCTCGGGCAGCTTGGCGCGCAGCGACTTGGCCAGATCGGTCATCTGAGCGAAGTCGTCGGCGCCGTATTGATGCAGCCAGCGCAGCACCTGGCGGGCGCGAAACGGCTTCTCGCCGAGGCTTTCGAAGAAAGCGACGAGTCCGGGAAGGTCGAGATCGAGGAGGTTTTGCATGGCGGTGGAGGCGGGTGGCTTTTGCGGCCACCCGCCCGGTGCGATCAACGGCCAGCGTAAACGTTCATTTCCGGGAAGAAATAAGCCACTTCCACTTTTGCGGTATCGGTGCCATCGGAGCCATGAACGGCGTTGGCGTCGATGCTCTCGGCGAAATCGGCGCGAATGGTGCCAGCATCGGCTTTCTTGGGATCGGTGGCGCCCATCAGTTCACGGTTCTTGGCGATGGCATCTTCGCCTTCCAGTACCTGGATCATCACCGGGCCGGAGATCATGAAGGCAACCAGATCCTTGTAGAAGGGGCGTGCCTTGTGCACGGCATAGAAACCGCCGGCTTCCTGCTCGGACAACCAGGCCATGCGCGCGGCGATGACCTTGAGGCCGTTGCTCTCGAAACGGGAATAGATTTTGCCGATGACATTCTTGGCGACGGCATCGGGCTTGATGATGGACAGGGTGCGTTCGACGGCCATGTTGCGGTGCTCCGGATACAAGGGGGATTGATGGAAAGAGAGGGAAAGCATTGAAAAGACGCGAAAAAAGCGCGCGGAAGTTACCACGAAACCCCCCTAAAATAAAGGCGGCGCGCCACCCTTGGGCGCGGCGAGGAGCAAGGAATGGCGGTTGAAAATGGCCCAATCGGTGGACTGACGGAAAACGAGGATGTGCGGCGCCGGGCGCTGTTGCGCCTGGCTGTGGCGGGCGTGGTGACAACCGCCGCGCTGGCCGGCCTGTGGTGGCTGGACCAGGGCACCAAAAAACCCGAGAAGCCGGTTCCGGCTGCGCTACCCACCCCCATCGTCACGGCCCCGCCGCAGGAAAGCGCGGCGCCGCAACCCGTGCCGGAGGAATCCGCTCCCGCCGCCGAGGAGGCTCCCGACCCGGAACAGGACAAACCGACGCTGACCGCCTCGCCAGCCCCGGAAGCACCGCCGCCGCCCAAGGTCAGCAACGCGCCCAGGACACTGGGCGCTCCCGGCGCCGCGCCGCGCGCCGCACAGCCGCCCGCCTCACGGGCCGCCACACCACCCGCCCCCTCGGGTGAACGTTTCGTGGTGCAACTGGGCGTATTCAGCAATCCGGATCGTGCCCGTGAACTGGTCAACCAACTGAAAAAACAAGGCATCCGCGCCCACATGGAGACACGCGTACAACTGGGGCCATTCGCCAATCAGGACGAAGCGGAGAAAGCCCAGGCGCAAATGCGCAAACTGGGGCTGAGCGCGCTGGTTACTCCGGCCGCCGCCATGAAATGAGCCAGCCCGCCTCCTCGGGACCAACCTGAAACGCCGCATCGGCGCCGATTTCCGCCGCCCAGGCGAGGCGGCCATCCAGATAGATCAGCGGCAAACACTCGCGCAGCCAGGGTGGCACACCCGCTTCGCGCAGCAGGTTTTTCAGGGTGCGCGCGGGTCGTAGCGCCACCGGCCGGAGCTTCTCGCCACCCACTCGCAACCGCACCGTCGCCCGCGCCGGCAAGCGCACTCCCCGCCCCACGGCCGCGCTGAAACACAGCTTGCCGGCCGCCCCCAGATCCAGTTCGGCCTCGCCCCGCCAGGGCCATGTCCGGGCATCCACCGCCGGTGGGTTAACGTGAAACAAGCTTGTGCCGTGGCGCCGGCGCCTCGCCGGCGAGGTGCCGGCGCTACAGCCGCCAACTCGGTCTTGGGGCGGCTTGGGCATCGACTTGAGCTGCACCAGCACGACCTGCCCCTGGAAACGCCGTAGCGTAGCCGTGCCGAAATCGACCATGGGTTGCGCGTCCCAGCGGGCATCCAGCATCTGCGCCAGGGCTTCGCGCAGGCGTTCGCGCTGGACGGGGATGCCGTGCAGTTCCAGATAGTGGCGCAGCAGATTGCGCGCGCGCGCCGCATCGAGTTCCTTCAGTCGGGCGACCTGCAATCCCTCAGGGCCGATAGTGGCGGCGCCATCCAGACGCGCCAGGACATCGAGCAGGCTGGCGCTTTCGGCGAATTGCGCGGCGGCTTGCGCCAGGGTGACGACGGCCCCCGGAAACAGGTCTTCCAGGATCGGCATCAGGTGGTGGCGGGCCGCGTTGCGGCGCAATACGGTATCGGCATTGCTCTCATCGTCCACCCAGGACCATCCCCGCGCGCGGGCATGGTCCTCGATTTCCTCGCGCGGCACGTCGAGCAAGGGGCGCAACAGCTTGAGTGAACCGAGGGCGCGTTCCTCCGGCATGGCCGCCAGGCCCTTCATGCCGGCGCCGCGCAGCAGTTGCAGCAACACGGTTTCCGCCTGGTCATCGCGCTGCTGTGCCAGCGCGAGGGCATCGACCTCCAGCCCGGAAAACACCCGATAGCGCGCTTCCCGCGCGGCGGCTTCGAGCCCCTGGCCGGCACGACGCACTTCAACCCGCTCGACCCGTAAAGGCACATCCAGTGCGGCGCACCGCAGCCGGCAATGTGCCGCCCAGGCATCGGCCCGCGGGGAAAGGCCGTGATGCACATGCACGGCGGAGAGATGAAAATCGAACTCGCCACGCAGCTCGGCGAGCAGGTGGAGAAGCACCGTGGAATCCAGCCCGCCGGAGTAGCCGACGCAGAGACGGCGGCCGGGCGGATGGCGGCGGAGGAAAGCGGCGACCCGAGAGAGCAAATCGTGGAGGTGAGGGATCAACCCGAATCCCGCTTACGTAGGTTGCACCCAAAAGGCGGGCATGAAGGCAAAGCGCGGCGTGCCCAACCCCCGTTCAGGCCCGAGCTTCCTTGAACTTTCCGTAACCCATGAGCCGGGCGTAGCGGTCGTTGAGCAAAGCGTTACGCGGACGCTCGCCGACCTCGCGCAATACTTCGGAGAGACTGGCGCGCATGGACTCCATCATCGCCTCGTGGTCACGATGGGCGCCACCCAGGGGTTCGTTGATGATGCGGTCGATCAGGCCCAGTGTCTTCAGGCGTGGCGCCGTGATGCCCAGGGATTCCGCCGCCAGCGCGGCCTTGTCGGCGCTCTTCCAGAGAATGGAGGCGCAGCCTTCCGGAGAAATCACGGAGTAGGTGGCGTATTGCAGCATCATCACCACGTCGCCGACGCCGATCGCCAGCGCGCCGCCGGAGCCGCCTTCGCCAATCACGGTGCAGATCACCGGCGTCTTGAGCTCGGACATCACATAGAGATTGCGCGCGATGGCTTCGGACTGGCCGCGCTCCTCGGCGCCGATACCGGGATAGGCACCGGGCGTGTCGATGAAGGTAAGCACCGGCAGATGGAATTTCTCCGCCAGACGCATCAACCGCAATGCCTTGCGATAGCCCTCCGGACGCGGCATGCCGAAATTGCGGTATTGCCGCTCCTTCACGTCGCGGCCTTTCTGATGCCCGATCACCATCACCGGCTCACCCTCGAAGCGGGCGACGCCACCGACGATGGCGGGGTCGTCGGCATAGGTGCGATCGCCATGCAGCTCTTCGAATTCGGTGAACAGGGCCTGGATGTAATCCAGGGTATAGGGACGCTGCGAATGGCGGGCGACCTGCGAGACCTGCCAGGCATTGAGCTTGCCGTAGATCTGCTTGGTCAGCGCCGAACTCTTCTTACGCAGGCGGCCGACCTCCTCGGAGATGTCCAGCGACGAGTCACCCTGCACCTCGGAGAGTTCCTCGATCTTGGCTTCGAGTTCAGCGACCGGCTGCTCGAAGTCGAGAAATGTAACTTTCATGGGATTAACGCCTGAAAAAGGGCGGCCATATTACTAGCAGCCTGTCGGGCTTTGGTCGTCGATAGCGAAAAGCGGCCCCGGCGAGGCCAGTTTTTGCCGGCTTCGCCGCCGCATAGTCGAACTATGGGGCAAGAAGCCGGCAAAAAATGGGCCGCCGCGGTCGCTTTGCAGCCGACGATTCCAAAGTCCGACAGGCTGCTTGAGCCGCCCACAGTGAAAACCATCAGTGGTGATGCCCATGCGCGCCATGCACATGGCCGTGTTCCGCCTCCTCGGGCAGCGCGGCGCGTATGTCCTGTACCCGGCATTGCAGCCTGAGGCTTTGCCCGGACAGAGGATGGTTGCCATCCACCACCACCTGGCCTTCGGCCACATCGGTCACGGTATAGAGCATGGTTTGTTCGCCATCCTCGCTGGCCCCTTCCAGTTGCATCCCGATCTGAACTTCCTGAGGAAACAGATGGGCCGGCTCGACCCGTACCAGTTCAGCGTCATATTCACCAAAGGCGTCGTCCGGCTCCAGCACCACATCGAGCTCGTCACCCGTGGCCTTGCCTTCCAAAGACGCTTCCACTTTGGGGAAGATACCGTCATAACCACCATGCAGATAGACAGCGGGCGACTCCAGGGTCGCTTCTTCCAGCAACTCTCCGGACAGCGTGGTGAGCTGGTAAGTCAGGGTAACGACCGTATCCTTGCCGATTTTCACTTCATAACTCCTTGATGAGATTGAGAATTTCCTCCGCGTGCCCCTTCGGGACAACAGCGTGGAGGGCGTGGCGGATGACCCCCGCCGCGTCGATGACAAAAGTGGAACGATCCACGCCCACGCGCTGTACGCCATCCACCTCGCGCGTAACCAGAACATCGTAGGCCTTGCAGGCTATGCCTTCCTTGTCGGCCAGCAGCGGCACGGTAATACCGTGCTTTTCACGGAAGGCGCCATGACGAACGCAATCGTCGCGGGAAATCCCGACCACGGCGCAGCCCAGGCGCGCGAAACGGGCTTCCCGGTCGCTGAACTCGATCGCTTCGGTCGTACAGCCGGGCGTATCATCGCGCACGTAAAAGAACAGCACGAGCGGTTTTCCCCGGAAATCCGCCATTCTGGCGATGTTCATATCCGCATCGGGTAATTCAAAGTCGGGGGCTATTGCACCGACACTCGTACCTTCGTTCAGCATCACGCAAACTCCTCGAAATAGGCCGAAAGTATTATATGGGCAAACCTCACCCCCCCCGCTCAGAGCCGGTTTCCACCGGCACCTTTTCCATGTCTGATTTTTCACTGGAGCAACTGCTGGGCGGCATCTCGCCGGAAGCATTTCTGGCCGAATACTGGCAGAAAAAGCCACTCCTGGTGCGCCAGGCGCTGCCCGGCTTCGGTGACTGGCTGGATCGCGCCAGCCTGTCCGACCTGGCGCTTCGCGACGACGCGGAGAGCCGCCTGGTGCGCTTCACGCGTGGCCAGTGCCTGCTCGATCACGGGCCGTTCGAGGCAGATGACCTCGCGGGTCTGCCGAAGAAGAACTGGAGCCTGTTGGTTTCCGGGGTGAATCACTTCCTGCCGGAGGGCGACGCGCTGCTGCACGCCTTTGATTTCATACCCCTCGCCCGCCTGGATGACCTGATGGTCAGCTTTGCCCCCACCGGCGGCGGTGTCGGGCCGCATTTCGATTCCTACGATGTGTTCCTGATCCAGGGCCAGGGGCGTCGCCGCTGGGAAATCAGCGCCCAGGACGATCTGGAAATCATGGATGGCGCGCCGCTGCGCATACTCAAACGCTTCCATGCCGAACAATCCTGGGAGCTGGAACCCGGCGACATGCTCTACCTGCCGCCGCAATACGCCCATAACGGCGTGGCGCTCAACGATTGCATGACCTGGTCCGTCGGCTTCCGGGTGCCGACCGCCGAGGACATGGTCGGCAACTTCCTCAACTACTTGCACGACAATTTGAAACCGGCCGGGCTATACAGCGACCCCGACCTGAAGCGCCAGCGCCACCCGGCGGAGATTCCCGCCACCATGCTGGACCAGGTGGCGACCATGCTGAAAGCGATCCGCTGGGACAAGAGCCTGGTCGAGGATTTCCTGGGCGGTTACCTCTCGGAACCCAAATCACACATCTTCTTCGACCCGCCCGATCGCCCTCTGAAAACAGCGGCCTTCGCCAAAACCGTGGCCAAACAGGGCCTGCGACTCGACCCACGCAGCCAGCTCCTGTTTCGCGGACATACCTTCTATATGAATGGAGAGCGGGTGGCTGCCTCGCCGGAAGCTCTGGCCACTCTGCAAAGCCTGGCCGACCATCGCCGACTACCGCCCACCGCGCTCGTGGAGCCGGTGTTGCCGATACTGCTGGAGTGGTACGGCGCGGGTTACCTGTTGCTTGGCACAGCCCGCTGATCTCGGTGCACGGTGGCGGGAGAATATATTTGTGAACAAACCCGCACATAACTCTCCGCCCCTCTGGCGGCTTGAGTTTTTTTTGCTAGAATCCGCGCGATCAGTTGGGGGCGCAAGCTTCCCGGTTGATTAACTCTCCGTTGACCCTCTTTGTTTATTAGGAAACTCAAAATGAAATATTCCGTCCTGCTCGCCGCCCTGCTCGCCTTTTCCCTGACCGCCTGTGGCAAGAAAGAAGAAGTCCCGGCTCCCGCTCCTGAAGCTGCCGCTCCCGCTCCCGAGATGGCTGCTCCCATGCCCGCTCCCGAGATGGCCGCTCCCGCCGACGCTGCTGCTCCCGCCGACGCTGCCGCACCCGCCGCTCCCGCTGCACCCGCCAATTAATTCGGCGCGCCAAGCAAGAAAAACCGGCCTTCGGGCCGGTTTTTTTTCGTCCGGCAATTGGTATCGACAGAGATGGCGGAAAGAAAACACCCACCCACCTGCTTTGCCGTTTGTCTTATTTTCGACGGTTATGCCAGTTCTACCATCATCGACATACTGCGCACGCATCGAAAATCAAGGTATCCGGTTGATATATATAAGGAATTTAATTTGGCACGATAGATGCTTAATGCTAACCAGACATCCAACTGGAGAACAGCATGAGCAGCACCCTGATCCGAGCACTGGCCATCGCCGCCCTATTCACCACAGGCAGCGCCCAGGCTTTCGTCATCGATGGCAATCTGAACGATTGGGGCGTGAAGAACAATGGCACCGCCGCCGGCTTGGCGCCCGATGCCGGTGTGAAAGCTCACACGCTTGAAGACCAGCATGGCAGCAACTATCTCAATCCCGGCTATGGCAACCAGGCTTACGACGCCGAGGCGATGTATGTGGCCTGGGACGCCAATCAACTCTATATCGGCATCATGACGGGCCATAGCCCGTTAACGCTGAACAAGCCATCCGCCAACAGCTACGGCGCCGGCGATATCGCCATCGATTTTGGCATCAACGGCCATTTCGACTACGGCATCGAACTACTCGGCGGCGCCACGACTACCCGCGGGCATGTTTATTCCGGAGTGAACTGGGCCGTTGGATTGTTCAGGAGCAATGGCTCCTGGACGGGTTACTACGATCCCGGCCTGGCGGCCAACCGAGCGCAGGCCGACTCGACTCACCCGACCTCCATCCTGAGTGGTACCGATATCGGCACGGGCACGGTGGCGTACACAACGGTCGGACAGGCCAACTACGGTGCCTGGCCGGGCGACCTGCATTACTTCTACGAAGTTTCCGTTCCCCTTTCCTTGTTCGGCGCGGACTGGGCCAGCGGCGGCAACTTCCGTGTGCATTGGTCGCAGAACTGCGCCAACGACAGCATCTGGGTGGATGCCACAGCCACGCGCCTGAGTATGGATACCATCGGAACAGTACCGGAACCGGGTACGCTTGCCTTGCTGCCGCTAGGCATGCTTGGTTTGATGGCACTGCGCAGGAACAAGCCTTCCACATCCAGACAACACGCTCCCACCACAGCCGCCGATCTGGCGTGATCGCCTGGCCGCCTGTCGGACTTTGGACTCGTCGGCCGCAAAACGAACGCAGCGGCCCATTTGCCGCCATCTTCTCGCGCGCGCAAGGGGTACGCCAGATTCGTAATATCACTGAAGCGACAACGACTCCGCGGCCCCATAGTTCGACCATGAGGCCTCGAATCCGGCAATAACTGGACTCGCCGGGGCCGCTTCTCGCTATCGACGACCAAAGCCCGACAAGTAGCCGGGCCGGATTGGCGGTCGAGTAACGCAGGTTGAGCAGAGCGGAGCGCGCCCAACCTAACCCACTACTCCTGTTGAGACTCGGCCCGTGGTCGTTTAAGCAGACGCCGATGTGCCCAGATCACGTAGCCGGACAAACCGTAGGCGACCAGCAGCAGTAGGAGAACGATAGGGGGGTCGATGGCGACCAGCGATATCGACAGCGCGATCAGGACGATGACGATGAACGGCACACTGCGCTTGAGGTTGATGTCCTTGCCGCTGTAGTAGCGCAGGTTGGTCACCATGCTGATGCCGGCGAACAGGGTCAGGCCCCAGGCCAGCCAGCTTATGTCGGGACCGCTGACACGGTTATCCACCATGACCCAGACCAGGCCGGCCACCAGGGTGGCCGCCGCCGGACTGGGCAAGCCCTGGAACCAGCCCTTGTCTTGTACCGCGTGCATGGTATTGAAGCGCGCCAGGCGCAGCGCGGCGGCGGCGCAATAGACGAAGGCGGCGATCCAGCCCAGTTTGCCCATACCCTTCAGCGCGAAGCTGTACATGACCAGGGCGGGCGCCACGCCGAAGGAAACCATGTCGGAAAGCGAGTCGTATTCGGCGCCGAATTCGCTCTGGGTATTGGTCATGCGGGCGACCCGGCCATCCAGACCGTCCAAAATCATGGCGACGAAGATGGCGATGGCGGCCTGTTCGAAGCGTCCATTCATGGCCTGGACGATGGAATAAAAACCGGCGAACAGGGCGCCGGTGGTGAACAGGTTGGGTAGCAGGTAGATGCCGCGTCGACGTGGCTTGGTGGTGATCTCTTCGTCGGGGGTTTCCGGCTCCTGAACGGAGCCGGTGTCGCGCTCATCCATATTCAAAGTTGCGCCAGAACATCGCGGGACGCCTTCACCTTGTCACCCAGCGCGACCAGCGGCCGCGCGTCGGTGGGCAGGTAGACATCCACACGGGAACCGAAGCGGATGAAACCGTAACGCTCACCACGTCGCAGCTTGGCGCCCGGCTCGACGTAACACAGGATGCGCCGAGCGATGAGCCCGGCCACTTGGACGCTGGTCACATCCTTGCCCTCCGTGGTCTTGAACCACACGGCGTTACGTTCGTTTTCCGTGGAGGCCTTGGCGAGGTCGGCGTTGATGAACTTGCCGGGGTTGTACCAGGTTTCCATGACCTCGCCATCCACCGGCGCGCGGTTGGAGTGGACGTTGAATACGTTCATGAACACGCTGATCTTGAGTGCGCGGCGATTCAGCCAGGGGTCATCGGTTTCTTCCACCGCGACGATGCGGCCATCGGCCGGCGACAGCACCAGACCTTCACCCGCCGGCGCGTGTCGCGACGGATCGCGAAAGAACTGCAATACGAAAACCGTCAGCAGCCAGAAAGGGGAGGCCCAGAGCCAGCCGGCACCCGCCGTGGTCACCATGGCGAGGACGGCGAAGATCACCAGGAAAGGACGCCCCTCGCGGGCGAAGAGGGGATGCGGCCAGGGGGCCTTGGGGGGAGTAGTGCTCATGGGGGGGAGTTGGCGGTAGGAGGTCTGTAGGTCGGGTTAGGCGCAGCCGTAACCCGACATTCGGCGGCGAGTCGTCGGGTTACGCTATCGCTAACCCGACCTACGCACTCGCTACTCGCCAAATTAGTTCCTCGTCTTGTCGACCAGCTTGTTGGCCTTGATCCAGGGCATCATGTCGCGCAGCTTTTCGCCGACGATTTCGATCGGGTGCTCCGCGTTCAGGCGGCGGCGGGCGGTCATCTCGGGGTAGTTGGTGCTGCCTTCGAGGATGAAACGCTTGGCATAGTCACCGTTCTGGATGTTCTTCAGCGCCTGGCGCATGGCCGCGCGCGACTGCTCGTTGATGACGGCGGGGCCGGTCACGTACTCGCCATACTCCGCGTTGTTGGAGATGGAGTAGTTCATGTTGGCGATGCCGCCTTCGTAGATCAGGTCGACGATCAGCTTGAGTTCGTGCAGGCACTCGAAGTAGGCCATCTCGGGCGCGTAGCCGGCTTCGGTGAGGGTTTCGAAGCCCATTTTCACCAGTTCCACGGCGCCGCCACAAAGCACGGCCTGCTCGCCGAACAGGTCGGTTTCGGTCTCTTCACGGAAGTTGGTTTCGATCACGCCGGCGCGGGCGCCACCGTTGGCGGCGGCATAGGCCAGGGCGATATCCTTGGCTTTGCCGGATTTGTCCTGATGGACGGCGATCAGGGAAGGCACGCCACCACCTTGCAGGTAGGTGGAACGCACCGTGTGGCCGGGGCCTTTGGGGGCGATCATGATCACGTCCAGGTCGGCGCGCGCCACGATCTGGTTGTAATGGATGTTGAAGCCGTGCGCGAAGGCCAGGGCGGCGCCTTCCTTGATGTTGGGGGCGATGTCGTTGTGATAGACGGCGGGCTGCTGCTCGTCCGGCACCAGGAGCATCACCACGTCGGCGCCCTTCACCGCTTCCGCCACTTCCTTGACGTTGAGGCCGGCGTTCTTGGCCTTGTCCCAGGAGGCACCGCCCTTGCGCAGGCCGACGGTGACCTTGACGCCGGATTCCTTCAGGTTGTTGGCGTGGGCGTGGCCTTGTGAGCCGTAGCCGATGATGGCGACCTTCTTCTTCTTGATCAGGGAGAGGTCGGCGTCTTTTTCGTAGTAAACCTTCATGTCGATTCCTTTCAATGCGTTAGTTGTTAAGCGTTGGCGTGGGGCTGGGGGGTGCAATAACGCCTCACCCCTCCTGCCGCACGCCTCACTAGATTTTCATGATGCGGTCGCCGCGCCCGATGCCGGAGGCTCCGGTTCGCACGGTTTCCAGGATGGCCGCCGGATCGACGGCTTGCAGGAAAGCATCCAGCTTGGAGCCGGGGCCGGTAAGTTCGACCGTGTAGGTCTTGTCCGTCACGTCGATGATGCGGCCGCGAAAAATATCGGCCATGCGTTTCATTTCTTCTCGCGAATCACCACTGGCGCGCACCTTCACCAGCATCAGCTCGCGCTCGATATGACTGCCGTCGCTGAGGTCCTGCACCTTGACCACGTCGATCAGCTTGTTGAGCTGCTTGGTGATCTGCTCGATGACGTCCTCGGAGCCGCGCGTGACGATGGTCATGCGCGACAGGGTGGCATCTTCGGTCGGCGCAACCGTGAGTGACTCGATGTTGTAGCCGCGCGCGGAGAACAGGCCGGCCACGCGAGAGAGCGCGCCGGATTCGTTTTCCATAAGGAGGGAAATGATGTGACGCATCGCTTAGGGCCTGTTCATGGATGACTTGGGCAATTATGGGTGTGCTGGCGGGATGCGATGCAAGGCGCCGGGCGCGCGGCATGGCCACTCCCTGCAAGCGGCCGGCAACACCGCAACGCGCCCACCAGTGCGGCCAGAATGTTCGAGTCATTCATGAACAGGCCCATCACACCAGGATCATTTCAGATAGCCCTTTACCGGCGGGAATCATGGGGAAGACGTTTTCGCGCGGGTCGGTCAGGAAATTGATGAACACCAGGCGGTCCTTGTATTTACCGAAGGCGTCACGCAGAGCCGGTTCCACGTCCTCGGGCTTCTCGACGGTGATGCCGACGTGGCCATAGGCCTCGGCCAGCTTCACGAAATCGGGCAGCGAAGTCATGTAGGACTCGGCATAGCGTTCCTCGTAGAAGAACTCCTGCCACTGCCGCACCATGCCGAGATAGCCGTTGTTGAGCAGGATCACCTTGATCGGCAGCTTCCATTCCTTGCAGGTGGACAGCTCCTGGATGTTCATCTGGATGCTGCCCTCGCCGGTGACGCAGGCGACCGGCGCATCGGGAAAGGCCATCTGCACACCCATTGCGGCGGGCAGGCCGAAACCCATGGTGCCGAGGCCGCCGGAGTTGATCCAGCGGCGCGGTTGGTCGAACGGGTAATACTGCGCCGCCCACATCTGGTGCTGGCCGACGTCGGAAGTCACATAGGCCTGGCCGCCGGTCACCTCGTACAACTTTTCAATGACATATTGCGGCTTGATCTTGGCCGAGGTGTGGTCGTACTTCATGCAGTCCTGGGCACGCCAGAGTTCGATCTGAGTCCACCAGGCCTTGAGCGCGCTTTGCTCGGGTTGCTCTTTGCCGGCATGGAGTTGTTTGAGCATCTCGTCGACCACCTGGGCCACCTCGCCGACGATGGGCACATCCACCCTGACGCGCTTGGAAATGGACGAAGGGTCGACATCGATATGGATGATGCGGCGTGCTTCCTTGGCGAAATGCTTGGGGTTACCGATCACACGGTCGTCAAAACGCGCACCCACGGCGAGCAACACATCGCAATGCTGCATGGCCATATTGGCCTCGATGGTGCCATGCATGCCCAACATGCCGAGGAACAAGGGATCGGGCGCTGGATAGCCACCCAACCCCATCAGGGTGCTGGTGATGGGAGATCCGAGCAGGCGCACCAGTTCGGTGACCTGTGGCGCGGCATTGCCCAGCACCACACCGCCACCGGTGTAGATCATCGGCCGCTTGGCTTCCAGCAACATCTGCACAGCCTTCTTGATCTGGCCGGCGTGCCCCTTGCTGGTGGGGTTGTAAGAACGCATGGAAACGCTCTTGGGGTATTCGTAGACGCAACTGTGCTGGGTGATGTCTTTGGGAACGTCCACCAGAACCGGGCCGGGACGGCCGGTCGCCGCGATGAAGAAGGCTTTCTTGATGGTGCTCGCCAGGTCGCGCACGTCCTTGACCAGGAAGTTGTGCTTCACGCAGGGGCGGGTAATGCCCACGGTGTCGACTTCCTGGAAAGCATCCTGGCCGATGGCGGCGGTCGGCACCTGGCCGGAAATCACCACCATCGGAATGGAATCCATGTAGGCGGTGGCGATGCCGGTCACCGCATTGGTGGCGCCCGGCCCGGAGGTCACGATCGCGACACCGACCTGCCCGGTCGCGCGCGCATAGGCATCCGCCGCGTGCACGGCCGCCTGCTCATGACGCACCAGGATGTGCTCGAAAGCGGTCTGCTTGTAGATTTCGTCGTAGATATTGAGAACGGCGCCGCCGGGGTAACCGAAGACATGCTTGATGCCTTCATCCCGCAAACAGCTGACGACGATCTCTGCACCGGTCAATTCCATGTCCGCCATGGCGAGGGTTTCTTGATCTTTTGAAAGGGGTTGAACACTAGCGATTGCATCCCATCCGGTCAAGCCGGAGGAGCGGCGCGTGGTTGTTGCCGCCGGAAGCTCGGCGGCTTTACAACCACGACCCACCCCTTGCGGGTGCAGCGGAGTCGTTGCCGCTTTAGCGGCTTACGAATCCGGCGTACCCCTTGCGGGTGCTACGCGAGACACAAACAAAAAGGGGTTTGGCCTGCGCCAAACCCCTTGTCTTGGTGGGCTGTGAGTGGCTCGAACACTCGACCTACGGATTAAGAGTCCGCTGCTCTACCAACTGAGCTAACAACCCCAACTACTGCATATTCTGGTGGGTCGGGTGGGATTCGAACCCACGACCAACGGATTAAAAGTCCGCTGCTCTACCAACTGAGCTACCGACCCCGGAAAAGCCCGCGATTATTCAGAAAAAGCGGCCTCTGGTCAACCGGGGAGACCGCCTTTTTAAGCCATTCAACGGCCGCCGCCCTTTCTGGGAGCGGAAGTGGACTTGCCGTCGGAGTATTGAGGGTTCTTTTTCTTGTACTCGTCCATGAAGGCGATGATGCGATTCATGCGAACCTGACCGGGGATGAACATGACGATTTCGCCGTTGGGATCGTAGATATATGAAGTTGGATAGAAATCCACCGGGCCGACCTGGCGGAACGGGCTATCGGGGTTGCGCCGCGCGCCTCCCGCGACCACCGCGTGAAAATCAATGTTGTGGCGGCTCGCGGTTTCACGCACCACATTCTCATCGGGACCGTAATCCAGGCCGACACCAATCACCACGAAATCGTTGCGCTTGTTGAGTTCATTCAATGTGGGCACTTCGACCCAGCACAGCGGGCACCAGGGCGCCCAGAAATTGACCAGTACCCACTTGCCCTTGAAGTCCGACAACTGAATGGCCTTGCCGCTGATATCGGTGAACTGGAAGTTGATCGCCTTGACCGGCTCGTCCGCCGCGCGCGCGGTGGACACCAAAGCCGCAACGGCAATCAGCAACATACCCAGTATTTTTTTCATCGGTTGGATCCTTATCTCACACCGCTTCGCGCGGCCACGCGAAGCATTATCGGCCCGGCATCCTAATATCTTGAACGGTTCATGGGTATCAGGCCGAGCGCATGAGCAGAAAATACTGCACTTTCATTGTCACGGCCGCACCGATGACGATGCCGAAAAAGACGATGAAAGAACTGAGCGCGAGCGTGGAAACGCCAGTCACCGCCTGGCCGATCGTGCAACCCGCGGCCGTGACGCCGCCGAATCCCATGAGTACCGCGCCGACGATATGCCGGAACATGTCCTGCGGAGAATTGAAGTACTCCCAACGAAACGTGCGGTTGAATACCGAGTAGACGAAGGAGCCGATCACCACCCCGAATACGCTGGCAATGCCGAAGGTGACACTCTTGTCGCGCCAGTAGGCCCACAGATCCATGGTGTAGGCCAGCGGCCCCACGAAAGTCATGGACTCGGCCAGCTTGGAATCTGTGCCGAGGTAGGTTTTCTCCATGAACTCGTTTTCCGCATAGCCTATATGGCCGGTGACATACCAGCCGGCCACCACCACCAGGCCGACCACCAGACCGGCGAGCAGGTTGTCATGGTTTTCCCGGAACTCCTTGTTTATGAAAACGAAAACGAGGATGGCGAGGGAAACGGCAAGCGCGAACATGAGCGGCACCGCCTTGTCGGCCATGCCGAGCAGACTGGGCAAGGTTTGCAGGCCATCGAAACGCACGGTGAAGACATCGGCGCGCAACACCTTGTCCACAACCACTCGCAAGATGCCGTTCATGGTCACCAGCGCGGCGTAGCCGAGGAACAGGAACACCACGACCGATTTCAGGTTGCCGCCACCCAGTCGCACCAGGGTGCGCTGGCCGCAACCGCCGGCCAGGGTCATGCCGATACCGAAGGTCAGGCCACCGACCAGGGCGCCCATCCAGTACACCGTGCCGCGTGTGTAATAGGTCTGCCCGAGATCGAGATAACCGAAGTAAACCAGCAGGTTGGTGCCCAGGATGGCGACGGCGATGCCCAGCAACCAAGCCCGCATTCGCCCCCATTCGCTCATGTTCACCACATCCGACACCGCTCCCATGGTGCAGAAACTGGTTTTGTTGGCGACATATCCAAATATGAAAGCCAGGATGAACCCCATCCACGCCACCATTTGCGCCAGATTTTGTGTGTTTTCCATCGTATCCATCATGTCTCCTCAGTCATTTGGATGTAACAAAACCGCCTGGATTATAGGGGCAAGGCCCTTCCGGTAATTTGCTTTGACTCACAAGAAACACGTCAGGCCGCCCAGGTATTTCTTGGCCCGCCCGCGCGGGAGGGAGAAGGCGGTACGGCGGCGTTCTCGGCGGGACTCAATAACGAGTTGGATCGGGAACCCCGGCCTCCACAAAGCCCTGGCGACGCAGACGGCAGGAATCGCAAAGACCGCAGGCGCGCCCCGTTGCATCGGCCTGATAGCAGGACACGGTCTGCGCATAATCCACGCCCAGGCGCATCCCCAGGCGGATGATCTCGGCCTTGGAAAGATCGATCAGCGGCGCCCGGACATGAATCGGACGCCCTTCGACGGCGCGCTTGGTGGCGACATCCGCCAGGCGTTGATAGGCCGCGATGAAGTCGGGCCGGCAGTCCGGGTAGCCGGAATAATCCAGGGCATTGACGCCGATATAGATGGCCTCGGCGTCCAGCACCTCGGCCCAGCCCAGCGCCAGTGACAACATGATGGTGTTGCGCGCCGGCACATAGGTCACCGGAATGCCTTCCGTCGGGCTTTCCGGCACGGCGATGCTGTTATCGGTAAGGGCGGAACCGCCGAACGAACCCATATCCAGACGCATGACGCGAAGTTCACGCACGCCCTGATGGCTGGCGACGGCGCGCGCCGCCGCCAACTCGGCATGATGGCGCTGGCCGTAATCCAGGCTAAGCGCATGGCAGTCGTAGCCCTGTTCGCGCGCCACCGCGAGCGCGGTGGCGGAATCCAGGCCACCCGAGAGCAGTACCACGGCGCGCATCATTTCCCGCGCGCCTCGCTCCAGAGCAGTTTGTGCAACTGCACCTGCATGCGCACCGGCAGGCCGTCGCGCAGTATCCACTCCGCCAGATCGGTCGGATCAAGCATGCTCCAGGCCGGCGAGAACAGCACCGGACAGCATGCCGCGATACCACGTTCCCGCAATATGTCCCGCGCCCACAGGTAATCCGCCTCATCGGTGAGCACGAACTTCACTTCATCGTGTGGGTTGAGCAGTTCGAGATTGCGCCAGAGGTTGCGTTCAACCTCGCCCGAGCCCGGCGTCTTCACATCGACGATACGGGCCACGCGCGCATCCACCGGGCCGATATCGAGCGCGCCGCTGGTTTCCAGGGAAACGTCAAAACCGGCGTCGCTCAGTACCGTGAGCAGATCGAGACAGCCCTTCTGCGCCAACGGCTCGCCGCCGCTGACCGTGACATGGCGTGTGGGAAATCCGCGCGTTTGCGCCAGGAGATCGCCGACCGTGCGCCATTCCCCTCCCTGAAAAGCGTATTCGGTATCGCAATAACCGCAGCGCAGCGGGCAGCCGGTCAGGCGGATGAACACACTGGGCAGGCCGACCCGGCTGGCCTCGCCCTGCAGGGAAAAGAAGACTTCACTGACGCGAAGCCGGGTATCGAACCGTTCATGGCCGGATGGCTGTCCCCGCTCCCGCGAGCCGAAGCCGGCCATGAACGGTTCCCTCACCCCCAGCCCCTCTCCCGGGGGGAGAGGAGAGCTTCGAGAGTCGCCACGCGACTTGCTGAAGAACGAAGTACTCAATTGAGCGTGGCGAGCAACTTCTTGCCGGTGGCTGCCGCTTTGCTGAAGGGATATTTGGCCATCAACTGTTCCAGCGTGGTACGCGCCTGGGCCAGTTCGTTCGATTGAATCCGGGCACGCGCCAGCGACAACATGGCATCAGGCGCCTTGGAGCTGTTCGGGTACTCGTCGATCAACTTCTGGTAAGCGGTTGCCGCAGCGGGGAAATCCCCCAGATTGACCTGGGAGAAGCCCATCCAGTAAACCGCGTTGGGCGCCAAACTGCCGCCCGGATACTCCACCTGGAAAGCCCGCATGGCCTGCACCGCCTCCATGTATTTACCGCCTTTCACCAACGCATGGGCGGCACTGTAGGCACGCGACTCCGCCTCGGGATCGACGGCGCGAGGCACGCTCGCCGGGATGCTGGCCAGTGTCTGCGCCGTTTGCAGACGAACGGCATCCGTCTGTGCGGGTAGGGGGCGGCTCGCCAGTTCCCTGACCTGAGTGAGGCGCGTATCCAGATCCATGAACAGATCCTTGACACGCTTCTCCGCCACATCCATCTGATACGCCTGTTCTTCCTGGAAGCCACGCAAGCGCGCCACCTCGGATTTGAGCGCCGAAATCTGGTTGAGCAGATCGATCATCCCCTTGTTCTGCATCTGCGCTTCCAGGCGCGCGATCCGCTCCTGTTGCGCCTGCAGGGTCTTTTGCAATTCGATGGCGGTTGCCGACGCATCTTCCGCCGGGCCGGCATGCGCGTATGAAATTGCGAGAAAAACGGACGCCAAGGCCATCCGCGCCATCTTGTTCATCAAAACACTCCTTTGTTCAGACCATCGCCGGCAAGCCGGTACATCACTCGCCCTGGTAAAGAATCTCGGTGCGGCGATTCTGCTGCCAGGCTTCTTCATCATGCCCCTCGGCGACCGGCTTCTCCTCGCCCATGGAGACGGCTTCCATCTGTGCTTCCGGCACGCCCAGCAGGCTCATGGCATTGAACACGCTCTCCGCGCGGCGCTGGCCCAGCGCCAGGTTGTATTCGCGGCTGCCGCGCTCGTCGGCATGGCCTTGCAGAATGGACTTGGCCGCCTTGTTGGCTTTCATGAACTGGACATGCGCTTCGAGCACCGGACGATATTCGTCACGAATGGCGGCACTGTCGTAGTCGAACAGCAGACGGCGCTTCGACAGGGGATTCTCGGGATTCTTCAAATCACCCCAGGCCGGCACGGCATCGGGCTGGGGCAAGGTGGAGGCATCTTGCGCGGCCGTGGACTTGTCCCCTCCCACAACGCCACCGCTCTTTGCATCAGCGGCGGATTTGCCGTCGGCCAGGGATTTGACTTCGCTGCTCGCGGCCGTCGCGCCACGCGTTTGTACGGACTCCGTGGTTTTGCTCGAAATGGGTTGGGTCGCCGTGCCCGAAGTATTCACCCCCGCGCCGGGCTTGTTCGCCGCTTCGGATACGGGTATCGCACGCGCGGCCCCCTGGGTTTCAACCCGGGCAGCCTCGACAATTTTCACGCCTTCCATCTGCTCGGCTTCTGCGGCCTTGATGCCACGATCCTCGATGGCGGCTTCTTTGGAAGGATTACCGGAACAACCGGCCAATAATGCGGCCAGCAGAAGAGCGGAATAGGCGAGTTGTTTCATTGGAACTCCTTGCGTGATGTTGAATGATCTCGATGATCGCAAACCGGAAAAATATCAGGGGCCCCAGGCCGGCTCGCGCAAATCGCCACTTTGCGAAAGCCGCTGTTTCACCTTGCCATCCACACTGACCGTGGCGAGGATGCCGCGGTTGTTGACCAGCGTGGCATACAGCAGGAGGCGGCCATTGGATGCAAAACTGGGGGACTCGTCATACGCGGTCTCGGTAAGCACCTGCATCTGGCGACTGTTCAGATCCATTGCCGCGATGTGAAAGCGGCCGTCGCGACGATGCACAAAGGCCAACGTGCGGCCATCCGGCGACAAGGCGGGCGAGACATTGTAGCCGCCCTCGAACGTCACCCGGGTCGCCGCTCCGGTGGACAGCGAAGCCCGGTAGATCTGCGGCGAGCCGCCGCGATCGGAGGTGAAATACAGCCACTGCCCATCCGGGCTGAATACCGCTTCGGTATCCAGCGCGCCGCCGCGCGTGAAGCGGGCGGCCTCGCCGGTGAGCAGATCGAGCAGGTAGATCTGTGAAGTCTCATCCTTGGACAGCGTCACGGCCAGGCGGCGACCATCCGGCGACCAGGCCGGCGCCGAGTTGGAGCCGCGAAACCTGGCCACGGCGCGGCGGCTGCCGTCCGCCAGATTCTGCACATAGACCACCGGCTTTTTGTCCTCGAAGGAAACATAGGCAAGGCGCTGTCCGTCGGGAGACCAGGCGGGCGAGATAAGCGGCTCCGGGGAAGCCGTTATGGTCACCGCGTTCTGGCTATCGGCATCCGCCACCTGGAGTTCATAGCGACCGCCACGTTTTAGGATGTAGGCAATGCGCCCGCCATAGGCGCCCGGCTCGCCCAGCAGGGCCTGATGCACGGCATCGGCGATCCGATGCGCCACGGCACGCAGGCCGGCCGAGCTGGTCGTATAGGACAGGGCGGCCAGCCGAGTCTGGCGGACGGCATCGAACAGCCAGAAACGGACCTCGACACGGTCGCCACTCTGCGGCCGAATCTGCCCGATCACCACGGCATCGGCGCCACGGTTTTTCCAGTCCTGGAGTTGCACATCCTGAGGCTCCGCCGGGGGCACGGCCACATCGCTGACATCCAGCACCCTGAAGTAGCCGCTGCGCCCAAGATCGCCCGCCACCACTTCGGCGGGGTTCCTCAGGCCGAGCGGCATACCCGGCGCCACGGGAACCGAGAACGGCAGGATCGCGACGGGAATCTGGTTGGCGGCGCCACCGACAATTTCGATGGTCATCGCCGCCCTGGCCGGCAGAGCCAGGAGACAAAACAGAAAGGGAAGGAATAGGCGCAAAAACATGTGGGATACCGGCTGCAACGCCGCGAATGTTATCAGTAAAAAAACCCGTGTCGCGCCAAGCCTAAAGTGTCGGATTACCGCGCCGCCATCGGCGTGCAGGGCAAGGCGCAAGCCGCCGCCAATGCCGGCCGCCTTGGCAAGGCTTGCAACGCAGCCATGCGCGGCGGGGGCAAGTGGGGGCCGACACTTTAGGCTTGGCGCGACACTAGCCCCCGCCGCTTGCATCCTCGCGCGGACGGAACTTGAGAATCAGGTCATCGCGAAAAACCGCCGCGACATCGCGCTCATTGGGCAAGGGCAGCGGTGAAGCCTTGAGAATGGCGCGCTCCATTTCCTGGTCGTAGGCCGGCTGGCCGCTGCCGCGCACCAGGGTCACCCGCACGACTTCGCCATTGGGCAGCAATGCCACCCTGAAAATCACCTCCGGGTTGCCGGTGAGGTTATGCGGCAGGCGCAGATACCCCAGAATCTTGCCGCGAATCCGGTCCTGGAACTCACCGACCAGACGCGCTTGTCGTCTGGAACTGGCCTGCTGTCTTTGCAGCACGCCTCGCAGTTGGGTTTCTTCCGCCTCCAGTTCCTCCCGCGCCTGGCGCGTCAGTTCCTGCTCCATTTCCCGACGTGCCTGCGCGCGCTGCAATTGCACCTGTCTGAGTTTTTCCACCTGCGCCGCACGGTCGGCATTTTCCTTCTCGATGCGTGTTTGCTCTTCGGCCTGGCGCTGCAATTCCAACTGCTCGCTCGCCTCCTTCGCAATCCGTCTCTTCTCCGCGCGTTCCAGCGCGATATCGGGCTTGGCCAGCGCGGGTTTCGCCACCTCGGGTTGCGGCGCCTCGATCTTGGGCAACTCCGGTGCCGGCAAGGCTTCGAGGGGAGGCTCCGGCGGCAATGCCGGGACGAGCGCGGCGGGAGGTTCCGGCAAGGCGCTCCACAACTCCGCCTCCACCGGCAAATGCGGCAGGCTGCGCCAGGAAATACTCATCAGGAGAAAGCCGACGAACGCCCCATGCACCAGCAGCGACATGCCGCCGGAGGAAATATGCTGGAAGGGGCCGGCCCGGTTCATGCCACGTTCACGGCTGCGCCGGTTTCACCAGCAAGCCGACGCGGGCCACACCCAGCGTTTGCAGGGTATCCATCACCTGCATCACCTTCTCGTAGCGCACCCCCTTGTCGGCGGAAATCACCACCGCCTGGCCGGGTTGCGCCTGTTGCCGGGCACGCACGGCATCCGCCAGCGCCGCCGCCGCCACCGGCACGCCCTCCTCGTTCGCGCCACGATCACGCAGCAGCAGCGAGCCATCCTCGCGCAGCATCACTTCCAGCGGCGCGCTGGGCGCGGCCGCGCTCTTGCCCATGCTGGGCAGTTCCACCTGGGTCGGATTGATGAAGGGCGCGGTGACCATGAAGATCACCAACAGCACCAGCATCACGTCGATATAGGGCACGACGTTGATCTGATTGACGGCCTTGCGAGTGCGGCGCGGGATCATTAGTGGCCAACCTCCTGTTGCAGGATGTTGGAGAACTCTTCCATGAAGATGTCGTAGCGGTTGGCCAGACGATCGATGTCATGGGTGAAGCGGTTGTAGGCGATCACGGCGGGAATCGCCGCGAACAGGCCGATGGCGGTGGCGATCAGCGCCTCGGCGATACCCGGCGCCACCTGCGCCAGCGTGGTCTGCGCCACGTTGGACAGGCCCATGAAGGCATTCATGATGCCCCACACCGTGCCCAGCAGGCCGACATAGGGCGACACCGACCCCACTGTCGCCAGGAAGGGCAGATACGACTCCACCTGATCCATCTCGCGCTGGTACGCGGCGCGCATAGCGCGACGCGCGCTTTCCACCACCGCCTGGGAATCGACGGCGCGCCCGCGCTTGGCGCGGAACTCGCGCATTCCTGCGCGGAACACTTCTTCCAGGCTGCTGCGGCGCCCCTCCTCATCGACGCGATCGAGCACATTCTTGTGGCCGCCGCCCCAGAATTCCTTCTCGAAAGACTCCGCCTCCCGCCGTTCGCGGCGCAGGGTGAACAGCTTCTCGAAGATCAGCCACCAGGACGTCACCGAGGCGAACAGCAACAGCAGCATCACCGCCTTCACCACCCAACTGGCTTGGGCGACGAGGGTGATCAGATTCATATCGTGCGAGAGAGCGAGTTCCATCAGGGCTGTATTTTTTCGGTGACGAAGCTGGGGATTCTAGCCGGGCGAAATCCGGAGGGTTCCACGCAGGCTACCTGCACCCGCGCGGTGAGCAGTCGCTCACTGCCGCGTAGAACTTCCTGTGCCATGACCAGACTGGCGCGGCCAAGTTCACTCAAATGGCTGCGCACCAGCAAACGATCGTTGAAACGCGCGGGGCGCAGGTAGTCCGCCTCCACCCGCCGCACCACGAAAAGCACCCCGGCCTCGATCGCCAGACGGTCCTGTTCCAGGCCCAGGGCGGACAGCCATTCGGTACGCGCGCGCTCCAGGAATTTCAGATAGTTGGCGTAATACACCACGCCACCCGCGTCGGTATCTTCCCAATACACGCGAACCGGCCAGTCAAAAATGGGGGAATCTTTCATCGCTCTCGCATAAGCCTCATGAAAAACAATCTAGCGGCAGTCGCCGCCGACCGCGACCAACCGGGTTGGCTGGATACATACCGGAGGGTGTGCCGTGCGCACCGATTGGCGACTCTGGATCAGCAGCGTAGGTTGGGCAAAGCGCAGCGTGCCCAACATCGAGGCGGTTCGTTGGGCACGCTGCGCTTTGCCCAACCTACAGCAGCAGCCCCGCCTCGCCGCCCGGCTGAATCAGGCCGAAATGCCGCCAGGCCAGGGGCTGCGCCACCCGGCCACGCGGGGTACGGGCGAGGAAACCCTGCTGGATAAGATAGCAGCGTAGGTTGGGCAAAGCGCAGCGTTCCCAACATCGCGGCGATTCGTTGGGCACGCTGCGCTTTGCCCAACCTACAGCAGCAACCCCGCCTCGCCGCCCGGCTGGATCAGGCCGAAATGCCGCCAGGCCAAAGGCTGCGCCACCCGGCCACGCGGGGTGCGGGCGAGGAAACCTTGCTGGATGAGATAAGGCTCCAGCACGTCCTCGATGGTGTCCGCCGCCTCACCGATGGCCGCCGCCAGGTTTTCCAGGCCAACCGGACCGCCGGAAAACTTTTCCAGCATCGCGGAAAGCAGTTTGCGGTCCATCACGTCGAGGCCGACGCTGTCCACTTCCAGCATCCTCAGGGCGGCATCGGCCACTGCGGTATCCACCTCGCCGTTCGCCTTCACCTCGGCGTAGTCGCGCACCCGGCGCAACAAACGGTTGGCGATGCGCGGCGTGCCGCGCGAACGGCGGGCGATCTCGAAGGCGCCCTCCTCCGAGGTTGGCACACCGAGCAGGCGCGCCGAACGGCTGACGATGAAAGCGAGTTCCTCCGGCGTGTAGAACTCCAGGCGGGCGACGATGCCGAAACGGTCGCGCAGCGGGTTGGTCAACATACCGGCGCGGGTGGTGGCGCCGATCAGGGTGAACGCCGGCAGATCCAGCTTCACCGAACGCGCCGCCGGCCCCTCGCCGATCATGATGTCGAGCTGAAAATCCTCCAGGGCCGGGTAAAGAATTTCCTCCACCACCGGTGAAAGGCGGTGGATCTCGTCGATGAATAGAACGTCATGCGGCTCCAGGTTGGTCAGCAGCGCGGCCAGATCACCCGCACGCTCCAGCACCGGCCCGGAAGTCATGCGCAGGTTGACCCCCATTTCCCGCGCCACGATGTGCGCCAAGGTGGTCTTGCCCAGCCCCGGCGGACCGAACAGCAGGACATGGTCGAGCGCTTCCTTGCGGTTTTTCGCCGCCGTGATGAAGATTTCCAGTTGCTCGCGCGCTCGGACTTGGCCGACATATTCAGACAGTCGTTGCGGCCGCAGCGCCCGCTCGAAGACTTCCTCATCGCGCGAAGCGGGCGCGGCGGTAATCACGCGATCGGGAACGAGGCGGTCGGGTTCGAGCATGGTGGTTTACTTCCTGGCCAACAGTTTCAGGGATTGACGGATGGACTCTTCCAGGCTCAAGCCTTCCGGCAGTTGCTTCAAGGCCGGCAAGGCTTCCTTGTCCGAGTAGCCCAGGGCCAGCAGGGCGTTCAAGGCATCGTTGGCCACCGACGCCACGGCCAGGCCGGCGCCGGTTTGCGGCAGCGCGTCGGCCAGCTTGCCTTTGAGTTCCAGCAACAGGCGCTCGGCGGTTTTCTTGCCGATGCCCGGCACCTTGGTCAGGCGACCGGCCTCCTGCAAGACGATACAGCTCGCCAGGTCATCCACACTCAACCCGGAGAGCACCGACAAGGCCAGCTTCGGCCCCACCCCGGAAATGCGAATGAGTTCACGAAACGCCGCCCGCTCCTTCTGGGTGAGAAAACCGTACAACTGCTGCGCATCCTCGCGCACCACGAAATGGGTGACCAGGACGACTTTCTCGCCGATCGCCGGCAGGTTGTAGAAGCTGCTCATCGGCACATC
This sequence comes from Pseudomonadota bacterium, assembly GCA_030684775.1. GTDB lineage: Bacteria > Pseudomonadota > Gammaproteobacteria > Burkholderiales > Thiobacillaceae > PFJX01. The sequence continues at coordinate 50,031 of JAUXXW010000201.1, forward strand.
CACCTCGTAGCCGACGCCGGCCACATCCACCACGATTTGCGGCGGCTGTTTTTCCAGCAGGGTTCCGGTAAGTCGTCCAATCATCTCAGCCCCTGTAGCGCCGGCATCCTTGCCGGCGTCTTTTAAAAAACGCCGGCAAGGATGCCGGCGCTACATTCACCCCAACGCCAGAACCAGCCCCAGCAGTACCGGCTGCAAGTGCGCGGCGACGATGGTCATCTGAAGGGCCGGAGCCAGTTGTGCCGGCTCGTCGGCATGTTGCGACAACAGCCGCCCGGCCTTGAGCGCGGGCAACACCGCCAGCAAGGAAACCAGCGCCAGCGCCGGCAGCCAGCCGCTCGCCACCAGCCAGAGCTGCGTCAACACGGCGGCGGCGAGAATCAGCCAGTAACCACGAGCCGCCACAGTCGGCTCCAGGCGCGCCACCCAGTGCAGCTTGCCCGCCTGAATGTCGGCGGCGCGGTCCGGGAACTGGTTGATGTAAAGGATGTTGGTCACCAGCAGGGCATAAGGCAGGCCGATCAGCCAGGGAGCCAGCGACAGGGCGCCGCGCTGCACGAAATCCGCGCCGGCGACGATGAGCAGAAAGCCCGCCGCCACACACGCCTCGCCCAGACCGCGGCTGTTCAGCTTGAGCGGCGGCGCCGAGTACGCCCAGCCGATCAGCAAACCGGCCAGGCCGATCCAGAACAACCCGGTGCCGCGCGTCTCGATCAACCAGAGGCCGCCGACGATCACCCCGGCGAACAGCACCAGGCCGTAGAGCAGCGTCTGCCGGGGCGACATCACCCCGTTCTGAATGAAGCGGGAACCGCCAGTGAAGGGAAACAGACGATCCACATTGGCCTCATCGGTGCCGTTCAGGTGGTCGTAGTAATCGTTGAACACGTTCACGCCGGCCTGGGCCGCCACCGCCAGGAGCAGGGTCAGCAAGGCGAGCGGCCAGGAAAACGCCGTCTCCAGTGCGGTGGCGAAGCCCAGCAGACAGCCGGCCAGCGCAATGGTGAGAAACGCCGGCCGCGTCGCCAGCAGATAGCGTTTGACCGGGTTGGCGAGGGCTTCGGGGGTCGGCTCCAGCGGCGCGGCGGCGGCTTTGCTCACAGCATTCTCCCGGCGCGGCGACGCCGCGCGACCGTCATCAAGCCTGCCAGGCCCATACCGCCGTGGGCATGGCAGATCGCGCAAGCCAGCGCATCGGCGGAATCCGAGCGCGGCTCGGTGGGAAGGTTGAGGAGTCGTTTCACCATATTCATCACCTGCTGTTTTTCGGCGTGGCCGTTACCCACAACCGCCTGTTTCACCTGCAACGCGGTGTACTCGAACACCGGCTGCCCCGCCGAAGTCAGCGCCGCGATCGCCGCCCCGCGCGCCTGCCCAAGCAACAAGGTGGACTGCGGATTGACGTTGACGAACACCTTTTCGATGGCGGCGACCTCGGGGCGGAACTGCTCCAGCACTTCCATCACCCCCTCGAAAATGATCTTGATGCGCCCCGGCAATTCCCCGGTCTCGGTGCGAATCACCCCGCTCGCCACATACGTCAGCGTCTGGCCGACCTTGTCGATGACGCCATAGCCGGTGACGCGGAGACCGGGATCGAGACCGAGGAGTCTCATGAGGCGCGCGGCGCCGACTTCAATCGTCCGGCAGAATCGCCGACGTGAACACTTCCTGCACGTCGTCGAGGTCGTCGAGCATGTCCAGCATCTTCTGGAACTTGAGCACGTCGTCGCCGCTGACCTCGGTTTCGTTCAATGCCTTCATCGCCAACTCGGCCATCACCGTGGTGCAACCGGCGGCGTCCAGGGCTTCCTTCACCGTGGCCAGATCGTTGGTGGGCGCGGTGATGACTTCGATGGAACCGTCCTCGTTGCTCACCACGTCTTCGGCGCCGGCTTCCAGGGCGACTTCCATCACCTTGTCCTCATCGGCGCCGGGCGCCAGGATGATCTGGCCGCAATACTGGAACTGGAACACCACGGAACCATCGGTGCCGAGGTTGCCGCCGCACTTGTTGAAGGCGTGGCGCACGTCCGCCACGGTGCGCACCCGGTTGTCGGTCATGCAATCGACGATCACCGCCGCGCCGCCGGGGCCGTAGCCCTCGTAGCGGATTTCCTCGTAGTTGACGCCCTCCAGTTCACCGGTGCCGCGCTTGGTGGCGTTCTCGATGTTGTCCTTGGGCATCGACTCCGCCTTGGCCTTTTCGATCGCCAGGCGCAGACGCGGGTTGAAGCTGGGGTCACCGCCGCCCATGCGCGCGGCGACCGTGATTTCCTTGATCAGCTTGGTGAATGCCTTGCCGCGCTTGGCGTCCTGACGCCCTTTGCGGTGCTGAATGTTTGCCCATTTGGAATGACCGGCCATGATTCTGCGCCTCGAAAAAACCAAGAAATTGAAGGCGGCGATGTTACCACCGCGCCCGCCCTCCCCGCCCCGGCACGCGCATCTGTAACCGGTTTGAAACCGGCATGACCCTATACAGAAAGCGGAAATAACAGCGGCGCCCCGGAACGGGGTGTCGTGGCGCTTGTACAAGGAGATCACCATGAAACGCACACGCTTTATTACCGCGCTCGTCGGCATCGGCATCCTGTTGGCCAGCGCGACGGTCGCCGCCGCCGGCAGCGCCCAGGCCGGTTCGGCCAAGTCCATGTTCTGTAGCGGTTGCCACGGCGTCGATGGCAACGTCACCTATCCCAGCGTCCGCATGGCGGGCCAATCCACCCAGCGCCTCGGCCAGAGCCTGACGGACTTCAAAACCGGGCGCCGCTTCCACCCGGTGATGAACATCCTCTCGGTGGGCCTGACCCAGCAAGACATGGACGACCTCGCCATGTTCTACGCCGCCCAGAAACCGCTCAGCCTGGAACACGCCAGCCTCTACTGGCGCCTGGGTGGGCATGACGCCATCAACGCGGCGGTGGATGAAACCATCAGGATTTCCAAAGCCGACCCACGTCTGGCCGGACGCCTCACCGGCGCCTGCGCGCCGCAATTGAAAACACAACTCTGCGCCGCCACCGGCGGACCCTGCACCTACACCGGCCGTGACATGAAAACCGCGCACAAGGGCCTGAACATCACGAACGCCGAATTCGGTGCCGTCGCGCAAAACCTGGTCAGTGTTCTCGACGCCTTCAAGGTGCCCGAGAAGGAGAAAAACGAACTGGTCGGCCTGATCGCGCCGATGCAGGGAGTGATCGTGGGGCAATAACGAGAATTACGGCAGTCGCGCCTGTGCGGCCAGCCGCAAGAGGCTTGCGCCGGGCCGGATGGAAAGTTCTCCGGCCAGCGCGGTCTCGATCTCGCGGAACGAGGTCAGTGCCTTGCCGGGGTGGCCCAGTTTCAGATAGCACGTCATCAAACGCTCCGCTGTCCGCTCATCAAGCGGATCAAGGTAGTGACCGCGTTCCAGGTAGGCCACGGCCTGTTCCAGTTCCTCGTGTGTGGCGGCCTGGTCGGCCAGGGCACGGGCGAGGCTCAGGAAGGTTTCGCGCAAGCGCTGGCGGTGGTCGCTGATCCAGAGCTGGCTGTCGTCGCCGGCCAGGAAATCGTCTTCGTAGAGGTCGAGCGCGCGCAGCAAAGCCGGCGTGTCGGGCGGACGCCCGCGCAGGGCGGTTTTCGCGCTTTCCTGGAAGATGAGGGCATCGACACCGACCACGCCGCTGGCCAGTGACAGTTGGCCGTTGTGCATGAGCAGCCAGGGCAGCGCGGTTTCACCGCGTTCCGTGCCCAACTGGCGCAGACGCCAGGCCGCCACTTTCAGGTTGTTGCGCGTCTGGTCACCGTCGGCATCCGGCCACAACAGCTTGGCCAGCGTGTCCGCCGAGACCTTGCGCCCGCCCAATACCACCAGCGACTTGAGCAGGCTTTTCGCACGCTCGCCGCGCCAGTCGCGGTCGTAAAGCAGACGCGCCCCCACCCGCACGCGCAGCTCGCCGAGCGTGTGGATGGCGACGGGATAGCGATCGCAAGGCAGATCGGCGGCCTTGCCGGCGGGAACCAGCAAGGCGAGCAGTTGCGCCAGATAGTCGGCGGGGCGGTGGAACAGCACCAGGCTCTCGCCGCGCGGCAGCAGGCGGCGGGTATATTCCAGCGCGGCGCGGGCGCGGTCGGGCTGGCCCTGGCGGACATGCGCCACGGCCATTTCCACCGCCGCGTTGCTGGCGATGCTCATGTGGCCCACCGCCTGCCATTTCGGCAGCCAGGCATCGGCCAGGGCCAGGGCGCCGTCGTAATCGCCCAGGTCCACCCGCGCCTGCACTTCCAGCAAGACCGGCATGGTCTGGGCCACCGGGCTCCAGGTCGGCTGTCCCAGGGTGCGCGATTCGCGTGCGTGCGCCAGGGCGGTGGCCGGCCGCCCGAGCAGCAAATCGGCCAGCCCCAGGCTCATGTGCAGATAGGCGTGATAGAAGGCGTTGCCCGCCGGCACCAGGCGTTTGCGCATACGCGCACCCAGTGCTTCCACCGCGATCTCGTCGCCTTCCAGGGCGGCGGCATAAACCAGATTGGAGAGCGCGGTCAGCCAGGGAATCGGCGGCAGGTTGTCGAAACCGGGCTGGCGCGCGTCGTCCAGCAACAGATGCCGCGCGGCCACGGGATCGCCGCGCAAAGTCAGGAACAGGCACAGGCTGGTACGCAGGAACAACCCGGCCAGGTAAGGCGTGCCGGGTCGACAGGCGAGGTCGGAGGCATCGTTCAACAACACCTCGGCGCTGGCGAATTCGCCCGCCCATAACAGGGCGTAGGTCTCGAACGTGGCCTGGAACAAACGTAGCGGCAACGAGCGCGCCACGTCCGCCGCCTCCCGACAGGCCGCGAAACTGGCGCGAGCCTGCATGATGCCGGCGCCGCTCACCATTTCCGTGGCCGCCGCATAGCCCAGCATGGCCGCGCGCGGCAGGGCTGCGGGGGCGGGTGCGGCGCCCAGCAATTGCCGGCAACGGGTCAGCCAGGGCGACAGACGGCGAAGATCGTCGCCGCTTTGCCAGATGTCGGCCAGCGCGGCGGCCACCGTGACGGCGGCGGCATCCACATCCTGCTCGCACTGGAAACGCTCGAACCAGGCGCCATAGCCGGCCTGATCCAGGCTCTGGCCGAGGACTTCGTCGAGGAAGCCCAGGCGCAACGGCAGGGCCTCCCCCGCCTCGCGCAACGCCGCCAGATGCGCCGCCAGACGGACGCCATCGAACTCGCACCACCAGCCCAGCGCCGCGTCGGCCAAGTCAGGCTGTGGCGCAGCCGTTCGGCTCACCGTCTGATGTGGGCTGGAATTCGGCAATGTGGAAGCGTGGCTCATGGCTTTTCCCTGTGCCTCCAGCTTAGGGGCCGTAAACAAATAACTAGAACGTTCTGGCCACGTTGACGGGCGCGCCGCTGCGTTGCCGGTCGCTTACAGGGAACGGCCATGCCGCGCGCCCGGCGTCTTGCGGCACATCCCGCCAGCACGCCCATAATCGTCCAAGCTATTCATTTACGGCCCCTTAGTCCAGTCGCCGATGGGCGGCGGCGCGCGGATTGGTGCGCGCGGCGCACTCTACAACCGAGCGGCGGATCGCGCCCTTACTCGGAAGCCGTGAATATTTCCAATACCGCCACCAAAGCAACCGTCATTCCCGCCCGCGCGGGAATGACGGTTTTTCTTGCACCATCAACTTTTCACGGACGCGCCGGACGTCAACACCTCCAGCCCGCTACGGATATGCAAATCGCGCTGGGGATAGGGGATGGTGATGCCGGCGGCCTTGAAGGCGCGCCAGATGGCCAGGTTGATGTCCGAACGCACAATCGCCAGGCCGGCCTCGGGGTCCTGAATCCACACCCGCAGTTCCAGTTCGATGCCGTTGTCGCCGAAGCTCATCAGCCGTGTGCCGGGCGGCGGGTCGGCAAGCACGCGGGGATTGGCCTTGGCGGCTTCCATCAACAAGGCGAGCGCTTGTTCCGGATCGTTGTCGTAGCTGATGGACACCGGAATCTTCAGGCGCACATTGCGATCGGTGTAGCTCCAGTTGATTACCTCGGTGGTAATCAGGGTCTCGTTGGGGATCAGCCGCTCGACGCCGTCGCGATCCTTCACCACCACGTAGCGGGCGTGCAGTTCCTGCACCCAGCCGAATTTATCGCCGATGGTGATGACGTCGCCCGGGCGAATGGAGCGGTCGAACAGGACGATGAAGCCACTGATGAAGTTGCTGGCGATGCGTTGCAGGCCGAAGCCGAGGCCGACACCCACCGCGCCGCCGAACACCGCCAGGGCGGTGAGATCGATACCGACCATGTTGAGCGCCAGCAGGAGAGCCACGACCAGCAGCGCGAACTTGCTCAGCTTGACCAGGGCCACCTTCATGCTGGCGTTGACATATTCGGCCTGGCCGATGCGGCTCTCGATGAGCCGCGACAGCCACAACGCCAACACCCACAACAGGACCACGGCAAAGACCAGTTTGCCGACCACGAGCACGGAAATCCGGTTGTCGCCCACCCGCAAGGCCACCCCATCGAGGCCTTCCAGCACGGCGGGCAGCCAGCCGAGCAGATGCAGGGCGACGATGATCCACGCCGAACTGGAAATAAGCCCTTCCCAGGCTTTGACCGCCGGGCCGGGGCGGAATGTCTTGCGCAGGAAGTACACCGCGAAACGGATGGTGGCCAGGGAAGCAAGCAGAGGAACAGCCAGGTTGAGCAACTCGACATGATGTCCCATGCCGCCCAGCATGGCCCTTCCCGCCAGCACGCCCAGGAGCATGCTGAGAGGAAAGAGAAGGCGCTGAATGCTACTCAGGGTCAGCCGCTGAAGCGTGTATTCCGCGCTGCCCACCGAGCGTTGCCCCAGACTCTGGCCGAGTGTGCGGTGCACCAAAAAGGCACCCGCCGCGGCCAGCGATAACATGCCGACCTGCCACCAGAAGCTGGGTGACCCAGGCTGCGCCAGCCAGCTATCCAGCAGGATGCTTACATCAGCGGGAAGGGCAAATGTCATGTCGAATCTTCACGGGTTGGACTCCCCTGAACATACCGGAAACCAACAACATGACACCAGTAGCAAGCCGATCTACTTGGGCCTCGGCGCCAATTCCTTCAGGCCCGGTCGAGTGTCGACATCCTGCGGCTCAGGCTTCCAGTTCAGCTTGCAGTCGTGCTCGAAGGCGGGGCTGGTGATGCCGTCGGCGCCCGGCCGCCGGCGGACTTCGCAGTTGAGGAACACCGGCAGGGGGCCGGGACAGTCGCAGTGGTAACGATCCACCGTGAGCTGGTCGGTGATCGAAATGCCTTTTTCCCGTTCCAGTATCTTCAGGCGCTCCAGCAGGCTGCCCTTGCCCGGTTCCAGCTTGCCCTGGTCGGTGCGCTCGAAATACAGCGTGCGCGGTTCATAGCCGTTGCGTACCCGTACCGGGTTTTCGTAACGCTCGACAGTGCGCGCCTCGCCCAGCAGGGTGCCGGCGCTGTCCGGATCGCCATAGCGGGTATGGCCGAACTCGTGGGAGAGGATGGCGTGCGGGTCGACCAGTTCGTCGCTGCTGGGGAAGTGGCAACGCAAGCCGGCGTCGCCCAGGCCGATGCCGCCCGGTTGCGCCATCGCCCCCGGCCCGGCATAGGCGCCGAACTTGAACACCTGGGCATCCTCGGCGAATTGGCCGGCCTCGGTCAGGCGGCCGGTCAGCAATTGCGAGAGCTTGGGTATGCGGCCGCTCTCAAGTCGATCGCCGGGCCGCCCCAAGATCGACTTGGCCCCCACGGGGGGCGGCTCGGGCGATTTTCCCGAGCCGGGGGCACTGCTGAGGGCGCGCCGCCACAGCGCCTGGTCGTATTCCAGATAGCCCTTGTTGAACAGGCGCAGGGTGTCGTCCGCCACCTCGCGAAACCACACCGCGCCGGCATCACTCAGAGCGAAACGTTCGAGCAATTCGATATGCTGCGGCAGCAACGCGAGGGTGCGGGTGTTGACCTCGCCCTTGTGCGCGAAGTTGAGCCGCCGCGCCAATGCGAAATGTTCCGCTCGACGCGCGCTCTCCGCTTCGGCGTTCGCCGGTGGCAGCGCCCGCCGCCCGGCCAGTGGCCGCGCATTTGCCTCCCCACCCGGCGCACAGAGCAGGACGATCTCGCCACCCGCCTGCCAGGGTTGCGCCAACTCGTGTTGCAGATCGACCTGGCTGTGCCGCTCCGGCGGCGGCACAAACCCCTCCGGCAGCGCCGGGCACGCAGCCCAGGCGCCGGCCACCAGACAGAATGGCAGGGCCAGAAGCACAAATTTCGCGGCGTAGGCCAGCATGAGTGGAACCTCGCAATGGTGTTCTTGATAGATATGCGCCTAGCCGGTGCTATGCAAGTCAGCCGGTACGCACGGCACACCCTACAGGGTTTCTGTTGCACAACTTGTACGGCAAGGCGGCCATGCGCGATGCTGATGCTGCTCGCCAAACGCCGCCGCCCATGTATTGCCGTTGCCGCACAAGCCGGTGGTGGAAGAGGAAAACCTTCGTTGATCGCTGTCAGCAAGAATGCGTTGCGGATGAACTGTCGCTCACCCTCATCTGGCTCCGAATTTGGGTCCCTCGCGAGCCAGATATTCCAGGAAGGTCGCGGCGGTCAGGCTCAAGTGCTTGCCCTTCAGATGGACCGCATGCCACATCCTGCGCAGCGGAAAACCGACGACGTCGAGCGCCACGATGCGCCCGGTTTCCTTTTCCAGAGCGAGGCTGCTGGTGGATTGCACCGACACCCCCAGGCCCGCCATGACCGCCTGCTTGATCGACTCGCTTGACCCCAGCTCCATGTAGATGGAGGGTTTGAGCCCATGTCGAGCAAACAGCCGCTCAGTCGCCGAGCGTGTACCCGAACCGGATTCACGCATCAAAAACCGCTCCGCCGCGAATGTTTCCAGCGATATATCGCGCTGTCCGGCCATCGGATGCTCTGGATGCGCGATGGGCTCCAGGATGTTGTCCATGAAGGGGTGAACGCTCAGCGCGATGTTGTCCGGCACCTGTCCCATGATTACGAGATCATCTTCGTTGGCCGAGAGTCGTTCGACGATCTGCTCCCGATTGGCCACCTTGAGCAGGGGCCGAACATCGGGATAGTCGCGCAGAAACTGACCCAGGAAATGCGGTGTGAAGAACTGCGCGGTCGTCACCACGCCGATGTGCAGGGGGCCGGCCACTTTGCCCTTGATATCCGTCAGCGTGCCGGAGAGCGCGTTCAACTGTGACCTCACCGCCAAAGCGACGGCAAGGACCTCTTTACCGGCGCGGGTAAGCAGAATTTTCTTGCCCACCACCTCGATCAATGACAAGCCCATGCTCTCTTCCAGACGCTTCACCTGGATATGCACCGCCGGCTGTGTCAGGCACAACTCCTCCGCCGCGCGGGTGTAACTTTGGTGGCGCGCCACCGCCTCGAAGAGACGGAACTGCTGCAAGGTCCAGTGGTTAATCATATATTTTGCTAATAATGAGAATAAGAAATAAAAAGTTCTACTTATGCATTCTGATCTCTAAAGTCGAGCCGATGCAATGCACCAATAGGTTGTGTCTGCAAGGGGGCAGGGTTGTCTGTCCGCCAACTAACATCTGCGCAAGGAGCAATCAATGGCTGTGAAGACCTATAACGCCGGCGTCAAGGATTATCGCCATACCTACTGGATGCCCGAATACACCCCGCTGGATACCGACGTCCTGGCGTGCTTCAAGATCACCCCCCAGGCTGGCGTTGATCGTGAAGAGGCCGCGGCAGCCGTGGCTGCCGAGTCTTCTACCGGCACCTGGACGACGGTCTGGACCGACTTGCTGACCGACATGGATTACTACAAGGGCCGTGCCTATCGCATCGAGGATGTGCCTGGTGACGACACCTGTTTCTACGCTTTCATCGCCTACCCGATCGACCTGTTCGAAGAAGGGTCCATGGTGAACGTGTTCACCTCGCTGGTAGGCAACGTGTTTGGCTTCAAGGCCGTGCGCGCGCTGCGTCTGGAAGATATCCGCTTCCCGATCGCCTACGTCAAGACCTGCGGCGGCCCGCCCCTGGGCATCCAGGTCGAGCGCGACATCATGAACAAATATGGCCGTCCGATGCTGGGTTGCACCATCAAGCCCAAGCTGGGTCTGTCCGCCAAGAACTACGGCCGCGCCGTGTACGAATGCCTGCGTGGTGGCCTGGACTTCACCAAGGACGACGAGAACGTCAATAGCCAGCCCTTCATGCGCTGGCGTCAGCGTTTCGACTTCGTCCAGGAAGCCACCCTGAAAGCCGAAGCCGAAACCGGCGAGCGCAAGGGCCACTACCTGAACGTGACCGCCCCCACCCCGGAAGAGATGTACCGTCGCGCCGAGTACGCCAAGGAAATCGGCGCCCCCATCATCATGCACGACTACATCACCGGCGGCTTCTGCGCCAACACGGGCCTGGCCAACTGGTGTCGCGAGAATGGCATGCTGCTGCACCTCCACCGCGCCATGCACGCCGTGATCGACCGCAACCCGCACCACGGCATCCACTTCCGCGTCCTGACCAAGATTGCGCGCCTGTCCGGTGGCGATCACCTGCACACCGGCACCGTGGTGGGCAAGCTGGAAGGCGACCGCGCCTCCACCCTGGGCTGGATCGATCTGCTGCGCGAATCCTTCGTGCCGGAAGATCGCTCACGCGGCATCTTCTTCGATCAGGACTGGGGTTCAATGCCCGGCACCTTCGCCGTCGCATCCGGCGGCATCCACGTCTGGCACATGCCGGCGCTGGTGTCCATCTTCGGTGACGACTCCGTGCTGCAGTTTGGTGGCGGTACGCTCGGCCACCCCTGGGGCAACGCCGCCGGCGCCGCCGCCAACCGCGTCGCGCTGGAAGCTTGCGTGCAAGCGCGTAACGAAGGCCGTCAACTCGAGAAGGAAGGCAAGGAAATCCTCGCCGCCGCCGCCTCGCACTCGCCCGAACTGAAGATCGCCATGGAAACCTGGAAAGAGATCAAGTTCGAGTTCGACACCGTCGACAAGCTGGATATCGCGAACAAGTAATCAGGATTCAGGTGGCTGGCACAGGGTCAACGGATACGCGCGGGATCGCCGTGTACTTCAAGCCCTCAGCCCCTGCCCCCCTAAATATTTGAAAGGAAATAGACATGGCTGTTCAAGCTTACAAAGCCTCCAAGAAATACGAAACCTTCTCGTATCTGCCCGCGATGACGGCGGATCAGGTGCATCGCCAGATCGCCTACTGCATCGCCCAGGGCTGGAACCCGGCGGTCGAGCACACCGAAAAGGGCACCGCCGCCACCAGCAACTACTGGTACATGTGGAAATTGCCGTTGTTCGGCGAGCAGTCAATCGACTCCGTACTGGCGGAAATCGAAGCCTGCCACCGCGAATTCCCCGACCATCTGGTTCGCTTCCTGGCGTATGACAACTACGCGCAGAGCCAGGGCATGGCATTCGTGGTTTATCGCTGATAGTTGAATCGACGTCGGGCGAAGTTGAGCCCGGCGTCGCCTTCTATAGCCATTCTGAACAGCGCTTGCTGAGGCTGCGAATCTGCAGGTTCGCAGCCTCAGCACCCCCCCAAGAAGTCCGAGGTGAGTGATGACACTAGCCACAGATAGTTCGGCCAGCGCGACCCTTTCAGGTCGCGAGTTGGCCTTGAAGCGACGGCAGGCCATGGCCTTGCACGGCAAGGCAGGTGTAATGAAAACGGCGTTCACCAGAAAGTCGGCGGAACCACGTGTTGCAGCCTCTGCCTCCGCGCCGATCAGCCAGACCATTAGCCAAGCCGTATCCACCCGTACCGCGTCGACGGTCTCGCCTGCCGCTGTCGCGGCACTGGTTGCGAAAAACCAGGCGTCCACCGCCGGGAAAAATGCAAGCCGTGCGCGCCGCGAGGCATTGAGCCAATCCGGCAAGGCGGCGCTACAGCCGACCGCCACGCGTCCGAGTGGCCGTGTTCGTCCCACCCGCGACATCGTTGCCCAGCAGCAAGTCGCGCCAACGAATCAATCCTGCGGTTGCGGCTGCAACGGCGCGCCGGGCGGCTGCGGCGATCAGCCGGCGGCCACCACGCAATCCGGCGCCGGCCTGAGAGCCGCCGCCGAAATCACGACCCCGCTGCAAAACGCCATCAAGAAATCGGCGGAACTTCCCACGGGCCGCGCGCTTGCACGTGCACGCCGCGCCGCGCTGTCTCAGGATGGCAAGGCCGGTTTGAAACGCGTGGCGCAAGCGACCAGGATTGCCGCTTCCATGCCGCAACAAGACTGGCAAGCGGCCATCACCAAAGGCGCGACCGGTCGGCAGGTGGCGATGCAGCATCGTCTGGTGCAATCCCTAGCCGGACGTGCCGAAGCCAGCCACAAGGCCGACCGTCCCTCGGGCCGCATGCGCGCCCGCAATGTCGTGCCGGCCCCCGCCAAGGTTGAGGAAGGCCACACACTGTCCGGCCAGAGCGTCACCGGCACGATGGTCGATCGCATCAAGAAAGTGACCGGTAACGAACCCGGCACTTGCCGCTCGGTTACCGGAACCGAATACGTCGGCAGCGAGCAGTTCGATACGCTATGCGCCGCGCGTCCGAAACCCGCGCCCGCCAAAGTCGGTGTCAGCACCACAGTGCGCGAGCACAAGGTGACAGGCACCGAAGTCGGCCGTGCGATCAATGTCACCGGCGATGAAGTGGGTGCGTGCAGCGGCATCACGGGTACCGAGTACCTCGCGGCCGAGCGCTTCGACGAATTCTGTGCCAGTCGGCCCGCGCCCGCGCCGGTCAAGGTCGGCGTCACCGATAGCGGCAAAGGCAAGTCGATCACCGGCACCCTGGTCAATCGTCCCGCCGGCGTGACCGGCGGCGAGCGGGGCGCCGACCGCCCGATCACCGGCACGGGCTATCCCCTGCCCACGGCCGTGGCGTCTGCCCCCGAGAAAGTGGTGCTGACCCATACCAGTCATGGCATGTCGGTCACCGGAACGGCGGTGGGCCACACCAGCAAGATCACCGGCGACGAGACCGGCGCTTGTCGCGGCATCACCGGCACCGAGTATCTATCGCAAGAGCAGTACAAGACGGTGTGCAACACCGATGCGCCGAGCGCGCCGCGCAAGGTGAGCGTCATGTCCTCGCGCGCCAATCAGTCCGTATCGGGCAGCGAGGTCGGGCGTTCCGAGAAGGTGACCGGCGATGAGCCTGGTTCCTGCCGCAGCATCAGCGGATCGCAGTACTTCACACCGTCGAACTTTGGCGCCCTGTGCGACAGCACCGGGCCGAAAAAAGTGGCCAGCATGCAGACCCTCGCCGGTCGCACGCTGACGGGTACGGAGGTCGGCCGCTCCCCAAAAGTAACCGGTGACGAGATGGGCGGGTGCAAATCCGTCACCGGAATAGATTATGTCGGCACCGCGCAGCAGCAAGCTGTTTGTGCCGTCAGCACCCCGGTTGCGCCTATTGCCAAAGTCGCGATCGATCAAACCTGGCGTGGCCAACCCGTTACCGGCGCGTACGTCGGCCGTTCCACTCGCGTCACCGGCGCCGAGTCGGGTGGCTGCGCGCCGATCAGCGGCACGCCCTACATTGGCCGTGGGCAATACAACAGCTTCTGCGAATCGCCGGCATTGCTGGCGCAGGAAGCGCGTATCCGTAGCAGCGCGATCATTCCCAGCACAGCCGTCACGGGTGACCGTCCCGGCGCCGGGGGATCGGTCATGACGGGCGATCAACGAGGGGCTTGTGAAGTGGTTAGCGGTACACCTTATGTCGGTTCCGACAACGCGATGGCGCAATGCGTCACCAGCGGAAGATTCGTATCTCGCGCTACCGCCTGGGCGGAACCCGCGCGTCCCGCCGCGCCGATGGATTTCAGCATCAGCTCGCCGGCGCGGATTGCCAGCGAGCAACGCATGAATGCAGTCACCGGCGCGGCTTATAACAGTGAGCGCATTACCGGGCCGGTCAACAAGGCGAATGGCCTGATTACCGGTACGCCCGAGTTCCGTCACCGGGATACGGTGCAGGTCATGGCGACCCAGGAGGAAGTCATCACCGCCGCGCAACGTCTCACCGGCGAAGGCAGTCAGGATGGCCGACGCGTGACTGGCGATGCCTGGAATGCGCTGAGCCGTGTAACCGGCACTGAAGGCGCGTCGAGTCTGTCGCGCAATCCGACGGAACGCGGCAATGCGCGTGGCATGGGCATGAACGCGCAGCGTTTCCGTGAAGTCGTCGAACACCCCGCCCCGGCGGAAAGCCGGATCACCGGGTCTTCGGGCAGCACCAGCAAGGGCGCGGCAGTGACCTTGTCCGGTGGCGCGCGCGGCTGAGGATAGACCGTGAATACACGCAAACGACTCGCCGCCATGCTCAAGGCTGGCACGCTGCCCGCGAAGGAGCTCGCCAATCCGGCCTGCGTCGTCGCCCCGGGCCAGCGTTGCGAGCACGCGCTGGTCGACCCGCAACTGAATCGCAGTCTGTCCGTCTACGAGGACAAGGTACGCGGGCGTTTCGCGGCGATCGTCGATACGCTGAAGGCGCTGTCCGCCGAGCAGCACGAGCTCGATTTCGTCACGCGCGCCCAGCGTATGGCGCGCGAACGGCTTGGCTATGAACTCCCGCAATCGCTGTTGGGTGAGGCCTGGGTGTCCGGACTCGATCTTCGCGCCCTGCACTCCTACTGCATCTTCCGCAGCTTCAAGGAGTGCATCGCCCAGGTCGATGCCGACCAGTCCTCCTGGCGCGAACGCATGACCCTGGATAGCGCGTTCATCCGTTCCTGCGGCTATCACACACTGGACATCAGCCCCTGCGCCGATGGTCGGTTGCAGGGCCTGCTGCCATTCGTGTTCCGCATGACCCCGGATGCCTCCATCCTGGTCAAAGCCTACGCCGGCGCGATGTTCGATATCGAAATGGATGTCGCGGACTGGACTCACCGCGAGCTTGAGCGTCTGACCGGCGGCATTCCCGCCTGCGAAGACGGCAAGTACCTCAAGATCGCCGTCTATCACTACAGCACCTCGAATCCCTGCGATCAGGGCTGCGCGGCGCATGGCAGCAACGACAGCCTGGCGACCGAGAAGGCGCTTGCGCGTCTGAACGAATTGCGCGCCGCCATTGAAAACACCTTTGGTCGCGGCGCGGCGCCGGAAATCCTGCTGGTCGGCATAGACACCGATGTCGATGCCATCCGCGTGCATCTGCCCGATGGCAATGGCGAAAGCAGCCCACATCGTTATGTCGAAAGCGCGGAGCTGTACCGCGATACGCTGGGCATGACCGCGCAGCAGGCCCGGGCGCGCATCGAAACCGCCGTCGCCGAGGGCGAAGCCACCGATGGCTGGGGCCAGGGCAGGGGCACGCTCGACCCCGGCATGCGCAAGCTGATCCTGCGCCTGCTGGAAGCCAACCTGTCGCAGATTGAATATGTCATCCAGCACCACGCCGGACGCTACGCCGTGATCGGCCACAACGAGCGTTTCATCTGTGCCGGTGAGGCGATGAGTGAGTTGCAACTGCGCAACAAGTTCTATTTTGCGCACCTCGACACCGTGGAAGAAGGCGCCGCCTGTATGGATGTCGGCATCCGGATCTTTACCGGGCTGAATGTCAACCACGGCCTGCCGGTGCCGATACTGGTTCATTTCCATTACACCTCGCGGGTTCCTGGCGCGCGTGAGCGGACGGTGTCACGCTGCAAGCGCGTCAAGGCCGCCATCGAGGCGCGCTACCCGCAATTGCACAAGCAGGGCTTGCTGCATTGCCAAATGGCGGTGAGCGACCACATGGGCAGCGAGCGTTGCCAGTTTATTGATGAAGATGCTCCGGTAGCCGGACATTGAGCGAGATGATTCCCGAGACCGCGCCATGAGAATCATGAGAGTTGAAAAAACCCTGGTTTCGACCAACCGCATCGACGCGTTCGGTCACCGTCCGCTCCTGGTCGTACAGGACAAGGTCGGTGGCGCGCGCAGCGTGGCGGTCGACTCGGTGGGCTGCATCCCGGGCGACTGGGTGATTTGTGTGGGCTCGTCGGCGGCGCGTGAAGCCGCGGGCAGCAAGGAATATCCGTCGGACCTGACCATCGTCGGCATCATCGACCATTGGACAGGGGACAGCGCCTGATGGAAATCATGCGCGTCAAGGATGATCTGGTCTGCACGCGACGCGTGCCTGGCCTGAAATCCACCTCCTTGCGCGTATTGGAAAGCCAGAAAGGGGCTTTGCTGGTTGCCAGCGACCCGGTAGGCGTTCCGATCGGCAAGTGGGTGTTCACAACAACAGGCAGCGCCGCGCGACTGGCGATGCCGGATGTGAAGGTCATGACCGACCTGACCATCTGCGGGATCATCGACAATTGGGTCGAGTGAGTGGGTTCGATAAGGCGATGCGCGTATTGAGCCTGGTGAATGAGCAATGACGTGACTGGGCGCGATTGCCCGTGTTTGGGTGTGGTAAGAATTTCGTTTTCTAACTTGTAGGTAAAGGAGTAACAAAATGGCTGATTACATGGGTGTTGCCCTGGGCATGATTGAAACCCGCGGTCTGGTTCCCGCGATCGAGGCGGCCGACGCCATGACCAAGGCCGCCGAAGTGCGCCTGATCGGTCGTCAATTCGTCGGCGGCGGTTATGTCACCGTGTTGGTGCGTGGCGAAACCGGCGCGGTCAACGCCGCCGTTCGCGCCGGCGCCGATGCTTGCGAGCGTGTTGGCGATGGCCTGGTTGCCGCGCACATCATCGCCCGCGTGCACAGCGAAGTGGAAGGCATCCTGCCCTCCGCGCCTTCCGCTTGATTTTCAATACTTCAATCTCAATCGTTAATTTTTAGGAGCTTTAACATGGCTAACATGACTGGTGTCGCCCTTGGCATGATCGAAACCCGCGGTCTGGTTCCCGCAATTGAGGCGGCTGACGCCATGACCAAGGCCGCCGAAGTGCGCCTGATCGGTCGTCAATTCGTCGGCGGCGGTTATGTCACCGTGTTGGTGCGTGGCGAAACCGGCGCGGTCAACGCCGCCGTGCGCGCTGGTGCCGATGCTTGTGAACGTGTTGGCGACGGCCTGGTTGCCGCGCACATCATCGCCCGCGTGCACAGCGAAGTGGAAGGCATCCTGCCGTCCGCTCCCTCTGCCTAAACGGCTGCAGGACTCGATCTGTTTTCAAGTAATGGAGAATATTGATGGCTAACGTGAACGGTGTTGCCCTGGGCATGATTGAAACCCGTGGGCTGGTGCCCGCGATTGAGGCGGCTGACGCCATGACCAAGGCCGCCGAAGTACGCCTGATCGGTCGTCAATTCGTCGGCGGCGGTTATGTCACCGTGTTGGTGCGTGGCGAAACCGGCGCGGTCAACGCCGCCGTTCGTGCTGGTGCCGATGCTTGCG